>NZ_BAABEP010000009.1:0-159280 GCF_039540215.1 Streptomyces tremellae
GCGGGAGCAGGCGCTCGCCGGGGCCCGGCGCCGCGCGGGCGCACCCGCCGGGGCCGCCGCGGGAGGTGCCTGATGTCCCTGATCGGCACGCTGGCGCGGCTCGAAGCCGTCGACACCGGCAGGGCCGCGCCGCTCACGACCGTGCGCCACCGCCACCTCGCGCGGCACCCGCTCGTCCTCGTACCCCTGACCACGGCGGGTGAGGCGGGGGCGCCGCTCGGCGCGCTCGTCGGCACGGAAAGGGACGCGCCCCGGCTGCTGACGGTGGCCCAGCCGCGCGACCGCGACCTGCGGTTCGCCTTCCTGGCCGAGCTCGCGGACGCGGTCCTGCCCGTCATCGAGGCGTACGCGGACGACGTGGAGCCCGCAGAGCGCGGCGAGACCGACCCGGAGACCGGCAAGCGCGTCAAGGTCGAGGTCGAGCTGTGCGCGGACGCGCCCCAGCTGATCGTGCCGAACAGGCCGGGCGTCGACTTCGTCCGGCTGCTCGGCAGGTCCATGCGCTTCCGGCGCACCGCCGAGGACGACCCGGACGCGGCCCATCCCGCGCCGCCCCGGGTGCCGCTGCTCGGCCGCTGGCTCACCCACTACGGGGAGCGGGCCCGAGTCCCCGGCTCCTGCCTGCTGCTCGCCATGACGGACCTCCTCGGCCGCCACTGGGCCACCGGCCAGTCCTCTCTGGAGGACCAGCACCTCGGTGCCCTCCTCGCCTGGCTCGAACCGCCCGAGGGGCTCACCGGCGCAGAGGCGGCGCTCCGCGCCGAGACCGGCAGGGACGCGCACGGCCAGCTGCTGTGCCCGCCCGCGGGACCCGCGACCGACCCGGCGTTCGACAACCGCCTCCTCGCCCCGGCCGTCGAGCGCTACGACCGGGCCCGCAGGGCGCACGAGGCCGCGGAGGACGGCGCGTACGCGGAGGAGCAGCTCGCCCGCGCCATGGCGGCCGAGCGCGACATCGCGCGGATGCTCGCCGCGGTGCTGCGGCCCACCTGGGACGCTGTGTGGCGCGGCATCGACCTGCTGCGGGAGCTGCCCGAGGGAGCCAGGGTCGCCGACCGCTGGACCAGGGACCGCTGGTCGTACACCGGCCACAGGGACCGGGTGCGGGCCGGCGAGCCGCCCCAGCCGCGCACGGACGACGCGGTGACCGCGGCGCGCAAGCTCGCCGCGCGGGAGTCGGCGCAGGCCCAGCTGGAGGCCGCCGAGGCGCTGGACGACCCGCTGGTGCTCGCCGCGCACCGGCTCGCAGGACAGGCGTTCGTCGGCGAGGTGGTGGACGTCGTCATGGAGTACAGCGAGGGCAAGCGCCCCGCGCCCCGCCCGCTGGTGACGCTCAGGACGGACGACGCCCCGCAGCTCGCCGAGCGCGCCAAGGTGTTCCGCTCGCTCGACGGCAGGGCGCAGACCGCGGTGTTCGTGGCGTACGGGACCGGGCCGGGCGGCGGTACGGACGACGGGGGCGGCGGCCCGCGCGGCACGGTCGTGCTGCGTGTCACCGACCGCATGGGCCGCGCGAAGACGCCCGCGGAGGGCTCGGTGCCGCAGAAGGGGGACGTGATCGCGTGGACCCTGTTCGAGCACGACGTGCGCGGCGGCCCGAAGCTGCCGGACCCCGAGGACACGCCCTGGACCCACGGCGGCCCGCCGGAGGGCGCCGCCCCGCCGGTGTTCCCCGGCACCGGCACCGGCACCGGCGGTGGTCCGGCTGCGGATGCAGGAACGGACGGCTCCGAGGGCACGGCCGCCCGGCCGCTGCCCGAGCCCGACCCGGTCACAGAGGAGGACTTCCTGTGAGACGTGGACTTCCCGTGAGACGTGGCGGAAGGCCGCACGCGCGCCCGGCCGTGCGACGCGCGTGCGCGGGGCCGCGAGTGGCCGCGGGCCCGCGCCGCGGGGGAGGCGCCCGGTGACCGGCCGCGCGGGACAGGCCCCGCACCCGGAGACCGGGGGGCCGGCCGCCGACGCGGGCGCCGACCCCGCCAGGGCCGCGGCCCTCGCCACCGACGCGATCCTGCGCGACACCCTGCACGGCACCCGTCGCGGTGTCGTCGTGGACTCGCCGCCCGGCGCGGGCAAGTCCACGCTGGTCGTGCGGGCCGCCCGCGAACTGGCCGCCGCCGGACGGCCGCTGATGGTGGTCGCGCAGACCAACGCCCAGGTCGACGACCTGGTGCTGCGCCTCGCGGAGAAGGACCCCGACCTGCCGGTCGGCCGGCTGCACAGCAGCGACGCCGACCCGTACGACCCCGCGCTCGACGCCCTGGAGAACGTCCGCAAGTCCTCCCGCGCCGCCGACCTGGCCGGGCTCGACGTGGTCGTCTCGACGGCCGCCAAGTGGGCGCACGTGCAGGGCGTCGAGCCGTGGGGGCACGCCATCGTCGACGAGGCGTACCAGATGCGCTCGGACGCGCTGCTCGCCGTCGCGGGGCTGTTCGAGCGCGCGCTGTTCGTCGGCGACCCCGGCCAGCTCGACCCGTTCAGCGTGGTCGGCGCCGAGCAGTGGGCGGGGCTCTCGTACGACCCCTCGGCGAGCGCCGTCTCCACGCTCCTCGCGCACAACCCCGACCTGCCGCAGCACCGGCTGCCGGTGTCCTGGCGGCTGCCCGCGTCGGCCGCTCCGCTGGTGTCCGGCGCCTTCTACCCGTACACCCCGTTCCGCAGCGGCACCGGGCCAGGCGACCGCACGCTCTCCTTCGCCACCGCCTCAGACGGCTCGGGCACCGACCGGGTGCTCGACGAGGCGGCCGAGTCCGGCTGGGGCCTGCTCGAACTGCCCGCGCGGCGCACGCCGCGCACGGACCCCGAGGCGGTGCGCGCCGTCGCCCTGGTCGTGCGCAGGCTGCTCGACCGGGGGTGCGCCGCCACCAGCGAACGGGCCGAGGGGCCCGTGCCGGTGACGGCCGACCGGGTCGCGGTCGGCACCGCGCACCGCGACCAGGCCGCCGCGGTCCGGGCGGCCCTCGCGGAGCTGGGCGTGCGGGGCGTCGCCGTCGACACAGCCAACCGCCTCCAGGGCCGCGAGTTCGACGTGACGGTGGTGCTGCACCCGCTGTCCGGGCGCCCGGACGCCACCGCCTTCCATCTGGAGACCGGCCGCCTGTGCGTCCTCGCGTCCCGCCACCGCCACGCGTGCGTCGTGGTGTGCAGGGCGGGCGTGGCCGAGCTGCTCGACGACCATCCGTCCACGGAACCCGTCCAGTTGGGGGTCACGGTGAAGTTCCCCGACGGCTGGGAGGCCAACCACGCGGTCCTCGCCCACCTCGCCGAGCACCGGGTGCCGGGCTGAGCGGCGCCCTCCCCTGAGGCGGGCGGGGTGGTCCTCAGCGAGGGCGTGCTCCCCGGAGGGGATGTGCTCCTCAGAGGGGGCGGCCGGTGCCCGCGCCGGAGCGCGCCAGGAAGTCCTGCACCCCCCGCGCGCGCCGCTGCGGCAGCATCACCCGGGCCGTCGTCGTGACTATCCCCCGGATACGGGAGGAGGTGACCTGGTCGAGCAGGTCGAGCGCCGCGTGGCCGGCCGCGGCCGCCTCGTCGGGCGAGCCCGACTTCGCCAGGCACAGCGCGAGTTCGACCCGGTACAGCGCGAGGTTGCGGGTGAAGTGCCCGTCCTGGAGCGCCGTCGCCCGGTAGGCGTGGCGGGCCGCGCGCGGCCAGTCGCCGAGCGCCGCGTGGCAGCGCGCCTCCTGCCAGGCGAACTCGGGCTCGCCGAAGAACGACATCCACTCCGGGTCGTCGTCCGAGGGGCCGCGGGCGAACAGGCCGTGCGCCCGCCCGAGGCTCGCCGTCGCGGCGGCCCGGTCGCCGAGCCCCGCCCAGCCGGCCGCCTCCCGCAGGTGCAGCAGTGAGCGCAGCCGCGGCGACGGCAGCCGCCGCGCGGCCCGCAGCCCCGCCTGGGCCGCCCGTACGGCCTCCCGGTGCTTGCCCGCGTCGTCCGCGAGGAACGCCGTGTTGCAGAAGGCGTGCGCCTCAAGGGCGGGGTCGTCCGCGACGCGCGCGGTGGCCAGCGCCTCCGCGTAGTGCGACCGCGCCTGCTCGAAGCGGCCCGAGTCGTGCGCCAGCCACCCCACGGAGACGGCGAGTTCGCCCGCGCCCGCGTGCAGCCGCTCGCAGAGCGCCTGTTGGGAGACCCGGCCGGAGTCGAGCAGCGCGTACGCGGCGCGCAGCGGCTCGGTGGCCCGCCTGAACAGGCCGTCGGCGCCGTGCCTGTCGTCCAGCAGGCGGATGCGCCGCACCTCCTCCTCGACCGCGCGGACCTCGGGTTCGCCGACGCGCCCCGCGCCCGCGTGCGCGCCCCGGCGCGGGGCGGGCACGCCGAGGGTCGCGCACGCCATACCGGCGCTGCCGCTCGTCATGAACACACGGCGGAGCATGTCGCTCTCCTCTTCCGGTCGGCGGGCGGTGGCCGGCGGGTGGCCGGGCACGTCGGACGGCTCGGGCGGCTCGGGCGGGGCCGGGGGCGCCGCCGTCTCGCGCGCGCCGCGGCCCCGTACCGCCTCGCGCGCGGTGAAGCCCAGGTCGCCCAGGGACTTCCCGGGGAACATGTGGAGGAAGACCCGCTCGTACGCGTAGTTGGGGCAGCGGATCTCGCCCGACTCCACGCGCCCGACGTAGCGCGCGTCGCAGGCGACCTGTTCACCGATCTCCCGCGCGGCCCTGCGCACGGCCGCGGCGAACTCCGCGGGGGAGCGCGAGCCCCGCAGCGCGCGGAACGCCGCGTTGGGAACCGCCGGTGACGTCGACATGGCCGAACCCTCTCTTCGTACGGGGCAAGAACGTACCCGCTGTGACGGGTCGTTCACACAGGGTTTGGCTACAAACCGGATATCTCACCCGCGATCTGCCATGAAGTGCCATCCTTTGCGGCGGCGTGCCGCCGTAGCCGTTGACGCCCTCACGCGTTGAACCCACAGGACACGTGCGACGTGTCCCGCTCAACGACTCGCGCGTGGACGAGACGAGGAGGTCTGCCTTGTCCGAGGTGGAGGTGGAGTTCGGCATGGAAGCCAGCCAGGGGCTTCGCGGGACCGGCGGGCGCCGGGCGGGATCGGCCGGGGAGGGGAACGCGGCGGCACCGTGCGACCTCGTCATGGTCCCGGCACGGCAGGGCCTTGAGGCGGTGGACATCCTGCGCAGGGGCGGGGAGCCCGCGGTCGGCCCGGTCATCCACGACGCGCCCTGCGACACCCTGGGCTTCCTCGTGCCGCCCGGTACCGCCGCCGGCTGGGACGTGCCGGGCAGCGCCTGTACGGAGACGGACGGCCGGGGCATCAAGCTCCCCTCGGACCCGCCGGTCGTCGGCACCGGCTGGCTGCTCCCGCCGGGCGCCGCGTCCGGCGCCGCCGTCACCGACCCGGCCCGCCTGCGCCGCGCCCTGGACGAGGCCGCGCGCACCATCGAGGCGGCCGACAGCCGCAGCTGAGGCCCGCCCGTGCCGGCCGGCATGGGGCCCTGGGAGGCCCCCGGCCGCGGTCGGCATGGGGCTCTGGAGGCTCCCCCGCCGGCCGGCATGAGGATCCGGGCGGCCCCCGCGCCGGTCGGCGGCCTGCCCCGGGCCGTGTGGGAGGTCCCGCCGGGACCGGTCGCCACGGCGCTTCGGAGCGGAGGTTCCCCGATCCGGCCCGCGCGAGGGCCCAGGAGGCCCCGGCCGCCCGGGTCGTGGCGGTGCCCCGGCGGCCCCGCCCCGGTCCGCGCGGCCCGCCGCGGCTGTCGCGCTCGGACCCGGCGACAATGGGGGCATGGGCAGACAGTCACGCAGGGGCGGGCGAGGGGCGTCCGCGGGCGCCGTGCGGGAGGCGGTCGGGGGCGGCACCGCCGAACTCGTGCCCGACCGGGAGCGCCCGCACGCGGCGACGCTGCTGCTCGACGGCGCGCCGCAGTCCCATGTCGACCTCGCGGACCCCGGGCACCTCGACTTCGCCTACCAGCGCAGGCTCGGCCACGCCGTGGACCTGCTGGCACCCGCGAGGCAGCCGCTGCGCGTACTGCACCTGGGCGGCGGTGCGTTCACCCTGGCCCGCTACACCGCGGCGACCAGGCCCCGCTCGACCCAGCAGGTGATCGAGGCGGACGGCGCGCTGGTCGCGTTCGTCCGCGCCCACCTGCCGCTCGACCCGGCGGCCCGCGTCCGGGTACGCACCGCCGACGCGCGCGCGGGCCTCGCCGCCGTACGGGACGGCTGGGCCGACCTCGTCATCGCCGACGTCTTCGCGGGCGCCCGCACCCCCGCGCACCTCACGAGCGCCGAATTCCTCGCCGAGGTGCGGCGGGTGCTCGCGCCGGGCGGCTGGTACGCGGCCAACGTCGCGGACGGCCCGCCCCTCAACCACCTGCGCCGCCAGGTCGCCACCGCGGCTGAGGCCTTCCCCCACCTCGCGCTCGCCGCAGACCCCGCGGTCCTGCGCGGCCGCCGCTTCGGCAACGCGGTCCTGCTGGCGGCCGGTACCCCGCTGCCCGTGGCCGAACTGACCCGCCGCGTCGCCACCGACCCGCACGCCGGCCGCGTGGAACACGGCCGCTCCCTCACCGACTTCGCCGGCGGCGCCCCGGCCGTACGCGACACCGACGCCAGGCCGTCCCCGCTCCCGCCGCCCGGCGCCTTCGACTGAGCGCGGCGGGCCCGCTAACGCGCGTCGAACTGGGCCGTCGGGGCGTGGCCGTTCCAGGTGTAGAAGACCGAGGACTCCTGGGTGCCCCGGGTGAAGGTGACGCGGACCCACTCCGGCTGGGACCAGGTCTGCACCTGCCAGCCCGCCTCGGGGGTGGCGGAGACCAGGGACGCCGAGGTGCCGGTCACGGAGAAGACGGCGCGCCCGCCGGTGATCTCGTAGCTCCTGAGCCGGACGGAGGGCCTGGGGGCGGGGCTCGACGCGGACGCGCCGGCGGGCGGGGACGGCGAAGGGGGCGGGGCGGGACGCGTCGCGGGCGGCGCGGAGGCGGGCGGTGGCGAGAAGGTCTCGGGGCGCCGGGTGGCGGGGACCAGCGGCGGCGGTGTGGGCGGGGGAGTGCGGCCCGCCGCGGTGAGCGGCACGGCGCGCGGGGGGTCGTACGCGGTCCCCGCCATCACCGAGTGAACGCCCCACCACGAGAGCGTGACCGCCGCGCCGGTGGCGAGCGACCACGCGACGACGGGTACGAGTGCCTGGCGCATCCCCGCCATGGTGCACCACCGGCCCGGCGCCCGGATCACCCGGATGGCGTACGGTGCGGGCCATGGCACGAGTGCTCGTGGTCGAGGATGACCAGTTTGTGCGTTCCGCACTGATCCGGCATCTGACCGAGGCGTCCCACACCGTCCGCAGCGTGGGCACCGCGCTCGAAGCCCTGCGCGAAGTGGCACATTTCGCCTTCGACGTGGTGATCCTCGACCTCGGGCTGCCCGACCTCGACGGCTCGGAGGCGCTGAAGATGCTGCGCGGCATCACCGAGGTGCCGGTGATCGTCGCCACCGCGCGCGACGAGGAGAGCGAGATCGTCCGGCTGCTCAACGCGGGCGCCGACGACTACCTCACCAAGCCGTTCTCCGTGGAGGTGCTGTCCGCGCGGATGGCCGCGGTGTTGCGCCGCTCCCGCCTCGGCCCCGCGGACGGCGGGGCGGGAGGCGCCCTGATCGAGGTCGGCGGGCTCGCCATCGACCCGCTGCGCCGCCACGCCACCCTGGACGGCACCCAACTCGACCTGACCCGGCGCGAGTTCGACCTGCTGGCGTTCCTCGCGGGCCGGCCGGGCGTGGTGGTGCCGCGCCGGGAGCTGCTCGCGGAGGTGTGGCAGCAGTCGTACGGCGACGACCAGACCATCGACGTCCATCTGTCCTGGCTGCGGCGCAAGCTCGGCGAGACGGCGGCGCGCCCGCGCTATCTGCACACCCTGCGCGGCGTCGGGGTGAAGCTGGAGCCGCCGAGCCCCGGGCCCCTCGCGCGATGAGGTGGGCGCTGGCCAAGGTGGTGCTCGCGGTGAGCGTGATGGTCGTCGTCGCGTTCGCCGTGCCGCTCGGGCTCGTCGTCAAGGAGATGGCCCGCGACCGGGTGTTCACCAACGCGGAGCGGCAGGCGGCGACCATCGGACCCGCCCTCGCCATCACCACGGACCGGTCCATGCTGGAGCGCGCGATGCTCTCCACGCAGGCCGGTTCCGACGGCCGGATGGCCGTTCACGTGCCCGCGGGAGGGGGCGCGGCCGCCCTCGACCTCGGTACGCGCCGGGCCGGCGCGGCCGACATCCGCACGGTGGAGCGGGTCGGACGCGCCTCCATCTCCGCGGTGCGCGGCGGCTTCGCCCTGCTCCAGCCGACGGCGCTGGGCTCCGGCGTGACCGCCGTGGTGGAGGTGTACGTGCCCGAGGCCGACGTGGCCCGGGGCGTGGCCACCGCGTGGCTGGTCCTCGCCGGCGTGGGCTGCGCCCTGGTCGCGGGCTCCGTGGTCTTCGCCGACCGGCTCGGCCGCCGTACGGTGGGCCCCGCGCGCCGGCTCGCGGACGCGGCGCAGGCGCTCGGGGAGGGCGCGCTCGGCACCCGGGTGCCGGAGGAGGGGCCGCCCGAACTGCGCTCGGCCGCCGCCGCGTTCAACGCCATGGCGGACCAGGTCGTCCAACTGCTTGACGCTGAGCGGGAGTTCGCCGCTGATCTGTCGCACCGGCTGCGGACGCCGTTGACCGTGCTGCGGCTGAACGCCGCCTCGCTCGGACACGGTCCTGCCGCGGAGCACACCCGGGAGGCCGTGGCCCGGCTGGAGCGCGAGGTCGACACCGTCATCCGCACCGCCCGCGCGGCGAAGCCGCGCACCGGCGCGGCCGGCGCGGTGACCGGCTGCGACGTGAGCGAAGTGGTGCGGGAGCGCATGGACTTCTGGTCGGCGCTCGCCGAGGACGAGGGCCGGGCGGTCCGGGTCGCGGGTGTCGGGACGCCCGCGCGGGTGCAGGTGGCACGGCCCGAACTCGCCGCGGCCCTTGACGCGTTGCTCGGCAACGTGTTCCGGCACACGCCCGAGGGCACGGCGTTCGCCGTCGACGTGCACCAGGCCAGGGACGCGGTGATCGTGCTGGTCTCCGACGCGGGCCCCGGCATCGACGACCCGGGGGCCGCGCTCGCGCGTGGCAACAGCGGTGGCAGGCCGGGCTCCACCGGCCTCGGGCTCGACATCGCGCACCGGGTCGCCGCGTCGACCGGCGGCGACGTGCGGATCGGCCGCTCGGTGCTCGGCGGCGCCGAGATACGGATCTGGCTCGGCGTCGGCGCCCCGCCACGCGGCGGGGGAGCGGCGGGCGGCGGCAGGGGCGCCGGCGGCGGCCGGGGGCCCGGCGCCCGGAAGTGGGGCGTCCGGAGGCTGGGCGTCCGGGGGTTGGGCGTCCGGGGGTTGGGCCGCCGGAGTGGTCATCGCCGGAACCGCGGCGATCGGATGCGGTCACTCACTTAAGCGGTTCCGATCGGTTCCTTAACGGGGGCCTAAAGGTGGCCTAGGGAAAGCGGAACCCCCGCCACCGCCGGGTGTGAGCGGTTAGCGTGCCGGATGTCCCCCCACGGGACCGGACCGGGTCCGGCCCTGCGGGCGCCGCAGCCGACCGCCCCACCGGCCGGCCCGGCGCCCGGCCGGACCCCGGTCCGCCCCGGGGCCGCGCGGCGCGGCCGTCGCTCGGCGGCGGGACGGTGCGTGAGGTCCCGCCCCGTGCGCCCTCTCACGGCAGGGCGTTCGCCCTGATGACCTCCGCGTACCAGCGCGCGCTCGCCTTCGGGATGCGCCGCTGGGTCGCGTAGTCGACGTACACGACGCCGAAGCGCTTGCTGTAGCCGTACGCCCACTCGAAGTTGTCGAGCAGCGACCAGAGGAAGTACCCGCGCACATCGGCTCCGGCCGCCAACGCCCTTTGTACAGCGGCGAGATGGCCCGCCAGATAGGCGATGCGCTCGGGGTCGTCCACCTGGCCGTCCGCACGGACGCAGTCGTCGAAGGCGGCGCCGTTCTCCGTCACCATCAGCGGCAGGTCCGGGTGGTCCCGGTGCAGGCCGACCAGCAGTTCGTACAGGCCGTCCGGGTCGATCGCCCAGTCCATCGCCGTACGGTCGCGGCCCTCCGGCAGGTGGAAGACGACGTCCTCGGCGCCCGGCCAGGGGGAGTGGTCGCTCGTACCGTGGCCGCCGTGCGTGCGGGCGGCGTCGCTGCCGGGAACGGCGGCCGAGACGACGGTCGGGGTGTAGTAGTTGACGCCGAGCACGTCGATCGGCCGGGAGATGGTCTCCAGGTCGCCGGGGCGCACAAGACCGGCCCAGTCCACCAGGCGCGCGGTGTCCGCGAGCAGGTCCTGGGGGTAGGCGCCCGCCAGCATCGGCCCCGTGAAGATCCGGTTGCCCACGGCGTCGATGCGCCGTGCGGCCTCCGCGTCCTCGGGCCCTGCGCCGAGCGGGCGCACCTGGTGCAGGTTGAGTGTGACGGAGATCCTGGCGTCCTTCGGCAGTGTGTCGCGCAGCACCTCGACCGCCCTGCCGTGCGCGAGGTTCAGGTGGTGCGCGGCGCGCAGGGCGACGGCCGGGTCGGTGCGGCCCGGCGCGTGCACGCCGGAGCCGTAGCCGAGGAAGGCCGAGCACCAGGGCTCGTTGAGCGTCGTCCACAGGGGGACCCGGTCGCCGAGCGCCTCCGCGGCCAGCGCCGCGTAGTCGGCGAACCGTTCGGCGGTGACCCGGTGCGGCCAGCCGCCCGCGTCCTCCAGGTCCTGCGGCAGGTCCCAGTGGTAGAGCGTCGCCACCGGGGTGATCCCGGCGGTGAGCAGCTCGTCCGTCAGACGGCGGTAGAAGTCGAGCCCGCGCTGCACCGCGGGTCCCCGCCCCGTGGGCTGCACCCGGGACCAGGAGAGGGAGAACCGGTAGGCGGTCAGGCCGAGTTCGCGCATCAGCCGGACGTCGTCACGGTAGCGGTGGTAGTGGTCGGCCGCGGTGTCGCCGGTGTCGCCGCCCAGCACCCGGCCCGGGGTGCGGGCGAAGGTGTCCCAGATGGAGGGGGTCCTGCCGTCCTCGGCCGCGGCCCCCTCGACCTGGTAGGCGGCGGTCGCGGCGCCCCAGGTGAAACCCGTGGGAAAGCCGGCGGGCGCGGTGCGGGCGGCGGGGGAGGCGGCGTGGGCGCCGGTCTCGGGCCGGAGTGCGGTCATTCGGGAGCGCTCCCATGGAGGTGCGTACGGGTGGGGGACCTGGAGGGGCGGGGTCGGCGGCGGCGCTCACCCCTTCACGGCGCCTGACATGATGCCGCCGACGATCTGCTTGCCGAACACCACGAACACCGCGAGCAGTGGCAGCGCGCTGATCAGCGCGCCCGCCATCACGATGGACTGGTCGGGGGTGTACGAGGCGCTGAGCTGGCCCAGCGCGACCTGGAGGGTGGGGTTCTGCTGGCTGAGCGCGAGGTAGGGCCAGAAGAAGTCGTTCCAGGCCTGCACGAACGTCAGCATCCCGAGCACCATCATCGCGGGCCGCGCGACCGGCAGGACGATGCTGCGCACGATGCGGAAGTTGTTGGCGCCGTCCACCTTCGCCGCCTCGACCAGCTCGTACGGCAGCGCCTCCAGCAGGTACTGGCGCATGAAGAACACACCGAACGCGCTCACCAGCGTCGGGAAGATCACCGACTCCAGGTGTCCGCCCCAGCCGATGTCGGACATCATCATGAACAGCGGCACGACACTGAGCTGCGGCGGGATCGTCAGGGTCGCGATGACCGCGGTCATCAGCCAACCCCGGCCCCGGAAACGCATCTTGGCGAAGGCGTAGCCGGCCAGTGTGCAGAAGAACAGGGTGGCGGCGGTGATGCAGCCGGAGACCACGACGCTGTTGACGATCGCCTTGCCGAGGTTGGCCTGCTGCCAGGCGGTCGCGAGGTTGTGGAACAGCCGCCCGCCCGGCAGCAGCGGCGGGGTGAGCGCGAGCACCTCGTTCTGCGTGTGCGAGGCGGCGACGAGCGTCCAGTACAGCGGCAGGACCGACAGGATGCCCGCGACGACGAGCGCGGCGTAGGTGAAGGGGCCCGCGTGCAGCTGGCGTCCCGCGCCGACGCGGAGCCTGCCGCGCTCCGCGCGGGGTGCGGGGCTTGTGGTGGTCATGGCGGAGCACTCCCTCAGGCGGCGGACTTGCGGACGAGGCGGCCGACGAGCAGGTTGATCCCTGCGATGATCAGCAACAGGGCGAGCATCGCCCAGGCGACGGCAGCCGCGGGACCCAAGTGGCCCAGCTTCCAGCCGTAGTTGTAGAGGTACACACTGAGCGTCTCGTACTGGTTCTCGTTGCCGCCGGTGGCGCCCACGGTGCCGCCTTCGAGCAGCAGCGGCTCGCCGAACAGCTGCATGGAGCCGATGGTCGAGATCACGATGGTGAACAGGATCGTGGGCCGCAGCGAGGGGATCGTCACCTTGCGGAACTGCTGCCAGCGGTTGGCCCCGTCGATCGAGGCCGCCTCGTACAGGTCGGTCGGCACGGCCTGCATCGCGGCCAGGTAGATCAGGGTGTTGTAGCCGGTCCACCGCCAGATCACGATGACGGAGATGGCGATCTTCGAAGTCCAGTGTCCGTTGGTCCAGTTGGTGTGGCCGAGCCCGATGAAGTGCAGCAGCCAGTTGAGGATGCCGCCGTCGGCGCGGAAGACCAGCGCGAACACCAGCGCGGCCGACGCCACCGAGGTCGCGTACGGGGTGAGGATGAGCGTGCGGAAGAACGTGCTGGCGCGCAGGCGGTAGTTGAGCAGGTGGGCGAGTCCCAGTGCCATCATCAGCTGCGGCACGGTCGAGATCACACCGATGGCGAAGGTGTTGCCCACCGCGGTCCAGAACTCGCCGTCGTGCAGGATGCCGGCGAAGTTGGCCCAGCCGACCCACTCCATCTGGTCGAGCCCTGTCATCTCCACGCGGTGCAGGGCGATCCAGCCGGTGTAGACGAGCGGGAAGAGTCCGAAGGCGCCGAAGACGAGGAAGAACGGCGCGATGTAGGCGTACGGCGACGCCTTGTCGTCGAAGCGCCACAGCCGGCCGCGCCAGGACCCGCGGCCTGCGGCAGGCGGCGGGGCTGCGGCCCCGCGGGGCGGCGGGACGTGCGCGTCCCTTGTGGGTGTCGAAGTGGCCACGGTCGGAGTCCTCTTCCTTGTCCTGTGGGGTCCGCGTCGGGTTCCGCGATGGGGGCCCGCGTGGGTCTCCGTGTTCGGAGGGCCGTGTCGGGGGTCCACCGACTCGCCGGCCGCCGGGCCCGGTCCCGGGTCCCCGGCGGGCAGCGGCCGGGCGGGAACAGGGGCCGGGGACCGGTGCGGAGGGGGCCCGGCGGCGTCGGGCCCCCTCCGCACCGGACCGACCCGCCGGCCGGAGGCTTCGCTCACGCGGTCTGCTCGTCAGGCCCCGTGCCCGCCCCGGACCCCGGCCCGCACGGTCAGCCGATGACCCGCGGTCAGCCGATGACCTTGTCGATGGTCTTCGTCGCCGCCGCCCACGCGTCGGCCGGCTTGGTGCCGCGCTGCTCCATGTTGTTGATCTGGTTGGAGATGGTGTCCTTGATGACACCGTCCTTCGGGCCGAGCACCGCCGCCGGGATCGAGGCGGCCTCCTGCGCGTAGATCGTGCCGATCGGCGCGTTGTTGAAGTAGGGCAGCGTCGCGTTCTGCACGGCGGGCAGCGTGTACGCGCCCTGGTTGGACGGGAACACCCCGATGGCCTTGAAGGTGGCGGCCTGCTGGGCGGGCGCCGTCAGCCACTTGACCAGCTCGGTCGCCTCCTTGACGTGCTTGCCGCTCTTGGGCACCGCGAGGAAGGAGCCGCCCCAGTTGGCCGCCGCAGAGCCGGGCGCCTTGGCGATGTCCCACTTGCCCTTGAAGGACGGGCCCGCGTTGGTGGAGATCTGGCCCGCCATCCACGCGGGGCACACCACCGTCGCGACGGTGCCCTTGCGCAGCGCCGCCACCCACGGGTCGTTGAACTGGGCGAGCCCCTGGCTCAGTTTCTTGCTCGCGGCCTCGGCGGCGAGGTTCCAGCCCTCCTTCACGCCGGCGCTCGTCTTGTAGACCGCCTTGCCGTCCTTGTCGTAGTACTGCTGGGGGCTTGAGCTGACGACCGCGTTGTACATGGCGCTCGCCGAGTCCATGAAGTACGTGCCGGACGGCGCCTTCTTCTGGTACCGCTCGCCCAGCTTCAGGTAGTCCTTCCAGCCGCCCGCGACCAGCTGCGCGACCTTGTCGCGGTCCGTGGGCAGGCCCGCCCCGGCGAACAGATCGCGGTTGTAGCACAGCGACATGGGGCCGATGTCCGTGCCCGCGCCGATCACCTGGCCGCCCGGCGTGGTGGCCTGGGCCTCCTTCCAACTCAGCCAGTCCGACGCCTTGATGGTCTTGCCCAGGTCGACGAAGGAGTCCGCCTTGGTGTCGACGATCTCCTTGATGCGCCCGACCTCGATGCCTGTCACGTCCGCGAGGCCGCTGCCCGAGTTGAGCTCCTGGAGGAGCTTCGGGTAGTAGACGGTCTCGTCGGCGGTGACGTCCTCCTTCACCGTGATGTCCGGGTGGAGCTTGTGGTACTGGGCGAACAGCCCGGCCTCCTTGTAGCCGAACTGCCCGTAGTCCGCGACGGTCAGCGTGATCTGCCCGTCCGCCGAGTCCGAGGCCCCGTCGCCGGTGCCGCTGCTGCAGCCCGTCAGCAGCAGCGCGGAGGCGGCGAGTACCGCGGTCGTGGCGGCCGCGGCGCCCCTTCTGCCTCTGCGGCTGCCGACAGTGCGGGTGATGCGCATTCCACTACTCCTTGTTCCGGGACGAAGGACCTGGTTGCGGGGCCGGTGCGGTGACCGGCGCGCGGCCGGCGGCGGGGCCGGTGCGGGTCGGCGCGTGCCGTGACCGGCGTACGGTGGTGTCCTGAGCCGGATTGGGAGCGCTCCCAATCCGATGCTGCTCGAAGACTCACGCCCCGAGGGGCGACCTGTCAATACGTGAAGTCGGTTCCGTTGCGGGAGTGTGTCCTGCCGGCCGCCCGGTGCCGCCGGGCGGGCCGGACGCACGTGGTGGACCATGGCCGTCGGGCGGTGGTCACAATGAGGCCGTCCCGCCCGCACGGGGCGCGCCAAGAGCTGGAAGGTGAACGATGAGCCGAGCCGAGAAGGACCCCGAGGTCAGGGGTTCGGCCCGCCCCACCCTTGAGGCCGTGGCGGCGCGCGCGGGGGTCGGCAGGGGCACCGTGTCCCGGGTCGTGAACGGCTCCGCCGGGGTCAGCGCCAGGGCGCGGGCCGCGGTGGAGAAGGCCATCGCCGAGCTGGGGTACGTACCGAACAGGGCGGCGCGCACCCTCGTCACAAGTCGAACGGACGCGGTGGCCCTCGTCATACCCGAGGCCGAGACCCGGCTGGTCGCCGAACCCTACTTCTCGGACACCATCAGGGGTGTCACGGCGGGCCTCGCCGACACGGACATGCAGTTGCTGCTGATCCTCGTGCGGACCGCGAAGGAGCGGGAGCGGCTCGCGGCGTACCTCTCCGCGCAGCGGGTGGACGGGGTGCTGCTGGTGTCCGTGCACGAGGACGACCCGCTGCCCACCCTGCTGGAGACCCTCGACCTGCCCGCCGTGCTCGGCGGCCGGCGCTCCGACCGCGAGCCGCTCAGCTATGTGCACGCGGACAACGCCTCCGGCGCGCGCGCCGCCGTCGAGCACCTGCTCGGCCGCGGGCGCCGCGCCGTCGCGACGATCACCGGGCCGCTCGACATGGAGGTCGCGCGCGCCCGCCTCGACGGCTACCGGGCCGCGCACGGCGCCGCGCGGCCCGACGAGGCGCTGGTCGCGCACGCCGACTTCACCGAGGAGGGCGGGGCGCGGGCCATGCGTGAACTCCTTGAACGCAGGCCGGGGCTCGACGCGGTCTTCGCCGCGTCCGACGTGATGGCGGCGGGCGCGATGCAGGTGCTGCGCGAGGCGGGGCTGCGGGTGCCGCGGGACGTGGCCGTGGTCGGCTTCGACGACTCGATCGTGGCCCGGCACACGGACCCGCCGATGACCAGCGTGCGCCAGCCGATCGAGGAGATGGGCCGCACGATGGCGCACATGCTGCTGGACGAGATCGCCCACCCCGGCCTGCCGCACCGCCATGTCGCCCTCGCCACCGAACTGGTGGTGCGCGAGTCGTCGTGAGGCGACCGCGGCGGGCCGGGCGCCGCCCCGGGCGTTCCGGAGCGGCGCGCCCTGCTTGGGCGGAGCCCCCGCCCCCATGGGCTCGCGTATCCCCGCGGCCCCGGCCCGTGGCCTCGCGCGTCGACGAATTGAAAAATTCTTCAATCAACGACATGATGCTTCCGGCCGCACCGGGGCACCGGCGTCCCGGCGGCCGCGGGCAGGGCCCGCCGACAGGGAGGTCGGGCGCGTGGACGAGGACACACGCAGCGTGGTGGCGCGGGTACGCGCGGCGCGGCGTTCGGTGCGCGACGCGCTCGCCGCCGGGGGCGCGGCCACGGTGGGGCCCGCGATGGACGAGCTGGAGGATGCCGTGCGCGCCGCCTGGAAGCGCGGGATCGACGTCCCCCGGGATGATGAGCGGGACGTGTCCGAGGTGGACGAGTGAAGGGGTTG
This sequence comes from Streptomyces tremellae, assembly GCF_039540215.1. Taxonomy (NCBI): domain Bacteria; kingdom Bacillati; phylum Actinomycetota; class Actinomycetes; order Kitasatosporales; family Streptomycetaceae; genus Streptomyces; species Streptomyces tremellae. The sequence goes on from NZ_BAABEP010000009.1 coordinate 16,549, forward strand.
AGCGCGGTGCCGGTTCCGCTGTACCAGGCCAAGGCGGAGTTCTTCCGGATGCTGGGGCATCCGGTCCGCATCCGGGTGCTCGAACTGCTGCAGGACGGGCCGCGGCCCGTGCGCGAACTGCTCGCGGAGATCGAGGTGGAGCGCTCGAACCTGTCGCAGCAGCTCGCCGTCCTGCGCAGGTCGGGCATCGTGACGTCGGCGCGCGAGGGCGACACCGTGGTGTACGCGCTGGCCGGGCCCGACGTGGCCGACCTGCTCAAGGCCGCCCGCCGGATACTCACCGAGATGCTGGCCGGGCAGCAGGACCTGCTCGCGGAACTGCGGGACGCCGACCGCGCGACGGTCCCCGAACGCTGACGCGGTGCCGGGGGCGCGCGGGCCCGGCACGAACCACACGAGCCCTGAGGACGACCGATGTCGCTGCTGCGGAAGATCCGTGCCACCGGGAGGACGGCGGAGCCCGCGCCGCCCCCGCCCCCTGCCGACGCGCTGCCCCCCGAGGTGCGCGAGCGGGCGGCGGAGCTCGGCGGCTCGGCCCAGGTGCGGTGCGTGGACGCCGGGTCCTGCAACGGCTGCGAGATCGAGATCGGCAACGCCTTCGGGCCCGTCCACGACGCCGAGCGGTACGGGGCGCGGCTCGTCGCCTCGCCGCGCCACGCCGACGTGGCCCTGGTCACCGGGCCCGTCACCCGCAACATGGCCGCCGCGCTGCGCACCACGGTCGCCGCGATGCCCGAGCCGCGCCTGGTGGTCGCGCTCGGCGACTGCGCCCTGGACCAGGGCGAGTTCGCGGGCGCCTACGGGGTCGAGGGCGCGGTCGGCGACATCGTGCCCGTGGACGTGCGGGTGCCCGGCTGCCCGCCGCGCCCCGAGGACATCGTCGCGGCCCTGCGGTCGGTGACGGGCCGGTGAGTGTGATCGGTTCCGCGCTCGGCGCGGGCGGGGGGCTCCCCGCGGCCGACGCGGCGGCGGGCGCCTTCCTGCCGGAGCGGGCCCGCGTGGCGGCGGCCGGCTGGTGCGGTGTGCTCGTCGGCGCCGCCGGCACCGTCGCGGGGGTCGCCGCGCTCGGCGGCGCCGGGTGGTCGGTCTTCCTGCCGGACGTGCTGCCGCCGGTCGGCGTGCGCCTCGGCGTGGACGCACTGTCCGGTCTTTTCATGGCGGTCGCGGGCGTGGTGGTGTGCGCGGTCTCGCTGTACGGGATCGGGTACGCGGGACACGGCGGCGAGGCCCGCGGCGCGCAGGCCGCGCTTCCGGTCTTCGCCGCCACCCTCGTCCTGGTGCCCGCCGCGGCGAGCGTGTCGACGTTCCTCGCGCTGTGGGAGCTGATGGCGCTCACCTCGCTGCTGCTGGTGCTCGCCGAGCACCGGCGGCGCCCCGAGGTCGCCGTCGCCGGGCAGTGGTACGCGGTGATGACCCATCTCGGCCTGGTGGCGCTGCTCGTGGCGCTCTCGCTGTTCGCCGCGCACGCGGGCGGCGAGAGCTTCACGGACCTGCGCGTGGCCGCCGGGACCCTGCCGCCGGCCGTCCGCGACACGGTCTTCCTGCTCGCGCTCGCCGCGTTCGGCTCCAAGGCGGGCATGGCGCCGCTGCACGCCTGGCTGCCCCGCGCCCACCCGGAGGCGCCGAGCAACGTCTCCGCGCTGATGAGCGCGGCCATGGTCAACCTCGGTGTCTACGGCCTGGTGCGCGTCGGCTTCGACCTGCTGGGCGGCGGCCCCCGCTGGTGGTGGCTGCTCACCCTCGCGGTGGGCGCGCTGTCCGCGGTGTACGGCATCCTCCAGGCCGCGGTGTCGCACGACCTGAAGCGGCTGCTCGCGTACTCGACCGCGGAGAACATGGGGCTCGTCCTGGTCGGCACCGGCGCCGCCGGCCTCTTCGCGGCGAGCGGCAGGCCGGCGCTCGCCTCCCTCGCGCTGGCCGCCGCCCTGCTGCACGTGGTCAACCACTCCGCTTTCAAGGCCCTGTTGTTCTGCGCGGCGGGCAGTGTGCTGAAGGCGACAGGCCTGCGCGACCTCGACCTGCTGGGCGGACTGCGCGCCCGGATGCCGGTGACGGCCGCGCTGTTCGCGCTCGGCGCGCTCGGCGCGGTGGCGCTGCCGCCGGGCGGCGGCTTCGTCAGCGAGTGGCTGCTGTTCCAGTCGCTGATCCACGGGCTCTCCGTGCCCGGTGTGTCCACGGCGGTCCTGCTGCCCGTCGCGGTGGCGGCCGTCGCCCTGTCGGCGGGGCTCGCCGCCGCGGTCTTCGTCAAGGCGCTCGGCGTCGGTTTCTTCGCCAGGGCGCGCAGCGACGGGGCGCGGCGCGCGGCGGAGGCGCCGCCCGCGATGCTCGCGGGCATGGCGCTGCTCGGCGTGTGGTGCGTGGCGCTCGCGCTCGTACCGCAGTTGCTGGCGGAGCCGCTGGCGCGGGCCGCGTCGGCGGCGGGGCTCGACGGCGGCCGGGCGTTCGCGCCGGACGCGCTGCGGCTGCGCCTCGCCCACTTCCCGGCACTCTTCTCGCCGCTGTGGGTGGCCCTCGCGCTGGCCGTGGGCGTCCTCGCGGTGTCGGCGCTGGCCCGGCTCGCGGGGCGGCGCCGCCGCAGGGCCGCCGCGGTGTGGGACTGCGGCGGCGGCGCGCCCACGCCCCGCATGGCGTACACGGCGACCTCGTTCGCCGAGCCCCTCCAGCGGGTGTTCGACGACGTGCTCGCGCCCGAGCACGACCTCGACATCACCCACACCGAGGAGTCGCGCTACCTGGTGGCGCGCGCCCGCTATGCGACCCGGGTCCCCGACCGCGTCGAACACCGCCTGTACACACCGGTGTTCACGGCGCTCGAACGCACCGGGCAGCGGGCGAGGAAACTGGCGCCCGGCAGCGCCCACGTCTACCTCGGCTACGGCTTCCTCGGCCTCGTGGTGCTGCTCGCCGCGCTGGCGGTGTCCCGGTGAGCGCCGCGGGCTGGGCCGCCGTGGCCGCGCAGGTCGTGCTGGTCGTCGGCGGCACCCCGCTGCTGACCGGCCTGATGCGCCAGGTGCGCGCCGTCCTCGAAGGGCGGGCCGGCGCGGGCATCACCCAACCCTGGCGCGACGCACGCAAGCTGCTGCGCAAGGAGCCCATCACCGCGGAGGGCTCCGGGCCCGCCTTCCGGGTGGCGCCGCTGCTGCTCGTCACCACCGCGGTGGTCATCGCGGCGCTGGTGCCGCTCGCCTCCACGGCCACCCCGCTCAGCGGCAGCGCCGACCTGCTCGTCGTGGTCGGACTGCTGGCACTCGGCACGGTCTCGCTCGCCCTCGCGGGCCTCGACACCGGTACCGCATTCGGCGGCATGGGGGCATCGCGGGAGATGACCGTGGCGGCGCTGGTCGAGCCGACGATCCTGCTCTCCGTGCTGGCCCTGTCCGTCAGCACCGGCTCCACCAACCTCGCCCGCATCGTGGCCGGCCGCATCCACGACCCGGCGGGCGTCGCCTCGCCCTCCAGCCTGCTCGCCGTGGTCGCCCTCGCGGTGGTGGTGCTCGCGGAGGCCGGCAGGCTCCCCGTGGACAACCCGGCCACCCACCTCGAACTGACCATGGTGCACGAGGCGATGGTGCTGGAGTACGCGGGCCCCGACCTGGCGCTCGTCGAACTCGGCGCCCAGATGCGGCTGACCGTCCTGCTCGGCATCGTCGCCTCGCTCGCCGCGCCCTGGGGGACCGCGACGGGCACGGGGCTGCTCGCCGTGGGGCTCGGCCTCGTGCTGTTCGCCGTCAAGGTGGCCGTGCTCGGCGGCGCGCTCGCGGCGGCCGAGGTGTTCTGGGCGAAGGTGCGCCTGTTCAGGGTGCCCGAACTCCTCGCCGGATCCTTCCTCCTCGCGCTCCTCGCGGTCGCCGCCTCCTACTTCCTGAGCGGAGAGTGACCGTGCCCACCGCCCTGTACACCCAATTGCTCGACCTGGCCTGCGGATGCTTCCTACTGGCCGCGGTCCTTGTGCTGTGGTTCCGCCAACTGGGTGCCATCGTCAAGGTGTTCGCCCTCCAGGGCGCGGCGCTCGCCGCGGTCGGCGCGGTGCTCGGCGTGCATGCCCACCGCACCGACCTGGTCGTGGTCGCCCTCGGCGTCGGTGTGCTGCGCGCCGTCGTGCTGCCCAGGCTGCTGTGGCGTGCGCTCGCCGCGGGCGGGCAGCGCAGGGAGGGCAGGCCGCTGGTGAACGTGGCCGCGTCCCTGCTGGCCGCCGCCGTGCTCACCCTGCTCGCCTACGCCGCGGCCCGGCCGCTCGTGGCGCTCGACCCGACCCCGGCGACCAGGGCCCTGCCCGTGGGCCTCGCCGTCGTCCTCATCGGCTTCTTCACCCTGGTCACCCGCAGGCGCGCGGCGGCCCAGACCGTCGGGTTCCTCAGCCTCGACAACGGCATCACCATGACCGCGTTCCTTGCGACCTCCGGGGTGCCGCTCATCGTCGAACTCGGCGTCTCCTTCGACCTGTTGCTCGCCGTGCTGGTCCTGCACCTGCTCACGGGACGGATGCGCCTCGCGTTCGGCGGCACCGACATCGACGACCTGCGGGAGCTGCGGGACTGATGACACGCATCACCGAGGACCTGCTGCTCACCCTGCCCGTCGCGGTGCCGCTGCTCACCGCGGGCGCCTACCTGCTGCCCATACGGCGCCCGGCCACCGGCCGGCTCGGGCTCGTCTCGCCGCTCGCCGTCCTGGCCTGCGGCGTGCTGCTCGCCGCGCGGACCGGGGGCGCCGCGCCCACCGCGTACGGACACCTGCTGCGCGCCGACGCGCTCAGCGTGTGGCTGCTGCTCGTGGTGGGCGCCGTCGCCACCCTGGCCTGCGCCGCGGGCCCGCCCCACCTCGCGGTCGAGCGCGCCGCCGGCCGGGCGGAGGAGCGCGACGTGCGCCGCTACTGGCAGCTCGTCCACCTCTTCCTCGCCGCGATGAGCGCCGCCGTCCTCGCGGAGAACCTGGGCGTCCTGTGGGTGGCGGTCGAGGCCACCACCGTCGTCACCGCGTTCCTCGTCGGCCACCGCCGCACCCGCGCGTCCGTCGAGGCGGCCTGGAAGTACACGGTGATCTGCTCGGCCGGGATCGCCCTCGCGCTGCTCGGCACGGTCCTGATCTTCTACGCGGCCCGGCAGGCGGGCCTCTCCGAGTCCGCGGCGCTCGACTGGCCGGCGCTCGCGGCCCACGCGGACCAGCTCGACCCCGGAGTCACCCGCCTCGGCATCGGCCTCGTCCTGCTGGGCTTCGGCACCAAGGCGGGCCTCGTGCCGCTGCACGCGTGGCTGCCCGACGCGCACAGCCAGGCGCCCGCGCCCGTCTCCGCGCTGATGTCCGGGGTCCTGCTGTCCGTCGCCTTCTCCGCAGTCCTGCGCTACAAGGTGATCGCGGACGCGGCGCTCGGCACCGGCTTCGTGCGGTTCGTGCTCGGCGGCACCGCCCTGCTCACCCTCGCGCTCGCCGCGGGCCTCCTCCAGGCCCAGCGCGACTACAAGCGGATGCTCGCCTACTCCAGCATGGAGCACATGGGCCTGATCGCCCTCGGGACCGCGGTGGGCAGCCCGCTCGCGATCACCGCGGTGCTGCTGCACATCGCGGGCCACGGCCTCGCCAAGTCTGTGGCGTTCTGCTCGGCGGGCCATGTGCTCCAGCTCCGCGGGACCACCCGCATCGGCCGGGTGCGCGCGCTGCTGGCCCGCGCCCCTGTGGTGGGGGCCGCGCTCGGCGTGGCCGTGCTCGCGCTGCTCGGCATGCCGCCGTTCAGCCTGTTCGCCTCCGAACTCGGCATCGTCAGGGCCGGGTTCGCCGACGGCATGGCCTGGGCGACCGCGCTCGCGCTGCTCCTCGTCCTGGTCGCCTTCGCCGCGCTGGCGCTGCGCACCGGCCGGATGGTGCTCGGCGCCCTGCCGCAGGGCCCCGGCACGCCCGCGATCCCCGCCCGCATCGGGGCGGCCGCCGCGGCGCCCCTGGTGCTCGGGCTGGTCGCCGCCGCGGCGCTCGGCGTCACCACCGGGCCGCTGACGGGCCTGCTCCACCGCGCCGCTGCACTCATCGGAGGCCACTGAGCATGTGTCCCGCACCCCTTCAGGGCATCAGGACCGCCGAGGACGTCGGCGCCGACAAGCTGGTCTTCAGGGCGGGTGAACTGCTCGGCCAGGGCCACCGGTTGGCCCTCGTCGCCGCCCACCACGACGCCGATGCGCTGCGCGTCGTCCACCTGTTCGCCGACGACGCCTCCGCCGGCCGCACGGAACTCCATGTCAGGCTCGACCCCGAGACGCCGGAACTGCCCACGCTGGCCGGGATCTCGTTCCCCGCGGGCCGGTTCGAGCGGGAGATGCACGACCTGCACGGTGTGACACCGGTCGGCCATCCGCTGCCCCGCCGCCTGGTCCGCCACGACCACTGGCCGCGTGGCTGGTACCCGATGCGGCCCGACGCGCCGCCCCCGCCCGCCTTCGCCGAACCGGAGGGCCCCTTCCCCTTCCTCGAAGTGGAGGGCGACGGTGTGTACGAGATCCCCGTGGGCCCCGTGCACGCCGGGCTCATCGAGCCCGGACACTTCCGCTTCTCCGTCGTCGGCGAGACCATCGTCAAGCTCAAGGCCCGCCTCTGGTACGTGCACAAGGGCATCGAGCGCCTCTTCCAGGGCCGCACACCGGAGCGCGGCCTGCCCCTCGCCGAGCGGATCAGCGGGGACACGGCCGTCGGGCACGCCCTCGCCTACTGCCTCGCCGTGGAAGAGGCCACCGCCACCGCCGTACCCGAGCCCGCCCAGCGCGCACGGGCGTTCCTCCTCGAACTCGAACGCCTGTACAACCACGTCACCGACATCGGCGCCCTCTGCAACGACGTCGGCCACGGCGTGCTCAACGCGCACGCCCTGCGCATCCGCGAGCAACTCCTGCGCCTGAACGACTCCGTGACGGGGCACCGGCTGCTGCGCGGCGGTGTCGTGCCCGGCGGCGCCCGGCTGGGGCGCCTGCCGGAGGGCGCCGACCTGGAGGCCATCGGCGCGGACATCGCCGAGGTCGTCGAGCTCGCCCTGCGCCACACCACGGTCCGCGACCGCTTCACCGGCACCGCGCGCCTCACCCCCACCGCGGCGCGCGACCTCGGCTGCCTCGGCTACGTGGCCCGCGCGAGCGGCCTCGACACGGACGCCCGCATCTCGCACCCCTTCCACGACCTGGGCGACGCCCTGTCCGTCCCCGTCCACCTCACCGGCGACGTACTCGCGCGCTTCCGGGTGCGCGCGGAGGAGGCGGCGGCCTCCGTCGTGCTCGCCCGTGACCTGGCTGCGGGGCTGCGGCCCGGCGACGCGACCGTGCCGCTCGGGGCGCCCGCGGGGCCTGGGGCCTCGGGCGCCGGCCTGGTGGAGGGCTGGCGCGGCACGATCGCCACCCGGGTCGAACTCGGCGCGGACGGGCTGCTGACGCGCGTCAAGCCTGTCGACCCGTCCTTCTTCAACTGGCCCGCGCTGCCCGTCGCGCTGGCCGACACGATCGTCCCCGACTTCCCCCTCACCAACAAGAGCTTCAACCTCTCCTACGCGGGCAACGACCTGTGACCGGCCAATCCCCGTGCGGCGGACCGGCGTCGGAGCGCGACCAGACAGCGAGGAGCCCCATGTCCAGAGCCGGCCGCACGGCCCGCAAGGAGAAGCGCCGCCAGGAGTTCGACCTGGAGCGGTGGAAGGAACGCGGCGTCCTGCTGCGCCTGTTCCTCTACATCGGCGTGACCCACCTCTTCGCCGGATTCATCTGGCTGCTGTTCTACGTCGGCGGCCACGCCCACAAGTAGCGGCTGCGGGCGGGCCGCCCACCGGCCCCTCCGCCTGCGCGGCGCGTCCGATGTGTTGTGTTGTGTTGTGCACCGAGGAGCACCCCGACTTCTCGCTGCGCACCGGGTACTGCGCGCCTTCGCCCTCCCGTCGCGGGCCCGTCGGAGCGCCCCCGCACCCGCTCAGCCGCGGCCCGCCGCATCGCCGCGTCGTCCGTGGTGTCCGCCTGCCACCAGTGCCCGGCCCCCGGCAGCGCGCGGGTCTGCCGGGCCAGCTTGCCGGCGCGCCCCGGGGCTCGGCCGCTCAGTCCGAGAGCGCCCGCGCCATCCGGTCGAGATCCGCGAGCAGGGCGGGGAGGCGGTCCTCGTGGACCGCGCGGACGAGGCGCGCCTCGATCGCGTAGACGGCCTCCTGGGCGGCGCGCAGGCGGCGGCGCCCCTCTCCGGTGAGGGTGGCCGGGCGGGCGCGGCCCGTCTCCACGGTGGCGGGGCGCGTGAGCAGCCCCGCGTCCTGGAGGCCGCGCAGCACGACGTTCATGGACTGGCGGCTGACGAAGGTGGCGCGCGCGAGGTCGGCGTTGGACATTCCGGGGCGGGCGGCGAGCACTTCGAGGCAGGAGTACTGCGGCACGGTCAGGCCGTGGGCGCGCAGCGCCTGGTCCATGGCCGCGCGGAGGGCGGCGTGCGCGCGCTTGAGCTGGTACCCGACGTGACCGAACACGTCCGGTGCGGGGTGGGGCGGCGTGACTCCCGGGGTCTCTCGCATGTCCATATTTTGACATCCTTCGGCGGCGGACCTACGGTGGGTATGTCAAAGTCCTGACATCTAATCGCGGAGGATCCCATGCCCATCGCCGTCGACGGCCCCGACTTCATCGCACTCCAGGTCCGCGACGTGGCGGCCGCCGCCGAGTTCTGCGAGAGGAACCTCGGCCTGCGCCGCGCCCCCGCCGCCCCGCCCGGCGCGGTCGTCTTCGACACCAAGCCCTGCCCGATGGCCGTGCGCGAGCCGCTGCCCGGCACCGACCTGGACGCGGGGCGCCCCGGGCTCGGCGTCGCCCTCTGGTTCTCCACCCCCGACGCGCGCGCCCTCCACGAGCAGCTCAGCGCCAACGGCGTGGAGATCCTCACCCCGGTCGCACAGAGCCCCTTCGGCGCGATGTTCTCCTTCCGGGGGCCCGAGGGGTACGTGCTCACCGCGCACCAGGCGGGCTGAGCGGGCCCGCCGCCCCTCCTTCCGCTCCCGGGACCCCGTGCTGCCGCCCCGGGCCCGGCTCCGCCGCGCACCGGGTGTGCTCTACGGCGGGACGGGCACCCGGCGCTCCAGTCTCGCGATTCCGGGAGCCGTCATGGCACTGCGCCACCACTACATCGACCGCGGGCCCGAGGCGCTGTGGGTCGTCCTGCGCGACCCGTACCGCTTCGGCGAGTGGGTCGTCGGCACCTCGTCGGCCAGCCCGGCGGACGGGGAGTGGCCGGAGGCCGGGTCGTCCCTCCACTACGGCGTCCGACTGGGCGCCAGGGAGTTCCAGGGCACCACCGTCGTACGCCGCCACGAACCGCCCGGCATCCTCGAACTCGGAGCGCACGCGGGTCCGCTCGGCACCGCGCGCATCGCCTTCGACATCCGCCCGTGGGGCGCTGGGACCCTGGTGATCCTCGACGAGCACCCGCTGCGCGGCCTCGGCGGACGCGCCCACAACGGCCTGTTGGACCGGTTCCTCCAGCTCAGGCACCGCCACATGCTGCAAAGGCTCGGCCGCGCCGCGGAGGCGGAGCCGGCACGCCACGGGCGGTCGTCTGACCCCTCCGCGCAAACACCCCGACCGCAGGGCACGGCGCGCAGCGCGCGGTGTACAGCGCAGAGCGCGGAGCGCAAGGAGGCTGACATGACGGACGCCGTTGTCGTCGGCGCGGGCCCCCAACGGCCTCGCAGCGGGAAACCTACTGGTGGACGCCGGATGGAGCGTGGAGATCTTCGAGGCCCGCGACCAGCCGGGCGGCGCCGTGCGCAGCGACCGCGGCGTCCACCCCGACGGTGTCAGCGACGTCTTCAGCGCCTTCTGCCCGCTGGCCCCCGCCTCGCCGTTGATCGCCGCGCTCGGCCTCGAACGCGAGGGGCTCGGCCGGCGCCACGCCCCGCACGTACTCGCGCACCCGCTCCTCGACGGCCGGTGCGCCGTGCTCGACCGGGACCGCCGCGTCACCGCCGAGGCGCTCGCCTCGTTCGCGCCGGGCGACGGCGACGCGTGGCTCGCGCTGTGCGACCTGTGGGACGGCCTCGAACACGACCTCACGGCCATCCTCTTCACCCCCTTCCCGCCGGTACGGGCCGGGGGCCGGCCGGCCGCGCGGCTGCGTGCCGCGGGCGGCCTGCGCTTCGCCCGGCGGATGCTGCTGCCCGCCCGCCGCTTCGGCGAGGAGGAGTTCGAAGGGGAGGGCGGGCGGCTGCTGCTCGCGGGCAACGCCCTGCACGCCGACCTCTCCCCTGAGGCCGCGGGCAGCGGCGGTTTCGGCCGGCTCATGGCCATGCTGGGCCAGACCCACGGCTTCCCCGTGCCCGCCGGCGGGTCGAGCGCGCTGATCGACGCGCCGGTCCGCAGGTTCGTACGGCGCGGCGGCGTGCTGCACCGCGCGGCGCCCGTCGCGGAGGTGGTGGTGCGCGGGGGCCGCGCGGTGGGCGTGCGCACCGCGGACGGCGACGCCGTGCCCGCCCGCAGGGCCGTGCTCGCGGACGTCAGCGCGCCCGACCCGTACACCCGGCTGCCCGGCCGGGCCCATGTGCCGCCTGGCATCCTCGCCGACCTGCGGCGCTTCCAGTGGGACTTCGCGACCTTCACGGTCGACTGGGCGCTCCACGCGCCGGTGCCGTGGAGCGCGCCCCCTGCGGCGGGCGCGGGCACCGTGCACCTGGCCGAGGGCGTGGACGAACTCACCCGCTTCGCCGCCCGGATCGCGATGAAGCAGGTCCCCGACCGCCCCTTCGCCGTCATGGGGCAGATGACCACGGCCGGCCCGGCGCGCTCCCCGCGCGGCACGGAGTCCGCCTGGGCGTCCACCCACGTCCCCCACCGCGTCACCGGCGACGCCGGGGGCGCGGGCCTGACCGGCGCCTGGGACGAGCGGGAGGCGGAGGCCACGGCCGACCGGGTGGAGGAGCAGGCCGAGCGGTACGCGCCCGGCTTCCGCCGCCGCATCGGGGGCGCGCCGCGTCCTCACCCCGCGCACGCTCCAGGAGCTGGACCCGAACCTGCACGGCGGCGCCCTCAACGGCGGCACCACCAACCTCCACCAGCAGCTGATCTTCCGGCCTGTGCCGGGCACGGGCCGCCCCGAGACCCGGTGCCCGGCCTCTACCTCCCCTCGGCCCCGGCCCACCCGGGCGGCGGCGTGCACGGCGCGCCGGGCGCCAACGCGGCCCAGGCCGCCCTGCGCGCACGGTCGCTGGGCCGCCGCGTACTGTCGGGCGCGCAGCGCGGCCTGTCCGGCAGGAGCCGCGGACCGCACTGAGCGGACCGTACGGCCGTACCGGTACGACGCACACCGCGCGACGTCGTACTTACGACGCGTACCGGTACGCCGCACACCGCACGGCCGTACGGCCACAGCGCGACGGGACCTGTTCCTACAGCGGCACCCGCAGCGCGCTCCGGTCCGCGCGCCACGCGCCGAGGAGCAGGGCGCAGAAGCGGTCCTCAAGCAGCAGCGTGGCGCCGATGCCGAAAAGCACGTCCTTCTCCAGGTCGGGTTCCTCGGCGAGCAGGCCGCCGACCACCTCGTGCCGCATCAGCTGCTCGTGCACGGCGTCGGCCTCCACGTGCTCGTCGTGGAAGCGCACCGCCGCCGGGCCCGCGCCCGCCCGCCGCATCGCCTCCGCGAGGCGGCGCGAACCGGGGGAGGAGGTGACCTCGATGGTCGCGTAGTGGCCCACCAGTGCGCCCCGCAGCGACCTGTGCAGTCCCAGCAGGGACATCAGGTTGGCCACGGCGAGCATCTCGGCGGGGCACGCCTCCAGGTAGCGCCCGTACGCGGTGTCGAGCCCCAGATCGGCCATCAGGCCGGCGAACAGGCACTGGTGCATCTCGTCCGCGTGCCCCGCGCCGTACTCGTCGTACTCGACCGCCACCATCCCGGCCTTGGCCCGGCCCCGCAGGCGGGGGATCACCCACAGGTGCGGATCGGCCTCCTTGAGGTGGTAGACGGACCGCAGCGCCGCGTGCTCGCGCAGCTGTCCGAGTGTGCCCTCGCGGGCCAAGTGGTGGCTGACGCTGGTGCCGTCGTCCCCGACCGGCTCCACCAGCAGCTCCGCCATCGCCTCGTCCACCGACGAGGCAGGCAGCCGCTGTGCCGCGTCGTCCCGCAGCGCGTCGAGGAACACCCGCTCCAGGGCGGCCCTCAGCCGCAGTGGCTCGGGCGCCCACTCGTACTCGTCGCCGACGCCCTCGAAGCCCCGGTAGTGCAGCTCGTAGAGCACATACAGGGCGAGCTGGAGGTCCTCGCCGTACGGGTCCGCGGCGGCGGCCTCCTCGCAGCTGTCCCGCGGCAGCTCGCGGCCCTGCGCCAGCAGCCCGGCCACCGCGGCCGACAGCGGCCCTCTCGGCTCGGGCAGCCGCGACGCTCCCGCCGCGTACGGGGCCGTCACGCCGCGCCCCCGTCCGCGGCCCGCTCGCCGCCCTCCCGCTGCCCGCCGCCCTGCCGCCGGGAGCGGTGGCGGTGGCTGGTGTCGCACCACGGGTAGCGGCGGCTGCGCCGGCAGGTGCACACCGCGACGACCGGGCGGTCGGAGTGCGCGACGGTGTCGTCGCCGACGGCGACGTCGACCGGTCCCTCCAGGAGCAGCGGACCGCCCGGGTCGAGCGTGACCCGGCGCGCGGGATCGGGAGACGCGTTCATGGAAGTACCTCCGGAAGGGATCTTCGACCCTCGGCCAGTGGCCGCACGCCGCTGACCGTGGCGCTTCTTCGACCCTGGGTGATCAGTGTGCTCCGAGTGCCCACTGCCGGGTGCCGCACACCTCGCCGCGCGCGGGGCGGCCGTCCCGGCGCGCGGTGTGGGCGGCGCCGTGACCGCCGCGTGCGGGCCTCGGCCCTGCGGGTGCCGTGCCCGCCTCGGCCCTGCGGGTACGGCGCGCCCGCAGCAGGCGGGCGCGGCCGGCGCGGAGGTCGTCGACGCCACCGCCTCGGCGTCGCGTCGGGATCTTGGTGGTCGGTGCCGTGCACGGCCTCGCCCGTACCGGTGACGTACACCACGCGGCCCGGTGCGTTACGCGCCCGGCAGCGCGGCCACCCGGATCGTGCCCCGCGCGTCTGCCGCCACTGGAAGCGGCGGCAGACGCCGCGGCACCGTGGCAAACGGCGGGGGCACCGCGGGAAGCGGCGGGGCACCGCGAGCAAGGGCGTGCCACGGGGAACGGAGGAACGGAGGAACGGTGGCGGTCGGTCAGTGGATCAAGTGGGAGGCGGCCGCGGTCGGCAGGACCGCCCGCTACGCCGTGGCGCACCCCGGGCCGGAACGGGACTCCGCGGTGCAGTCGCTCAAGGCGGCGGGGGCCGCCGTGCTCGCCTGGGCGCTGGTCGGCTGGACCTTCAGGGCGCCGCTCGCCCTGATGGCCCCCTGGACGGCGATCGCGCTGGTCGACGCGACGGTGTACCGCTCCGTACGGTCCGGGCTCCAGCAGTTCGCCGTCATCGCGGTGGGCGCGGTCGCCGCCTCCGCCGCCATGGCCCTCACCGACGGCAACACGCTGGGCGCGATGGCGCTCGCGCTCCCCTTCCTCGTCCTCGCCGGCACCTACCGCCGCCTGGGACGGCAGGGCATCTACGGGGCGACGACGGCCCTCTTCGTCATCACCTACGGCGCGTACTCGCTGCCCGCGCTCGGCTACCGCCTCGCGGAGACGGCGATCGGCGCGGTGATCGGCATCGGCGTCAACGCCTTCGTCCTGCCCCCGGTCCACCTGCGCAACGTGCGCGACCGGATGGAGCGCCTCGCCCGCGAGTGCGCCGACCTGCTCAGCCTCATCGCCGACGACATCGCGGAGAACGGGTCCGACTACGACGTGGACCAGGCGAGGGACCGCGTGCGGCGCCTCGAAGCGCTGCTCGGCGCGGTGAACGAGGCCCGGCAGTGGACCACGGAGAGCCTCCGCGCCAATCCGGGGAGGCGGTTGCGCCGCAGGCCCGGACCCCCGCCGCCGCCCGTGGAGGAGGACACGCGCTGGCGGGCGGCGGTGGGCCACCTCGCCGCCGCCGTACGCATCCTGGCCAACGCGACGGGCGAGCCGCGCGGCCTCGCCGGGCTGCCCCCCGACTTCCTGGAGCGGTACGCGGTCCTCGCCGGGCACGTCTCCACCCTGTGCGCGGCCAGGGCAGACGCCCTACGGGAACCCGGGGAGGCGGCCCCCGGCGACGAGACGGCGCGCGAGGCCTGGTCCGTACTCGACTCGCTCGCGGAGGACCTGCCGCGCAGGACCGGACAGGCCGCCGCGGTCTGCGGCGGCCTGCTGACCGAGACCCGGCTGCTGCTGTCCCTGGTGGCCGCGGGCAGCGGCGAGGAGGACCCGGGCGCCGGGGGCGGCTGAGGCCCGTGGCTCCGGCCGGGTCAGGGCCCGCGCCTCGCGCCGGCCCCGCGCCTCAGGGCCGGCCGGCGCCTCAGGGCCGGCCCGAGTTCCCGGTCCGGGGCGCGGCGCGTCCGCGCAGCCTCGCACGGAGCGCTCCCGCGACCCGCTCGTCGCAGCGCCCCGTACGCGCGCCCTCGACCACCAGGTCAGCGAGGACCCGGAGCTTGATGTTGGTGTGCATCGAGACCTCGCGCAGCACGTCCCAGCCCTCCTCGGGGCTGATCCGGCCCGCTGCGACGAGGACGCCGATGGCCTGGTCCACCCGGGCGTGCGAGCGCACGGCCTGCTGGAGCTGCGCGACCTCTTCCTCCAGCGCCCGGACGGTGGCGGCACACGGCTCGGCCGGCGCGTCGGCCGGCGGCGGCATCCGCCGAAGGGAGTGCGTGTCCACGTCCTCCACCCTCCACGCCCCGGCGCCGAGTGCCAACTCGAACCACGGCCGCCCCGCCGGCCCGGACCCGCTCAGCCCTGCCCCGTACCGCTGTCCGGCCGCGCGGTGTGCTGCGGATGGCCCCGGGTACGCCGGGCCTCCTTCATCTCGGCCTCGTACAGGTGGTCCCGCCCCTCGGCGAGATCGGCGACGGCCTCGCGTTCGAGGTCCCTGAACGGCTCGTAGTACGTGCGGTTGTACGCCTCCACGATCTGGAACGTCCAGTGCCCCGGGATGACGTTGCGCCCCACGATCTCCCGCTGCACGCGCTCCGCCCACTCCGCGTGCCCCGCCTCGCGCAGCAGCTCCACCGCCTCGTCGAGCGCGAGGTCCGCGCCGCCCGTCAGCTGGTGGAACGCGTACAGGTGCCCCCGTGCCCGCTCCGCCGTCTCCAGCGCCCGCGAGAGCGCGCCGAGCGCCCGCACGGTCCCGTCCCCCACCTGTCCGGGCCGCCGGTGCGCCAGGTCCGGCCCGTCTCCGCCTTCTCCCACGTCTCCCATGCCCCCTCAGCTCCCCCCGGCTCCCGATGTCCATGCAGCCCCGCCCGGACGACGACCCGGTCGGTCCACCCGGAGAGGAGACCCTCCGGCCCGGCAGCACCGTCCCGAGGCGACGGCGTCGGTCGAGCGCGGTGCCGGGCCGCACGGCCCCGGACACCGCGCGCCCCGCGCCGGACGCGCACGGGGGGAGCCCACATGTGCCCGGCCGGTACGCTTCCGGGGTGACGGAGCGTACCGAGCAGGGCGGGCGACGGGCCGCGAACGGCGGGCCGAAGGCCGCCGCCCGCAACCGAGCCGCTGTGGTCGCCGCCGCCCGGGAGATCTTCGCGGCGCAGGGGCTGGAGGCCCCGCTGTCCGCGATAGCGCGTCGGGCCGGGGTCGGGCAGGGCGTCCTCTATCGGCACTTCCCCGACAGGACCGCCGCGGTGGCCGCGGTCCTTGAGGAGAACGTCCGGCAGATCGAGCAGGCGGCCGAGGCCGAGGGCGCGACCCTCGCCGGCGTCCTCGGTGTGCTGACGTGGCACCTTGCGGAGTCGGCCGCCTTCATCGGCCTTCTGCACACGGACCAGGCGGGCAGTCGTTCCGATGTCCGCGCCCATGCCCTGGCCCTGTCCGAGCGGGTCCAGCGCAGTCTTCGGGCGCACCTCACGCGGGACCACCGGCTGAGCGCCGGGGACCTGGAGCTGGCGGTCGCCATGGTCTCCGCGACTGCCACAGGGCCCACTCATCAGGAGCGGGAACGCCGGGCGCTGGCCGCCTGGCGGCTGCTCGGCGTCGAGGTGGGGCCCGTCCGGCCCTTCGACGGTTGAGCCGAGGCGCGCGGTCAGCCTCCGTTCGACTGCCGGGTGCCTTCCGCGAGGGCGTCGAAAGCGTAGAGGTACCCCCCGGCGGGGCCGCTGACGGTCATGTACGCCCTGGTCCCGCCGGGCGTGATGGCCACATTCGTCGCCGAATCAAGGCCCTTGGCCTGTGGGGGGAGTTCGACCGTGGCCAGACGCTCACCGTGCCGGTCGTACACGGCCATGGCCGCCCGGCCGTACAGCCCCTGGTAGAGGTTGCCGTCGGCGTCCACGGCGATCGAGTCGGTCTGCGCGATCCCTCCGTCCACGCGGATCGCGGTGTGCCGGGAGGCCGCCCCGCCCTCGCTGTCGAGGCGCAGGTAGGAGATCCGGTTCTCGGTGAGTTCGCTGAACCACAGCCCTCGGTCGTGCGCGTCGAACGCGATCCCGTTCGGCGAGGCGAGGCCCTTGGCCAGAACGCCGGCCTCCGTGCCCTCGCGGTCGATCCGCACCACACGGCCCCGCGCCTCGCCCTCCGACAGCCCGCGTGAGTCGCTGACGTACAGATTGCCCTTGCGGTCGAAGGCGATGTCGTCGGGGTTCATCCGCGCTCCGTCGACGTCGCCCGAGAAGAAGGTCCGCCTGTCGCCGCCGTCAGGTGCCAGGCTCACGACCTCGCCGTGCGCGAAGTCGCTGAGGTAGAGCCGGCCGTCGTACGGGCTGAACTGCGCCGAGGTGTAGGCCCCCCGGTCGTCGGTGTACACCGCCCGGGAGGTCTTCTCCCTGACGTTCACGCGTATGACTTTCGGTTCGCCCCCGGGCGCGGTGACATCGACGACGAACAGGCCCCCGTCCCGGCCGAAGGCGGGCCCCTCCAGCAACGTCGTCCCGGACTCGCCGTGTGCCCGGGTCACTTGCATGACCTCCTGCGCTCGCACGGTCCTGACCGCCGGGGCGGACGCCGCTTCTTCCCCGGTGCCGCCACTCTCCGCGCCGCATCCGGCGAGCGCCAGCGTGCCGATCGTGGCGAGCACGGCAAAGGCCCGTGCCGGGAGTCGCTGCATGGGGATCACTCTTCCTGTCGGCCGTGCGGGTTCCGCCGGCCGGGTACGCGGCGCACCGGCGGATCGAAAGTCCGGATGCTGCCGTACCGGCCGACCACAACCGGACACCGCTGTCCGGTTCTTGCTACCGTAGCGGACGGCCGCCCGCCCGTGGCGGCCCCGCCGTCCAGGATCGAGGCCTTGCATGACCACTCCTCACGTGCCTGCCCCTCACGAGCTCGCCGAGCTGAGGCGGCGCTACCGCGTTGAGCGTGAGCGGCGCGTCCGTCCCGACGGAGCCGCTCAATACCGCGACGCGGACGGCGAGTTCGGGTACTACGCCGCCGACCCCTACACGGAGGCGCCGAACGAGCGCACTCCTCTGCGCGACACCGTCGACGTCGCGGTGATCGGCGGCGGATTCGGCGGGATCCTCGCCGGGGCGCACGCGCGGCAACAGGGCGTGGAGCGGGTCAGGATCGTGGAGAAGGGCGGCGACTTCGGAGGCACCTGGTACTGGAACCGGTACCCGGGCGTGCACTGCGACATCGAGTCCCACGTGTACCTGCCGATGCTCGACGAGACCGGCTACATACCGGAGTGGAAGTACGCCCCCGGTGACGAGATCCGCCGTCACGCGGTGCGGATCGCCGACATGTCCGGCCTCTATGCCCACGCGCTGTTCTCCACCGGCGTCACCGCCCTCACCTGGGACGAGACGTCCGAGACATGGTCCGTGGCCACGGACCGCGGTGACCTCTTCCGGGCCACGTACGTCGTCAACGCCACCGGCACCCTCACCGACCCGAAACTCCCCGGCATCCCCGGCATCGAGGACTTCACGGGCCATACGTTCCACACCTCCCGGTGGGACTACGCCTACACCGGCGGTACCCCGGAGGGCGGCATGGCCGGCCTCGCGGACAAGCGGGTGGGCGTCGTCGGTACCGGTGCCACCGGCATCCAGGTCATCCCCATGCTGGCCGAGGACGCCGCGCACCTCTACGTCTTCCAGCGCACCCCCTCCACCGTGGACCGACGGGACAACCGCCGCACCACCGCCGAGGACGTCGGCGCCGACCGCGAGGGCTGGGCCCGCGAGCGGCGCGAGAACTACCTCCGCATCGTCTCCGGCGAGGACGCGGAAGAGGACCTCGTGGCGGACCAGTGGACCGCGTCGGCGGGCCTGCTGGAGAAACTCCTGCCGAGCTTCCGGCGCGGGGGCGACCTGAAGACCTTCGAAGCCGCCTACGAGATGGCCGACGCCGCGAAGATGAACGAACTCCGCGCCCGCGTCGAGAAGACCGTCACGGACCCGGAGACGGCGGAGAAGCTCAAGCCCTGGTACCGCTACGCCTGCAAACGCCCCACCTTCTCCGACCTGTACTACCCGGCCTTCAACCGCGACAACGTCACCCTGGTCGACACCGCGGACACCCATGGCATCGAGCGCGTCACCGGACACGGTGTCACGGTCGGCGGCACCACGTACGAACTCGACTGCCTGATCTTCGCCACGGGGTTCAACGTCGGGGCGTCCGGCGTTCTCTCGGGCAAGCTCCCGGTCCACGGGCGGGGCGGCGTCCAGCTGTTGGACAGGTGGGCGCGGCAGGGCCCGCGCACACTCCACGGCTTCACCAGCAACGGCTTCCCCAACCTGATCCAGATGGGCTCTCTGCAGAACGCCAGCAGCGTCAACTTCACCCACATCCTGGACGAGCAGGCCGCCCATGCCGCCGCCCTCATCGCGGCAGCCGAGGCCAGGGACGCCCTCATCGAGCCGTCCCACGAGGCCGAGGACGCCTGGATCGCCGTCCTGGCCAAGGACGCCCCCGACCACGAGTGGTTCCACGCCGAGTGCACCCCCGGCTACTACAACCGCGAGGGACGCGGCCGGCCCAACGGCCCGACCGCCTACCCCCATGGAGCCGTCGCCTTCCACCGACTCCTCAGGCGCTGGCGCGACGAGTCGATCGGCGAGGTCCTCCAGGCCAGGACCGCTCCCCGCCCCTGAGGCGGCCGGCCGGGCCGGCCCGGCCCGTAGCCCTCGACGGAGAGGCGACGCGGGC
The DNA here is from genome assembly GCF_039540215.1 of Streptomyces tremellae. NCBI lineage: Bacteria > Bacillati > Actinomycetota > Actinomycetes > Kitasatosporales > Streptomycetaceae > Streptomyces > Streptomyces tremellae. The sequence continues at coordinate 35,738 of NZ_BAABEP010000009.1, forward strand.
CCTGCCCGCTGCCTGCTGCCTGCAGGATCGCAAGACCCTGGTGAACGGGTCGTCGGCCGAAGAGGCAGCAGCCCGAAGTGCCGATCTGACGACGGGTTCTCCCCCAGGAGTCCGGTGATCCTCCCCGCACTCTCCTCCCCTCCGTCCCCACACCTTCCCCGAGGCCCCCATGACCACAGCCGTACCCGAGCAGGACACCGCTTTGCGCACCCCCCGCAGTGTGATCGTCACCGGGGCCGCGTCCGGCATCGGCCGGGCCGCCGCTCTGGCCTTCGCCGCCCAGGGAGACCGCGTCCTGGTGGCCGACCTCGACGCGGACGGCGCCGAGGAGACCGTGCGGAAGGCCACGGACATTGGGGGCGTCGCGCTGGCGGTCGTGGGGGACCTGGGGGAGCAGCAGGTGGTGGACGCCGTGGTGGCCCGTGCGGTCACGGAGTTCGGCGGGGTCGACGTCCTGGTCAACAACGCGGGAATCATGGACCGCATGTCGGCGGCGCACGAGACCGAAAGCGCCGAGTGGGAACGGGTGTTGCGGATCGATCTCACGGCCCCCTTCCTCCTCGCCCGCGCCGTACTCCCGCACATGCTGACCGCCGGCAGCGGATGCCTGGTCTTCACCGGCTCAGAGGCGGGCCTGCGCGGCGGAGCCGCCGGAGCGGCGTACACCGCCGCCAAACACGGGATCACCGGACTCGTCAAGCACCTGGCCGTGATGTACCGCAAGCAGGGCATCAGGACCAACATGATCGCGCCCGGTCCCACCGCGACCGGCATGGGCGTCGACAGCCGCCCCGACGCCCACGGCCCCGCCGTGATCACGGGCCTCATCGGTGCGAACACCGGCCGTCTCGGCTCCGCCGAGGAGCAGGCAGCCGCCCTTGTGTGGCTCGCCTCCGACGCGGCCTCCTTCGTCAACGGCGCGGTTCTCCCGGTCGACGACGGCTGGTCGGCAGTCTGACTCGGCCGGCGAGACGTTCCGCCAGCAGGAGGACTTCGACGGCGACCGTCATGGCGCCGCCGCGCTCCGGGCCGAGCGTGGGCTGCCCCAGGAACGGCTCCCGGCCGCCGCGGGATCCGACCGGCGCGGCATCCCGCGGCACGAGGGCGGCAGCCGGGACCCGCGGTTCATGGACCTGCTGCTGATCGCGGACGTCCTCGGGGTGACGCTCGTGGACTCGTGGACCTCGTACAGGATGTGTGAGCCCTGGCCGCCGTGGTGGCGGGGAGCGCGGGGTCAGCGGCGGATCGGAGTGAGGGAGTGCGTGAGCAGCGCCCGGAACCTGGCGTTGCTCGGCTCGGCCTCCCGTTCGCCGATCCGCGCGGCCCAGTCCCGGCAGACCACCCCGACGAACGCCGCGACCGCGGCCGCCGGCGCGTGCCGCCACGATGGGATCTGGTCGAGCCACGCCAGCGCCGCCGCGGGCGTCTGGTCGCTCTCCATGAGGCGGACCGCGGTGAGGGCGGGGTCGATCCAGGCGGGCCCGACGGCGGGCATGGCCCAGTCGACGAGGCGAGCATCGCCGCCGTCGACGAGGAGGTTGTGCGGGTTCGTGTCCGTGTGCAGCAGGTGCTCGCCGTGCAGCAGCTCGGCGTCGCCGGGCAGCAGGTGCGCGGCGTACCGGTCGGCGAACTGCAGCAGCCCGGCGGGCGCGGGCGGGAGGCCGGCGAGGCGCTGCATCAGTGCGGCGACGGCTTCGACGTCCGGCGACCCAGCGGCAAGGTCCGCGGTCCGGCCCGGCGCCAGGTCGAAGACGAGCGCGTGCCAGCCCGTCTCGCGTACGGCCAGGTGCAGGGCGGGGCTGACGGCGCCGACGAGCGGCGCGACGCGCTGCTCCTGCGCGAGGCCGGCCAGGCCCTCGGTGTCCTCGCCCCGCACGGCCTTGACGAAGAACGCTCCGGCGGCCGCGGTGAGCCGCACGGCGGCGGAGCAGTTCAGTCCCTGCTCGACGGACTCGGCGGACGTCACGACGCCTGTGTGCCGCTGGACCGCGGCCCGGAGCGGGGCGGGCAGGCCGGCCCACGGCAGGTGCTGCTCGATCACGTTGTCTCCTCGTGCGGGGAGGGGCGCCGGCACCCGGCGCCCCTCCGATGGTGGCGGGTCACCCCTGCGTCTGGCCGCACGTGCGGCAGCGCATCTTGCCGGACCAGCCGGCCCGTTCGTGATCGCAGTCGTCCGCGCTGAGGGTGTGCCACATGGTGTTGTCCTGCTCTCGGTGGCGGGTTGTCTCGCCTGGCGGTCCAGGCGGCGTGAAGTCCTCGGTGGCGGGCCGCTCGTCGGCCGCAGGCGATCCGGCGGACGGCCGCGGTTCACCCCGAGGGGTGAGCAGGCACGACGGGGTAACCATGACCGGATACGAACCGCCAACTGCGCCTCCCGTACGGGGTAACGGTCGGCACGGGTCTTCAAGAGGAGTTGCCACTCCTCGCCGGTGCCGAATTCCCCGAGGTGCCAGAACACGGACGTGACGGGACCGAGGATCTGAGCGCCGGCCGCGAGCCTGTTCTGGACGACGGATCGCGCCAGCTCGACGGCTTGCTCCCGGGTCTCGGTTGCCGTTGACACCTGCACGAAGTCAGTCATGGACGAGAGGCTATTGACCCGCTTGGGCTGCAAAGAGCCTCCACGGTACTGCGTGAGCGCGACGAAGCGCCCTCTGCCCGGCCGTGCGCCGGTGCTGGGGGGCGCGTGTTCACGGGTACTGCCCGCGGGTCGGGTCGAGCCCGGGGCGGGTCTGGGGCATGGCGCCGGAGTCGTCGGGCGGGGTGCTGTCGTGGCGGTGGACGAGCGCGCGGGGGAGAGGGATTACGGCGGCTGTGACGTCCCCTGGCACCGCGATGTTCCCAGGGCTTCGGGCATGAAGAAGGGCCGACCTGTTCATGCAGGTCGGCCCTTGATCACGAAGGGTGAGTGACGGGACTCGAACCCGCGACATCCTGGACCACAACCAGGTGCTCTACCATCTGAGCTACACCCACCACGACCGGTCGTTCCCGACCGGCCGAGAAAAAGTGTACAGGGTCCGCGGGGGTGCTCGCGCCGCCGTTGTGCGGGGGTGCCGCGGGGTGGTCAGGCGGGGTGTACGACGTGCTTCGCGGCGATCCGCTTCGCCGTGTCGGAGTCCGGGCCGGGGGCCGGGACGAAAACGGTCTCGCGGTAAAAGCGCAGCTCCGCGATGGACTCGCGGATGTCGGCGAGCGCGCGGTGGTTGCCGTTCTTCTCCGGACTGTTGAAGTAGGCCCTCGGGTACCAGCGGCGGGCCAGTTCCTTGACCGAGGAGACATCGACGATCCGGTAGTGCAGGTAACCCTCGAGGTCGGGCATGTCCCGGGCGAGGAAGCCGCGGTCCGTGGCGACCGAGTTGCCGCACAGGGGTGCCTTGCCGGGGTCCTTGACGTGTTCGCGGATGTACGCGAGGACCCGGGCCTCGGCGTCCGCGAGGGTCGTGCCCGCCGCGAGCTCGTCGAGGAGGCCCGAGGCGGTGTGCATGGTGCGCACCACCTCGGGCATCGTCTCCAGGGCCGCGTCCGGCGGGCGGATCACGACGTCCACCCCTTCGCCGAGCACGTTCAGCTCCGAGTCGGTGACCAGCGCGGCCACCTCGACGAGTGCGTCGTTCGCCAGCGAGAGCCCGGTCATCTCGCAGTCGATCCACACCATTCGATCGTTCATGCGCCTTACCCTACGGCGCGCTCCGCTGTCCGGGCAGGCCCGGCCGTCCCGAGCCCCCGGCGAAGACGTCCTGGCCCGCTCTGTCCGCCTCCGGCCCGGCCCCGGGCCCCCCGGCCGGCGTGCCGGACCCGTTCTGCCCGGCGCCGGGGCGCCGGGTCTGCTGCGGCACGCCGGGATCCATCGGGCCGGCCCCGGGGCCCGCGGCCGTCGCGGCCCGCGGCTCCGGCGCGTCGCCCTGTGGCCGCCGCGCCCGGTACGCGGAGCGGTACGCCGCGGGCGACGAGCCGAGCTGCCGCCTGAAGTGGCCGCGCAGCGCCACCGGGGACCGGAAGCCGCAGCGGTTGGCGACCTCGTCCACGGAGTAGTCGGACGTCTCCAGCAGCCGCTGCGCCTGGAGCACCCGCTGGGTGATCAGCCACTGGAGCGGCGCGCTGCCGGTGAGCGACCTGAACCGCCGGTCGAAGGTCCTGCGGCTCATGTACGCGCGCGCGGCGAGCGTCTCCACGTCGAACTGCTCGTGCAGGTGCTCAAGCGCCCAGGCGACGACCTCGGCGAGCGGGTCGGAGCCGATCTCCTCAGGTAAAGACCTGTCCAGGTAGCGCTCCTGGCCCCCGCTCCTGCGCGGCGGTACGACGAGCCTGCGCGCGAGCGCCCCCGCGGCCTCGGAACCGTGGTCCGTGCGGACTATATGGAGACACAGGTCGATTCCGGCCGCGGTGCCCGCGGATGTGAGGACATCGCCGTCGTCGACGAACAGCTCCCGCGGGTCCACGTGGACCGACGGGTACCGCTTCGCCAGCGTCGGCGCGTACATCCAGTGCGTGGTGGCCGGGCGGCCGTCCAGCAGACCCGCGGCGGCCAGTACGAACGCCCCCGTGCACAGGCCGACGATCCGCGCGCCCTCCTCGTGCGCCCTGCGCAGCGCCTCCAGCGCCTCCAGCGGCGGCGGCGCGGTGATCGAGCGCCAGGCGGGCACGACGACCGTGCCCGCCCTGCCGATGGCGTCGAGGCCGTACGGCGCGGTCAGTTCGAGGCCGCCCGTGGTCCGCAGGGGGCCGTCCTCCCCGGCGCAGACCAGCAGGCGGTAGCGGGGCACCCCGGCATCCTGCCGGTCGATGCCGAACACCGAGAGCGGAATGGAGCTCTCGAAGATGGGACCGCCGCTGAACAGCAGCACTGCGACGACCTCCCGGCGGCGACGCCCGGAAAGCTTCCGTACTGACTCCTGTGTGGCGGTGGAGTCCTGGCTCATGGCGCTAAGCCCCCCTCGGTGTTCGCGTCTCCCCGTTCTTGCCGTTCTTGTCGGCCTGCTCGCTCCTGCACGATTCCCCTCGGTTTTGCACGGGTCCCCGGCCTTCGATGCCCAAGATCGAATCTACTGGGTCCCGTGGTGCCGCCGTGACCAGTTCCGTACCCGCCGTTATGTCGACAAGGCAACTTGGCGTGAAGCATTCGATCACGAAGCGTTCCACTCGCGGGCCGTGCAGGGAAGTACGCCTCCCGCCCATGGCCCGTCCCGATGGGCGGGATTGGCGAACGGAAAGAGTCTCGTGCCTGGTCGCGAGGGGGTTGGCGAACGATTTCGCCAAGGGTTCGGTAGGAGCGAGAAGTTGGCCGAAAAGAGATGGATGGGGCTGTGTGAAGTGCTCAATCTCCAGAAGCGCGCACGGGAAACGTTTATGAGCCCCCGTGCATTGATGAGCCGCTGCGTGACCCCGTATGCGCCCCCGTGCGCCGGGGCGCGCCATGCTCGCCGGGGCGCGTCGCCCGGCGGCCCGCGGGGCCGGATTCGTTCAGCCGGTTGGTCGGCCGGGCGGTCGGGTGGACGGACGGGCCGGGAAGCCGCCCGCATCCGGCCGCGGCGCGGATCTTGGAGCGCGCCCCCGCCCGGGGCGTCGGGCGGTGGCTCCTGGAGCGGTAAGGACCACCCGTGGCGCCCCCGGTCCCGCGCGGTACGGCTCGGCACCGCCCGGCGGCGTGCGCGCCCTGGGGGACCCGCGCGCCACGCCGGCGCCCGCGACGGGAGCCCGCAGCCCGCCTTCCCCCCGGCCCGCGTCGCCGCCCCGTGCACGTCACCGGCCGTGACTGCCTACGGTCACCGCCCACGGGCGCGTCACCCACCGTGACCGCGTACAGCCACCACGCCGGGGCCCTGCGCGCACGGTCGCCTCCCCGCACGCGCCCGCACGGCCCCGCGCAGGCGGCCGAGGGCGTCCCGTGGCCGGATGTACTCGCCATCGAGCATTGCGCTGCGCCGTCCGCTCGTGCATGCTCCCTGGAACGCCGCGCGCGAGCGCCGCGTGTGGGACGCCAAAGCCTGGGCATGAGAGGAGTGTCGCCGTACCCTTGGGGTAAGGGCCTGGGAAAGATGATTCCCGGACAGAGCTTCGCCCGTTGCCCGCCCGTCGTCGCCATCGTCGTTCCTTCCCAAGAGGACCTCCTTCGCCGAGACATCCATGGCCGGTCACGAAATCCCTGAACCCGCTGACCGCAAGCAGGTAGCCGACCCCTTGGCGGAACTGCTGGCGGAGGAACAGCCGAGCACGTCCTGCGATCCGGCCTTCCGCCACGGAGTGGTGGTCGGGTTCGACGGCTCCACTTCGAGCGAGCGAGCGCTCGCGTACGCCATCGGAATGGCCAGCCGGATCAGTTCCGGCCTGATCATCGTCCACGTGGCCAACAGACTCCCGACGACCGTGTGGGCGGGCTGCGAGCCCCCCGTCTTCGTCGACGTGCCCGACCACCGCACCGAGGTGCTCGGACTCGAACTCGCCTGCGCCGACCACCTCTCCGAGGTGCCCTGGATCCTGGTGGAGCGCGGCGGGGACATCTGCCACGAGCTGGAGGAGGTCGGCCAGGAGTACTCGGCCGACGCCATCGTCGTGGGGTCGACGCACGGGATCGTCGGGCGCATCTTCGGCTCCGTCGCGGGCCGGCTCGCGCGCCGCGCGCGCCGTCCGGTGGTCGTCATCCCGTGATCCGCCGGCGTGGTCGTCATCCCGTGAGCCGCTGACGCCTGTCGTGGTGGTCGGCGCCGCCCCGTGCAGCATCCCGCCCGCCCCACCTGCCCCATGGGTATGACGCGCCGTCAACACTCTCGCGGTGAAAGTGAATCTACTCACGCGTAGGGGTGCGCCGTGCCCCGGTGAAGGGTACACAACGGTCGCGGGCCGGTCGGTGGGGAAGCGCGGCGCCGACCCCGGTGCGCCGGACGGGCCGCGAGGAGCCGTGAAGGGCCACGGGCCGGTGTCCAGGGCAGGCACCGGCCCCTTCCGAGGGGCGCGGCGCCCGGTGCCAACGGGTGGCACTCACCGGGCGCCGCGCCCCCAACCCCCCAGCTGCCAGGCCCGGCCGTCGTTCGGGCGTTGGACTATTCGACGGTGACGGACTTCGCCAGGTTGCGCGGCTTGTCGATGTCGCGGCCCAGCGCGAGCGCCGTGTGGTAGGCGAGCAGCTGGAGCGGGATGCCCAGCAGGATCGGGTCGAGCTCGGTCTCGTTCTTCGGCACGACGATCGTGTGGTCGGCCTTGGGCTGGTCGCGGTGGGCCACGGCGAGGATGCGCCCGTCGCGGGCCTTGATCTCCTCCAGGGCCGCGCGGTTCTTCTCCAGCAGGTCGTCGTCGGGCACGATCGCGACCGTCGGCATCGCGGGCTCGATCAGCGCCAGCGGGCCGTGCTTGAGCTCCGACGCCGGGTAGGCCTCGGCGTGGATGTACGAGACCTCCTTGAGCTTCAGGGACGCCTCGCGCGCCACCGGGTAGCCGCGCACCCGGCCGATGAACATCATCGACTTCGCGTTCGCGTATGACGACGCGAGTTCCTCGATGTCGCCCTCGGCTGCCAGGATCTCCTCGATCTGCCCCGGCAGCCGCCGCAGGCCCTCGATGATCCGCCGCCCGTCGGCGACCGAGAGGTCCCTGATCCGGCCGAGGTGCAGCGCGAGCAGCGCGAAGGCGACCACGGTGTTGGTGAAGCACTTCGTGGACACCACGCACACCTCGGGTCCCGCGTGCACGTACACGCCGCCGTCCGTCTCGCGGGCGATCGCCGAGCCGACCACGTTGACCACGCCGAGCACCCGCGCGCCCTTGCGCTTGAGTTCCTGCACGGCCGCCAGCACGTCGTACGTCTCGCCGGACTGCGACACGGCCACGTACAGCGTGTCAGGGTCGACCACCGGGTTGCGGTAGCGGAACTCGGAGGCGGGCTCCGCGTCCGCAGGGATGCGGGCGATCTCCTCGATCATCTGCGCGCCGATCATGCCCGCGTGGTACGAGGTCCCGCAGCCGAGGATCTTGATCCGCCGTACGCCGCGCGCCTCGCGCGCGTCCAGGTTGAGGCCGCCGAGGTGCACCGTGGAGAACCGGTCGTCGATCCGGCCGCGCAGGACCCGGTCCACGGCCTCCGCCTGCTCGGAGATCTCCTTGTGCATGTAGGTGTCGTGGCCGCCCATGTCGTACGACTCGGCCTCCCACTCCACGTGGGTGGGGGTCGCCGAGGTCAGCGAGCCCTCGGTCGTGTAGGTGCGGAAGTCGTCGGCCTTGAGCGTGGCCATCTCGCCGTCGTCCAGCGTGACGACCTGCCGGGTGTGCGAGACGAGGGCGGCCACGTCGGAGGCGACGAACATCTCCTTCTCGCCGATGCCGAGCACCACGGGGGAGCCGTTGCGCGCGACCACGATCCGGTCGGGGAAGTCGGCGTGCAGGACGGCGATCCCGTACGTGCCCTCGATGAGCTGGAGGGCCTGGCGGACCTTCTCCTCCAGGGTGGGCGCCTGCGAGCGCGCCACCAGGTGGGTGAGGACCTCCGTGTCCGTCTCCGACTGGAAGACGACGCCGTCCGCCTCCAGTTTGACCCGCAGCTCGGCGGCGTTGTCGATGATTCCGTTGTGGACGACGGCGACCCGGCCCTCGGCGTCGAGGTGCGGGTGCGCGTTCTCGTCGCTGGGGGAGCCGTGCGTGGCCCAGCGGGTGTGCGCGATGCCGGTGGTGCCCGCGAAGCGCTTGGGGATCCTGGCCTCCAGGTCGCGCACCCGGCCCTTGGCCTTCACCGCCCGCAGCGCCGCGGGCCGCCCCGCGGCCGGCTTGCCGGTGATCACGACCCCGGCGGAGTCGTACCCCCGGTACTCCAGCCGCTGCAGCCCTTCGAGCAGCAGCGGAGCGACGTCCCGCTTGCCGATGTAACCCACGATTCCGCACATGTCAGGCTCTGCCCCTCCTGGTATCGGGTGTGCCCGTACCGTCCGCGCGGCGCCGCCCGCCGCGCCCGCGTGTCAGCCGTAGACGATGCGGCGCAGCTGTCGCAGCGAGAGCCGCGGCGGCGCCACCGCGCGGTGCGGCAGCTCGGCCGCGATCCGCTCGAAGATCACCGAGTTCACCGCGCCGCCCGCCTGGAGCTCCCGGTGACGGCGGCGTACGAACTCCTCCGTCGTCTCGTCGAAGTACGCCAGCACGTCGAGCACCACCCGGGCGGCCTCACCGCGCCGCAGCGCGGTCGAGCCGACCAGGTGGTCGATGAGGTCGTCGTACGACGCGCGGCGATCGAGCACGCGTTGATATTGCCGATAATCGGGGAGCTGAGCAACATTTCTGCCCGGAATCGGGCAGGGAACCGCGCATTCGGGGGTGTATGGGGCCGGTTTGCCGGCCGGGGCGGGTTCCCTGCCGGGGCGGGCGGGAGCGGCCGCAGGGGGGCGCGGGAAGGGGGCCGCCCCCGCCGAAGGACGCGACGGCAGGGGCGGGGTCGGGGGCGGCGGCGTCAGCCGGCCGCCAGCGGGTTGCGGAGCGTGCCCACGAGCTGGAGCGCCCCTGACGGGTCCTGGAGGTCCACCATCTGCTCGTTGTCGCGGAGCTGGAGCCGGTTCAGGCAGGACAGCGCGAACTCGCCCGCGAACATGTCGTACCGCTTGAACCGCTCGGCCAGCTCGGGCGCCGCACTCTGGTACACCCGGACGCAGTCGGCGACCGTGCTCCAGAACTCGCCCTCCTCCAGCACGCCTTCGGTGACGAGGGCGGGGGAGAGGAACCGCAGGAAGCAGTCGAGCACGTCGGTGAAGACCGACAGCAGCCGCATCTCCTCGGGCACGTCGGCCCGGATGCGCTCGACCTCCGGCGGCAGCGGGGTGTCCGGCTCCATCACCGCGATCTCCTCGGCGATGTCCTTGAACACCGTCCGCTTCACCACACCGTCCTCGATGACGAGGATGACGTTCTCGCCGTGCGGCATGAACACCAGGCCGTACCGGTAGAAGCAGTGCAGCACCGGCACGAGGTACGCGTCCAGGTAGCGGCGCAGCCACTCGGCGGGGGCGAGCCCCGACTCGGCGGCCAGCGCGGCGGCCAGCGACTTCCCCTCCCGGTCGGTGTGCAGCAGCGACGCCATGGTGGCGAGCCGCTCGCCGCCGGTCAGCGAGGGCACCGGGCTCTCCCGCCACAGTGCCGCGAGCATCTTGCGGTACGGGGAGCCCTTGGCGGTCGCCGCCTCGAACGCCCGGTGGCGGTAGCCGACGGCCGCGCGCTCCCTGATGATCGAGAAGCGGGCCGCACGCAGCACGCCGTCCTGCTCGACCAGGCCGGCGAGCCAGTCGTTGATGGCGGGCGTGGCCTCCATGTACGCGGCGGAGAGGCCGCGCATGAAGCCCATGTTGAGCACGGAGAGCGCCGTCTTCACGTAGTGCCGGTCCGGGCGGCTGGTGTTGAAGAACGTACGGATGGACTGCTGGGCCAGATACCGGTCGTCGCCCTCGCCGAGCAGGACGAGGCGCCGCGCGGCCACCTCGGCGGCGAAGGTCACGGACAGCTTGTTCCACCACTGCCAGGGGTGTACGGGCAGCAGCAGGTAGTCGCCGGGTTCGAGGCCCTGTCCGCGCAGCACCGCGGAGAAGCGGTCGCGCTGCGCGTCGTCCAACTCGGCGCGCATCAGCGTGTCGTGGTCGAGGCCCGCGCCCGCGGTGAAGGTGGCGTGGTCGCGGTGCGCGGCCAGCCACACCAGCCGCACCTCGGACGCGGCCTCCGGCGCGAAGGCCCGGTACTCGTGCACGCCGAAGCCGAGCCGGCCGTTGTTGGCGACGAAGCAGGGGTGCCCCTCCGTCATGCCGGTCTCGATGTCCTGGAAGGCGGCGGACGCCAACTCGGCTGCCGTGGCGGGTTTCTTGGCGAGCTTGAAGGCGGTGCCCGCGAGGGTCGCGGAGATCTCCTCCAGATACACCGGGAGCACCGCGTCGGACAGCGCCAGAGCGCCGCGCAGCTCGGTGACGAACTCCAGGGCGTCCAGCGGAAGTTCATGCCCGTCCCGGTGGCGGGTCACGGAGCCCGCGGCCACCTGCCAGTGGTCGAGGGCGAACCGCTCCGCGCTGAAGCGGTACTCGGTCGCGCCGTCGTCGCTCAGCACGCGGTACGCGCCGTCGCCGAGGTGCTCGGGGGTCAGCAGGCGCTCGTGCGAGAACTCGGCGAGCGCCTTGCGTATCAGCGCGCGGTTCGCCTCGGCCCACAGCCCGGGTGTGAGATGGGCGACGGCGTCTGCGGCGTCCGCGGGGTAGGGGTGGGTCATCGCGCACCGCCCCCGGTGGCCGCGGTGAAGTCCGCGCGGGTGCAGACGCTCAGCAGCGCCTCTTTCTCCGGCTTGGCGAGCTTCTCCACCACCCGGAAACCGACCGCCTCGTTGAGCGCGTGCACGGCCGTGTTGCGCACGTCCGGCTCGACGACCACGCGCCGCACCGCCGGGTCGGAGAAGAGGAACTCCATCACCGTCGTGAGCACGGCGCGGGTGAAGCCGTGCAGTGGCCGCGCGGGCTCCGGATCCACCAGGAAGTGCATGCCGGTGTCTCCGGGCTCCGCCGCGTAGAGGCCCTTCAGCTCGACGTGCGCGGGGTCGTACCGCTCGATCAGGAACGCCGGGACGCCGTTGTGCAGCCCGAGGTACGCGTCGTGGTGGTCGGCTGCGGCTATCGCCATGTAGGCCCGCTCCACGTCGGTCAGTGAGTCGCCCTGCATCAGCCAGAACGACGCTTTCGGATGGGTGACCCAGCGGTGCAGCAGCGCGGCGTCCGTCAGCGGGTCGACCCCGCGCACGGCGAACGCGCCGAGGCGCGGGTCGGTGCGGGTGAAGTGCGCCGCGTAGGCGCTGAGCTGCCGGCCCCGCGCTGGGCCAGGTACGGGGTCGGTCATGCGATCGTCCCTTCAGGCGCGGCGAACTCCTGGAACGCGATGGCCTTCTCCACCGGGTAGGGGGAGCGGCCGAGGAGCTCGCCGATGATGTACGCGTTGCGGTAGGGGCCCATGCCCAGGTCGGGCGAGGTGACGCTGTGGGTGTGCGCCCCGCCGTTCTGGAGGAAGATGCCCCGACCTGTGGTGTCGACGGAGTAGTTGCGGGCGACGTCGAAGCGCCCGTGCCCGTCGAGCCTGAGCCGGTCGGCGACCGGCGCGAGGAACTCCGGTGTGCGGTAGCGGTAGCCGGTCGCGAGGACAAGCCCCTGGGTGGCGAGCGAGAAGTCCCGGCCCTGCTCCTCCTGGCGCAGGCCGAGCGTGTACGTGCCGCCCGGTGGCGCGCCCGGCTCGTAACGGGCCGAGTGCAGCGCGGTGTTGGCCATCAGCCGGGTGGGGACTTGGCCTCCCAGGTTCTTCTGGTAGAGCAGGTCGAAGATCTGGTTGATCAGCTCCGCGTCGATCCCCTTGAACAGGGGTTTCTGTTCCCTCTCCAGCCGGTAGCGGGTGTCCTCGGGCAGCGCGTGGAAGTAGTCCACGTACTCCGGCGAGGTCATCTCCAGGGTCAGCTTGGTGTATTCGAGGGGGAAGAACCGGGGCGAGCGTGTCACCCAGTTCAGCCAGTAACGGTGGGTGTCGATCTCCGAGAGGAGGTCGTGGTAGATCTCCGCCGCGCTCTGCCCGCTGCCGACGATCGTGATGGACTCCTTCGCCTGGAGGGCCGCTTTCGCTTCCAGATAGCGGGAGTTGTGGATGAGATCGCCGCCGAGGCCGGCGCAGCACTCCGGCACGTACGGCGGGGTGCCGGTGCCGAGGACGAGGTGCCGGGCGCGGTAGGTCTCGCCGCGGTCGGTGTGCACGCTGTAGACCTCGTCGGCCTCCTCGTACGTCACGGCGGTGACGGTGCGGCCGAACCGCACGGAGGACAGCTTCCCCGCCGCCCAGCGGCAGTAGTCGTTGTACTCGGTGCGCAGCGGGTAGAAGTTCTCGCGGATGTAGAACGAGTAGAGCCTGCCCGCCTCCTTCAGGTAGTTGAGGAAGGAGTACGGCGACGTCGGGTCCGCGAGGGTGACCAGGTCGGAGAGGAACGGCGTCTGGAGGTGCGCGCCATCGAGGAACATCCCCGCGTGCCACTCGAAGTCCGGCTTGCTCTCCAGGAACACGCCGTCGAGCTCGGTGAGCGGCTCGGCGAGGCAGGCGAGGCCCAGGTTGAACGGGCCGAGTCCGATGCCCACGACGTCGTGGACCCGGGCGACCGCGGTGTCAGGATGCGCGGGCAAGGCGTCCCCCGTTCTCCGTCGCGATGTGCCGCTCGGCGTGGTCCGCGATCAGGTCGAGGACGGCGGCGATGTCGGAGACGGTGGTCTCCGGGTTGAGCAGGGTGAACTTCAGGTGCTGGCGGCCGTCCACGACCGTGCCCGCGACGACCGCGTCACCGGAGGCGAACAGCGCCTTGCGGGCGTAGAGGTTGGCCCGGTCGATCTGGGCGGGCGAGGTGATGTCCCGGGGAATGTAGCGGAACACCAGGGTGGAGAGCCGGGGCCTGACCACCACGTCGTAGCGCGGGTCCGCGGCGAGCAGCCGCCAGCCGTCGGCGGCGAGGCCGCACACCTCGTCGAACAGCCGGCCCACGCCGTCGGCGCCCATCACGCGCAGCGTCATCCACAGTTTCAGCGCGTCGAAGCGGCGCGTGGTCTGGAGGGACTTGTCGACCTGGTTGGGGATGCGCTCGGTGAGCGCGCGGCGCGGGTTGAGGTAGTCCGCGTGGTAGGTGGCGTGCCGCAGCGTCGCCCCGTCGCGCACCAGCAGGGCGGACGAACTCACCGGCTGGAAGAAGGACTTGTGGTAGTCGACGGTCACCGAGTCGGCCCGCTCGATGCCGTCGAGGCGGTCCCTGCGGGTGGGGGAGACCAGCAGGCCGCAGCCGTAGGCGGCGTCCACGTGCAGCCAGGTGCCGAAGCGCTCGCACACCGCGGCGACCTCGGACAGCGGGTCGATGGAGCCGAAGTCGGTGGTGCCGGCGGTCGCGACGACGGCCATCGGCACGTCGCCCTCGGCGAGGCAGCCCTCCACCGCGGCGGCGAGGGCGGCGGGCCGCATGCGCCGGTCGCGGTCGACGGGCACGGGCACGACGGCGTCGGCGGGGAGCCCGAGGAGCGTCGCCGACTTCTGCACGGAGAAGTGGGCGCAGTCGGAGGCGAAGACGCGCAGCCGCCGGCGGCCGTGGGTGTCCTCGGCGACCTTGGCCTCCTCGCGGGCGAGCAGCAGCGCCTGGAGGTTGGACTGGGTGCCGCCGCTGGTGAACACGCCGTCCGCGCAGGGCCCGAGGCCGATCCTGGCGGCCGTCCAGTCGATCAGCCGCCGCTCGATGAGGGTGCCGCCCGCGCTCTGGTCCCAGGTGTCGAGAGAGGAGTTGACGGCGGAGAGCACGGCCTCGCCCACCAGCGCGGGTATCACCACGGGGCAGTTGAGGTGCGCGAGGTAGCGCGGGTGGTGGAAGTAGACGGCGTCCCGCAGGTAGACGCGCTCCAGCTCGTCGAGGGCCGAGTCGTTGTCACCGAGGGGACGGTCCAGGTCGATGGCGTCGATCTCGGGGCGGAGTGCGTCAGGGGTCACACCGGAGAAGGGCGATCGCACCGACGCGAGGCGCGCGGCCACCCGCCCGACCCCGTCGGCCACGGAGCGCCGGTAGCGCTCCGCGGTGGTGTCGTTGAGCAGGTGAGAACGCATAGGGGGTCCTTCCGGGCGGGGGGTGGGATACGGAAGTCGACGCACGCACACGGGTCCGTGCGCGTAAAGCAAGGTTAGCCTAACCTAACTTGTCGACTCGGCCGGGGCGCCGGGGCCCCGGTGGGCGTCGGCGGGCGCGGGTGCCTGGCCCTGGAGGCACGCGGGCGCCGGCGGCGCGGCGTGGTCCGTACACGCGTACACGACGGGCCCCGTACGGGGAACCCGTCCGGGCGCGTGCGGCCAGGCCGCTCCGGGCGGGAGCGCCCCCACGGCCAGGCGGCGCGGGGCGCCGTACGGCGCCGTACGGGGCGGCCCGGTCGGCCCGGTCGGCCACGCCGCGTGCGCCACGGAGTCCGCGCGCCGGACCGTGGGGGCGCCGGGTGGCGAAGGGTACGGCCGGTCCCGGGCGCGCGGGGAGAGGTGATCCGCCCCCGTGCGGGACGTGAAACGGCGCCGCGCTCGCCCGGCGGTCTGCGGGCGGTGCCACCCTCGGCGGCCCGGCCCACGGGCGGCGCGGAGCCGCAGTGGCTTCGCGGCCCGATGCCTCCTGCCGCGGGCGCGCCGTGCGCCCCGCCCGGCCCGGGTACGCGTGGCGCGGGCCGGGCGGGGCGTGGGCGGTGATCAACAGGTGGAACGGGCAGCACGGGGGACGCGGGCAGGGCGCGACCCGGGCGCGCGGATGGCGCGACCCGGGCGCGCGGATGGCGCGACCCGGGCGCGCCGGGTCAGGTGCGGGACGCGGCCTTCGTGAGCAGTTCGGCGCGTGTCTGCTCCTCGGTCACGCCCTGCCGCCAGTAACCGACGAACGTCACATCGGACTTGGCCATGCCCCGCTCCCGTACGAGCATCCTGCGCAGCGACGTGACCGCGGTCGACTCTCCGCAGAGCCAGGCGTACGGCCGGGTGCCGCGGCGGGCCGCGCTCCGCATCGCCGCGAGCGCGCGGGCCCCGCGCGCCGCGTCCGGGGCGTCCTCCGCGACCTGCCAGGCGATCCGCGCGTCCGCCGCGGTCTGCAGCGGCCTGCGGTCCGCGGTGCGCGGCACGTCGATCCACACGTCGGCCGCGATGCCCGCGGGCAGCGCCGCCAGGATCGCCTCGGCCGCGGGCAGCGCGGTCTCGTCCGCCCAGACCAGCACCGAGTCGGCGGACCGTGGCAGCCGGAACCGGACCGCCGCGTTGTCCGCGACCCGGGGGCCGAGCACGACGACGCGCTGCCCCGGCACCGCGGTCGCGGCCCAGCGCGAGGCCGGGCCGAGGTCGCCGTGGAGGACGAAGTCCACGTCGATCTCGTCGGGCCCGCGCCGCAGCGCGCGCAGGGTGTACGAGCGCATCACCGCCCGCTCGTCCTCGTCGATCTCCCGCCAGGCCGCCCACCAGCCGTCGCCGTGCTCCCTCGGCAGCACCGGCCGCTGCTGTCCCGGCCTCGGCAGGAACAGCGACAGGCTCTGGTCGAGGCCGAGCGACTCGAAGTGCGCGAGGTCCGCGCCGGTGAACGTCACCCGGAGCGTCGAGGGCCCGACGCGGCGGGTCCGTTCGACGGTCAGGTCGAAGAAGCGGTACGGGCTCGGGGCCAGCGCCGTCGCCATGTCAGCTCACCTTCTTCGCCTTCTCGATGGCCTGCGCGAGGGCGTCCAGGACGGGCGCGCACTGCGCGTACGAGTACACGGGCTCCGTGACCCGGGGGACGACCTGCCCCGCCTTCACCGCGGGCAGCTGCTTCCAGGTCGGCTTGCCGGCCAGCGCGGACGGCTGGAGCGCGGAGGAGCGGTTGTCCATCATGATGATGTCGGCGTGGTACTTGCCGACGTTCTCCCAGCTCAGACTCTCGAAGAAGCCCTGCTTGTCCACCTTCGGGGTCACGAACCGCACACCGAGCTGCTGGAAGTACGCGGTGTCGGCCGAGGTCTTCGCGAGCGACACGTAGAACAGGTCCTGGCTGGCCGAGCCGACGAGCACGGTGATCTCCGGGCGGGCCCTCGCCGCGGCCCGCAGCCGCGCCGCCGCCTTCTCGAAGGCCGCCTTCGCGTCCGTGACCTTTTTTGCCTTCAGGTCCGCGCCGAGCGACGCGGCGAGGTCCTCGTGGCGCTGGATCGCCTTCGGCATGGTCGTCTGCGACGCCTCAAGGGCGACCACCGGCGCGAGCTTGGTGATCTCGGCCTTGGACTTGTCCGGCACGTACCACAGCTCGCCCTTCTGCCACTGCTCGGTGGCGAGCAGGTCGGGGCTGAGCGCCGCGTACTTCTCGACGTTGAACTCGCCGTAGACGTTGCCGATGATCGTGACCTTGTCCACGTCGAGGTCGCCGGCCTGGACGTCGGGGGAGCCGTCCTTCTTCTTCGTCGGCCCGAAGACGCCCTTGCACTCGATGCCGTAGTCGTGGAGCGCGGCGGCCGTCCCGATGAACGCCACGACGTTGCGGGGCGTGCGGTCCGCCTTCGCGACGACGCCCCGGTCGTCCTTGAAGGACCAGGGGCCCGCCTTCGGCGATGCGCCGTCGCTCGCGCTGTCCGCGCCGCCGCTGCTTTTCCCGCCGCCGCAGGCGGCCAGAGCCGCGCCGAGGCCCAGGGCGCCGCCGGCGGCGAGCAGCCCGCGGCGGCCCACGGAGGAGGCGGTACGGATGTCGGGCATGGCGATGTCCCGCTTTCTTCGCGCCGCCCCGGACCGCAACGGGGCCCGGAGCCGGCTGGTGAGCATGTCCAGATAGGTAAGCCTAACCTCATACGCCCGCCATCCCGCCCGAGGGCCCCCTCCCTCCTCGGGGCGAGGCCGACGAGCGTGCGGCGCGCCCCACCCGTCACGTTGGGCGCGCGCGAGTGGGGCGCCGGTCACCGCGGCGTCTCGGCGGTGGACCTCGTCGCCGCCACCGTGGCCCACCACGGCCTGACCGTCCTCCACGACGACGCCGACTACCGCGCGATCGCCCGTCAGGCACCCGGCCTGGCCGAGCGCAAGTGCGCGACACCGCCTGACGGAGCCCCGTCGTCCCGGCGTCCGCCGGCCTCAGCCGGGGAAGCCCAGCTCTCTGGCGATGAGCATGCGCTGGACCTCGCTCGTGCCCTCACCGATCTCCAGGATCTTGGCGTCGCGCCACATCCTGGCCACGGGGAACTCGTTCATGAAGCCGTAGCCGCCGTGGATCTGGGTCGCGTCGCGGGCGTTGTCGACGGCGATGGTGGACGAGTGGAGCTTCGCCATCGCCGCCTCCTTCTTGAAGGGCGCGCCCCGCAGCAGGCGGGAGGCGGCGTCCCGCCAGCCGAGGCGGGAGAGGTACGCCCGCGTCTCCATGTCCGCCAGCTTGAACTGGATGGCCTGGTTGTCGCCGATCGCCCGGCCGAAGGCGCGCCGCTCGCGCGCGTACCGCACGGACTCGTCCACACAGCCCTGGGCGAGGCCCGTGGCCAGCGCGGCGATCGCGATCCTGCCCTCGTCGAGGATGCGCAGGAACTGCGCGTAGCCGCGGCCCTCCTCGCCGAGGAGGTTCGCCGCGGGGACCCGTACGTCCGAGAAGGACAGCTCCCGGGTGTCCGAGGCGTTCCACCCGACCTTTGAGTACGGCGGCGCCACCGTGAAGCCCGGCGTGCCCGCGGGGACGATGATCGCCGAGATGCGGGGCCTGCCGTCGTCCGTGCGGCCGGTGACCGCGGTGACCGTCACCAGGCCCGTGATGTCCGTGCCCGAGTTGGTGATGAAGCACTTGGTGCCGTTGATGACCCACTCGTCGCCGTCGCGCACCGCCGTGGTGCGCGTGCCGCCCGCGTCCGAGCCGCCCTCCGGCTCGGTGAGGCCGAACGCGCCCAGCATCTCGCCCGCGCACAGTCGCGGCAGCCACTCCCGCTTCTGCTCCTGTGTGCCGAAGCGGAAGACCGGCATCGCGCCCAGCGAGATGCCCGCCTCCAGGGTGATCGCCACCGACGAGTCGACCCGCGCCAGCTCCTCCAAGGCGAGGCACAGCGCCAGGTAGTCGCCGCCCATCCCGCCGTACTCCTCCGGGAACGGCAGCCCGAACAGGCCCATGCGGCCCATCTCACGGACGATCTCGTAGGGGAACTCGTGCCGCTCGTAGAAGTCGCCGATCTTCGGGGCGACCACGTCATGGGCGAACTCCTCGAGCGTGCGCCGGAGTTCCTCGTGCTCGTCGGAGAGGGTGTGGTCCAGGGACATCGTGTGCGTCACCCCTTGTGGGTCAGGGCCCGTACGGTACGGGAGGGACTTGGCCGGCCGAGCCGGTCGGCCATCCAGGTGCTGGTGGCGACCAGCCGGCCGAGGTCCACGCCGGTCTCGACGCCGAGGCCGCGCAGCATCCAGACGAGGTCCTCGGTGGCGAGGTTGCCGGTGGCGCTCTTGGCGAACGGGCAGCCGCCGAGGCCGCCCGCCGACGCGTCGACGGTGGTCACGCCGTGCTGGAGCGCCGCCAGGGTGTTGGCGAGCGCCTGGCCGTACGTGTCGTGGAAGTGCACCCCGAGCGCGTCGACCGGCACGCCCGCCCCGGCGAGCCCGGCGAGCAGGGCCCGCACATGGCCCGGGGTGGCGACGCCGATGGTGTCGCCGAGGGAGAGCTCGTCGCAGCCGAGGTCCCGCAGGGCCTTGGCCACCCGCACCACCCGTGGGACGGGCACGGGCCCCTCCCACGGGTCGCCGAAGCACATCGACAGATAGCCCCGCACCCGCAGCCCGCGCTCCTTCGCACGGGCCACCACCGGCGCGAACATCGCGAGCGACTCGTCCACCGTGCGGTTGAGGTTGGCCTTCGCGAACGACTCGGTGGCGCTGCCGAACACCGCGACGGAGCGCACCCCCAGGCCGAGCGCGCGGTCGAGGCCGCGCTCGTTGGGCACGAGGACCGGCAGCGCCACACCCCGGATGTCGTGGAGCATCGGGAACAGCTCCGCGGCGTCCGCGAGTTGGGGCACCCACTTCGGGTGCACGAAGCTGGTCGCCTCGACGGTGGTCAGGCCCGCGTCCGCGAGGCGGTGGACGAACTCGGCCTTGACCTCGACGGGGACGACCGCCGACTCGTTCTGCAGGCCGTCGCGCGCGCCGACCTCGTAGATCCGCACCCGGGGCGGCAGGCCCTCGGCGGGCACCGCCATCGGCAGCGCGTCCGGGCCGCCCGCCGCCTCCGGTGTCCGCTGCGCGTCGCTCATGAGCCCTCCTCGTCGGGTGTGACGACGGCGAGCACCTGGTCCATGGCGACCGTCGCGCCCGGCCGCACGTCAAGTTCGGTGACGGTGCCCGCGTACGGGGCGGAGACGACGTGCTCCATCTTCATCGCCTCGACCACCAGCAGGCTCTGGCCCGCCGTGACGGTGTCACCGGCCGCGACCTTGACGACGGTCACCGTCCCCGGCATCGGCGCGGTCAGCGAGCCGCCGCCGGCCGCCGCGGCGGAGCGCCCGGCCGCCACCGGGTCGTGGCGGCGGACCTCCCAGCCGTCGCCGTCCCGGCCGAGCCAGACGCCCTCCGGCGTGGTCAGGGCCGCGAAGCGGTGCACGGCCCCGCCGTATTCCACGCCGACATACGCCGCGCCCCCGCCGCCGGCTCCCGCGCCCCCGCCGCCGGCCCCGCCGCCTGTGCCTGCTCCCGTGCCTGCCCCTGTGCCTGCTCCCGTGCCTGTGCCTGTGCCCACCAGTCTTGCCGGGGCCGGGGCGGCCTCGCCGACCCGCGCCTCGCCGCCGCGCAGCAGCACCGTGACCGGCTCTCCGCCCGGCACCCGCAGCGGGTACGGCACCCAGGCGGGCGTACCGCCCAGCCGCCAGCCGTCGCCCGCGGAGAACGGGTCACGCCACCCGGAGGCGCCCTGTGCCGAGTCCTGCCCCGCGCCGCCGCCGTGTGCCGCGCGCAGCAGCAGTGCCGCCGCCGCGTACACCTCGGGCGGCACCCCCTCGGGCAGCAGCCCCTCGGCCTCCGCCTCGACCAGGCCCGTGTCCAGGTCGCCCGCGACCACCCTGGGGTGGTCGAGCAGGCGCCGCAGGAACCCCGCGTTGGTCGTGACGCCCAGCGTCACCGTCTCCGCGAGCGCACCGCGCAGCCTGCGGACCGCCGTCGCCCGGTCGGGGCCGTACGCGACGACCTTGGCCAGCATCGGGTCGTACGCGCTCCCGACCTCCGTGCCCACGCTGAGGCCCGAGTCCGTGCGCACGCCAGGGCCCGCGGGCTCGCGCAGCGCGAGCACCGAGCCGCCGGCGGGCAGGAAGCCGCGCGCCGGGTCCTCCGCGCACAGCCGCGCCTCGATCGCGTGCCCGGTCAGCGCCACGTCCTCCTGCGCGAACGGCAGCGGCTCGCCCGCCGCGACCCGCAGCTGGAGCTCCACCAGGTCGAGCCCGGTGACGTACTCGGTGACCGGGTGCTCCACCTGGAGGCGGGTGTTCATCTCCATGAAGGAGTACGAGGACGGGTCGGCGGCCGGCACGATGAACTCGACGGTGCCCGCGCCCACATAGCCGCAGGACCTCGCCGCCGCGACCGCCGCCTCGCCCATCGCCGCCCGGACCGCCTCGTCAAGCAGGACCGAGGGCGCCTCCTCGATCACCTTCTGGTGGCGCCGCTGGAGCGAGCACTCGCGCTCCCCGAGGTGCACGACGCGGCCGTACGCATCGGCCATCACCTGGATCTCGATGTGGCGAGGCCGCTCCACCCACCGCTCCACGAGCAGGGTGTCGTCGCCGAAGGACGCGCGGGCCTCCCGGCGGGCCGCCGCGATCTCCTCGCCGAGCGCCGCCTCTTCGCGCACGAGACGCATGCCCTTGCCGCCGCCGCCCGCGGACGGCTTGAGCAGCACCGGCACACCGATCTTCCGCGCGGCGGCGTCGAGTTCGGCGTCAGACAGGCCGCTGCCCGAGGATCCGGGGACCACCGGCACGCCCGCGGCGGCCACTGTCTCCTTCGCCCGGATCTTGTCGCCCATCAGCTCGATCGCGGACGCGGGCGGCCCGATGAAGACCAGGCCCGCGTCCGCGCAGGCCGCGGCGAAGCCGGCGTTCTCCGCGAGGAAGCCGTATCCGGGGTGCACGGCGTCCGCGCCCGTGCGGCGGGCCGCGTCGAGCAGCCGCTCCACCGAGAGATAGCTCTCGGCCGCGGCCGCGGGCCCGATCCTGACGGCCGTGTCCGCCTCGCGCACATGGCGCGCGTCCGCGTCCGCGTCGCTGAACACCGCGACGGAGCGCAGCCCCATCGCCCGCAGCGTGCGGATCACCCGGACGGCGATCTCGCCCCTGTTGGCGACCAGGACACTGTCGAACATCGTCACTCCCGACTCCTCACATCCTGAAGACGCCGTAACCCGGCTCGCCCAGCGGCGCGTTGGCGCAGGCCGTCAGCGCGAGGCCGACCACCCTGCGGGTGTCCAGCGGGTCGATCACACCGTCGTCCCACAGCCGCGCCGTCGCGTAGTAGGCGTTGCCCTGTCGCTCGTACTGCTCGCGGATCGGGGCCCTGAACGCCTCCTCGTCCGCCGCGGGCCACTCCTCGCCACGGCCCTCCAACTGGTCGCGCTTGACCGTCGCGAGGACCGCGGCGGCCTGCTCGCCGCCCATCACGGAGATCTTCGCGTTGGGCCACATCCACAGGAAACGCGGCGAGTACGCCCGCCCGCACATCGAGTAGTTGCCCGCGCCGTACGAACCGCCCACCACCACCGTCAGCTTGGGCACCCGGGCGCAGGCCACCGCCGTGACCATCTTCGCGCCGTGCTTGGCGATGCCGCCCGCCTCGTAGTCCTTGCCGACCATGAAGCCCGAGACGTTCTGGAGGAACAGCAGGGGGATGCCGCGCTGGTCGCACAGCTCGATGAAGTGCGCGCCCTTCTGCGCCGACTCGGAGAAGAGGATGCCGTTGTTCGCGACGACGCCCACCGGGTGGCCGTGGACGCGGGCGAAGCCCGTCACCAGCGTCGTGCCGAACTCGGCCTTGAACTCGGCGAACCGCGAGCCGTCCACCACCCGCGCGATCACCTCCCGCACGTCGTACGGGGTGCGGGGATCGACGGGCACCATGCCGTAGAGACCGCGCGAGTCGGCCTTCGGCTCCTCGACCGGCTCGACCGACCAGGGCAGCGGGCCGCGCTCCGGCAGCGTCGAGACGATCGTGCGCACGATGCGCAGCGCGTGCGCGTCGTCCTCCGCGAGGTGGTCCGTCACACCCGAGACCCGCGAGTGGACCTCGCCGCCGCCCAGCTCCTCCGCCGTGACGACCTCGCCCGTGGCCGCCTTCACCAGCGGCGGGCCGCCGAGGAAGATCGTGCCCTGGCCGCGCACGATCACCGCCTCGTCGCTCATCGCCGGCACGTACGCGCCGCCCGCCGTGCAGGACCCCAGGACCGCGGCGATCTGCGGGATGCCCGCGGCCGACATCCGCGCCTGGTGGTAGAAGATGCGGCCGAAGTGGTCGCGGTCGGGGAAGACCTCGTCCTGCATCGGCAGGAAGGCGCCGCCCGAGTCGACCAGATACAGGCACGGCAGGCGGTTCTCCAGGGCCACCTCCTGCGCGCGCAGGTGCTTCTTGACCGTCATCGGGTAGTACGTACCGCCCTTGACCGTCGCGTCATTGGCGATGATCATCGCCTCCCGGCCGGAGACCCGGCCGATCCCGGCGATCACGCCCGCCGCGGGGGCGTCCCCGCCGTACATCCCCTCGGCGGCGAGCGGCGCGAGTTCGAGGAAGGGGGAGCCGGGGTCGAGCAGGGTGTCCACCCGCTCGCGCGGCAGCAGCTTGCCGCGGGCCGTGTGCCGCTCGCGGGCTCGCTCGCCGCCGCCCCGGGCGGCCGCGGCGAGGCGCCCGCGCAGCTCCTCGGCCAGCGCCTCGTGGGCCGCCTCATTCACCCGCCAGCTCTCGGCGGAGGGATCGGCGGCGCTCGCCAGCACCGGTGCCTGTCGCATCTGCGGGACCCCCTGCACGGTCGGTTAATGAGCGTTAACCCGCTCTCCTCAGGTTAACGACCGCTAACACCTCTGTCTAGAATGAATCGATGACGACCAGGACGGCGGCACCGACCCGCAGGGAGCAGATCCTCAGGCACGCGGCCCGCCTCTTCGCGGAGCGCGGGTTCCACGGCGTGGGGGTGGACGAGATAGGCGCCGCGGTCGGCATCAGCGGGCCGGGCCTCTACCGGCACTTCGCCGGCAAGGACGCGATGCTCGCCGAGCTGCTTGTGGGCATCAGCCACCGCCTCCTCGACGGTGGCAGGCAGCGCGCCGCGTCCGCGGCGGCCGGCGGCCCGGCGGCGGTGCTCGCCTCGCTGATCGAGGGGCACATCGACTTCGCGCTCGACGACCGGCCGCTGATCACGTTGCACGACCGCGAGCTCGACCGGCTGCGCGACACCGACCGCAGGCTGGTGCGCCAGTTGCAGCGGCAGTACGTGGAGCTGTGGGTCGGCGTCGTGCGGGAGCTGTACGGGCGGGTGCCCGAGGCGGAGGCGCGCGCGGCCGTGCACGCGGTGTTCGGGCTGCTGAACTCGACCCCGCACTTCAGCTCGTACCGGGGCGGCCTGCCGGACCGCGCCGGCACGGCGGAACTGCTGCGCAGGCTGGCGCACGGCGCCTTCGCGTCCCTCGCGCCGTGGCCCGCCCGCGCGGACGCGGCGCCCTCCGGGGCGTCGGGCGTCTACCCGGTGGACCGGGGGGAGCCGGTAAACCGGGGGGAGCCGGGGGAACCGGCGGGCCCGGTCGGTGGGACCGGTGGGACCGGTGGAACCGGAGGGACCGACCTGGCCGCCGGCGCCGGTGAGGAGGCCGGACGCGGCTGACCGGGGGCGGGGGGTCGTACCCCGGGTACGGAGCCGTGCCCCGCGTACGGACATACGGCCCCCGGACATCCGGGCGTCAGGCCCGGTCGAGCGCCGCGAGCTGCGCGGTCAGCGCCTCCACCGGCCTCCAGGTCGCGCCGAGCAGCGTGACGTGCTTCCAGTGCAGGGTCCCGTCCGGCGCGATCAGGAACACGGACCTGCGCAGCCCGACGCCGGGCGCCGCGATGCCGAAGGCCCGCGCGACGGCGCGGCCGGTGTCCGCGAGCAGCGGGAAGCGCAGCCCGTTGGCCCGCGCGAAGCCCTCATGACTGTGCACATCCTGCGGGCTGATGCCCCACACCCGCGCCCCCAGCTCGGTGAACTGTTCGAGCCCGCTGGAGTACGAGCACATCTGCCGGGTGCACACGGCGGTGTTGTCGCCCGGGTAGAAGGCGAGGACCAGCGGGTGCCCGCGCTCGGCGGAGAGCCGGTAGTCGCGGCGTACGAAAGTGTCGCCTTCGAGGACGCCGCCGGGGAGCGTGAAGTCGGCGACGGGACGGTGCAGGGCGGGGGACGCTGCCACGGATGCCTCCAGGGAACGCGGGATACGGCCCGCGGGACGTGCGGGCCCGCAGGCGGATACGTACGGGACGGTACGCGGCACTCAGCGGCGCGTCGGGTGCGGACCGGGGGAGCGGGTGCGAATCGGGGGACCGGGTGCGGACCGGGGGACGGGCGGCGGCCCGGCGCCGGGTGACGGCACAATGGGGCACATGCCGATACCCAGCCGCGCCGAGCTCGCCGGGCACCTCGTACGGACCCGCATCGCCGGGGACGTCGCGACGCCCCGCGACAACAACCTCTCCCACTACAGGAAACTCGCCAACGGCGACCGCCACTACTGGCTGGGCCTGGAGCTCGGCGACCGGTGGACGGACGAGCAGGACGTGCTCGCGGTGATGGCGGAGCGCTGCGGTGTCGTCGACGACCCGCAGTTCAGGTCCGGGCAGGACACCATCGACCCCGAGCTGACCATCGACGCCCTCGACCGGATGGCGGGCCGGCTGCGCAAGGCCGCGGAGGCGAAGGAGCGGGTGCTGTTCGCCACGGGCCACCCCGGCGGGCTGCTCGACGTGCACCGGCAGACGGCGGACGCGCTGCGCGCCGCGGGCTGCGAGATCGTCCGGATCCCGGAGGGCCTGGTCGCGGACGAGGGCCTGGTCGTCCAGTTCGCGGACGTGACGATGCTGGAGCGCGGGGCCACGCTCTGGCACACCCACTCGCCCGAGCCGATGCGGGCCGTGCTCGACGGCCTGGAGCGCGGGGGCAGGCCGCTGCCGGACCTCGTCGTCGCGGACCACGGCTGGGCCGGGTGCGCGGGCCAGCGCGGCCTCGACGCGATGGGGTACGCGGACTGCAACGACCCGGCGCTGTTCCTCGCGGAGGCCGAGGGCACGCTCCAGGTCACCATCCCGCTCGACGACCATGTGACGAGCCCGCGCCACTACGACCCGATGACGGCGTACCTGCTGCACGCCGCGGGCCTGTCCGCCACCTGACGCGCACGGCCCGCTGGGGGCGTGCGCGGGCCCGCAGAGCGTACGCCCGACACGCGGCGGCCCACGGGGGCGCGCGGCGCCTGTGCCCCGGCCGGATCAGCCGCGTGCGGCGCGCGGGCCGCAGGCCGCGTCAGCCGCGCGGGACCCGCATCACGCCCTCCTGGATCACCGAGATGGCGAGCCGCCCGTCCCGCGTCCAGATGCGGGCCTGGCCGAGGCCGCGCCCGCCGGACGACGACGGCGACTCCTGGTCGTACAGCAGCCACTCGTCGGCGCGGAACGGCCGGTGGAACCACATCGCGTGGTCCAGGCTCGCGCCGACGATGTCGCCGACCGCCCAGCCGCCGCGCCCGTGCGCCAGCAGGACCGAGTCGAGCAGCGTCATGTCGGAGGCGTACGTCGCGAGGCAGACGTGCAGCAGCGGGTCGTCCGCGAGCTTGCCGTAGGTGCGGAACCACACCTGGGAGCGCGCCTCGCGCACCTGGCCGACCGTGGCGAACGGCGGCTCCTGCACATACCGCAGGTCGATGGCGGAGCGGGTCTGGCGCAGCCGGTCGGCGACCTGGGGGCTGAGGTACTGCTCCGCGTAGCGCGCGAGCCGCTCGTCCCCCGAAGGCAGCGACTCGGGGTCGGGCGCGTCGGGCATCTCCGCCTGGTGGTCGAGTCCCTCCTCGTGCAGCTGGAAGGAGGCCGACAGGTGGAAGATCGGCTGCCCGTGCTGGACGGCCACCACCCGGCGCGTGGTGAAGGAGCGGCCGTCCCTGATGCGGTCCACGGTGTAGACGATGGGCACCCCGGGGTCGCCGGGCCGCAGGAAGTACGCGTGGAGCGAGTGCGCCCCGCGGTCGTCCGGCACCGTGCGGCCCGCGGCGACCAGGGCCTGGGCTGCGACCTGGCCGCCGAAGACGCGCGGCACGACGGCCGTGTGGCTGCGGCCCCGGAAGATGTCCTCCTCGATCCGCTCCAGGTCGAGCAGGCCGAGCAGGGTGTCGAGTTCGCTGTTCATGGCAGGAGTCTCGCCCAGGACGCGCGCCCGGTCACAGACCCATGGACTTGGCGATGATCATCTTCATGACCTCGCTCGTCCCGCCGTAGATGCGGTTGACGCGGTTGTCGGCGTACAGGCGGGCGATCGGGTACTCGTTCATGTAGCCGTAGCCGCCGTGCAACTGGAGGCAGCGGTCGATGACGCGGCTCGCGACCTCGGTGCAGAACAGTTTGGCCGACGCGGCCTCCGCGGCCGTCAGCTCGCCCAGGTCGTGCGCCTCAAGGGCGCGGTCGGCGACGGCCTCGGCCGCGTCCACCTCGGCCTGGCAGGCGGCCAGCTCGAACTTGGTGTTCTGGAAGGACGCGACGGACTTGCCGAAGACCGTGCGGTCCTGCACGTACTGCTTGGTGAACCGGATCGCGGCCGCGGCCTGCGCGTACGCGCCGAAGGCGATGCCGAGGCGCTCCTGCGGCAGGTTCTGGCCGAGGTAGGAGAAGCCCTTGTTCTCCTCGCCGAGCAGGTCGGCGACGGGGACCTTGACGTCGGTGAAGGACAGCTCGGCCGTGTCGGAGGTCTTGAGGCCGATCTTGTCGAGCTTGCGGCCGACCGCGTACCCCTCGGACTTCGTGTCCACGACCAGCAGCGAGATGCCGAAGCGGCGGTCGTCGGCGGACGGCGGCGCGGTGCGGGCGCAGACGATCACGCGGTCGGCGTGCACGCCGCCGGTGATGAAGGTCTTGGCGCCGTTGAGGACGTAGTGGGTGCCGTCCTCGGACAGCTTGGCCGTGGTCTTCATGCCCGCCAGGTCGGAGCCGGTGCCTGGCTCGGTCATGGCGATGGCGAACATGATGTCGCCGCTGACGAAGCCGGGCATCCACCGCTTCATCTGCTCGTCGGAGGCGTACGCCTTCAGATACGGCAGGCAGAGCGCGACATGCACGCCCGAGCCGCCGAACGAGACGCCGGCGCGCGCGGTCTCCTCGGAGATGACGGCCTGGAACTTGAACGACTCGATGCCCGCGCCGCCGTACTCCTCGGGCACCTCGATGCCGAAGACGCCAAGCTCGCCCAGCTTCCGGTAGAAGTCGCGCGGCGCCTGGCCCTCGGACAGCCATGCGTCGTACTGCGGGACGACCTCGGCCTCGATGAAGGCCCTGAGGGTCTGGCGGAACGACTCGTGGTCCTCGTTGTAGACCGTACGGCGCATGGCAGGGGCCTCCTCTGCGGCGCGATGGGCCGCCTCCGGGAACGCGGTGCGCGAGCGGCTCGGCCGGTGCGACGCGGCGACGCACCGCCCTAAGCGCTTGCTCAGCCCAAGTTACCGGGCGGTCAGTAGGCGTGTCCAGGGCGGTCCCGGCCACCGCGCCCGGGAAGGGCGGGCAGCCCGGCAAAGCCGTGCCGGCATCCGGGCCGCACGGGGGGCGACCGGGACAGGCACGCCTCGTATGCTGCCGGGCATGACCAGGTACCCCTCAGTCGCCCGCACCCCGAAAGCGCGCTTCCTGACGGTCGTCGCCGCCCTGCTGGCGGCCGTGCTCGCGGCGTTCCTCCTCGCGTACGCGCGCTAGGCGCACCGCACGCCGGCCCGGTGACCCCGGTGACCGTTCACCCGCGCCCGGGGGTCAGCGGGGCAGTTGCGTGGCCGGCGGCCCAGCGGCTGACGTGCACGGGGTCGCCCTGCGCCGCGACGCGGTCGGGGTACCGGTCGTGGGCGGCGGCCCGGTGGGTCTGACGGCCGTACTGGTCTGCCGCCGCCACGGCCCTTCTGCCACCGCCGCCGAGAAGCGGGCAGGAGCGGTGCACGACGACCAGGCGTACGGCCCGGCGCGGCACCGCACCGGCCGCGGCGACCGAAATCCTGTCCCGCCTGCCGGGCGGGGTCCCTGCGGCCCCGCCCCCGACGCGACGGGCCGACCCGCGAAGGCCGGTCTCAGTGCGCGGGACGCGGCAGTGCCGGGGCGCCGTCTCCGACGGGCCACCGCGGGCCGGTGGCCGGGTCGAGGCACCACACGTACTGCCGGTCCCGGTGCACGGTCATGCCGTACTCGCGCGGTCCCGGGCTGCCCAGGGCCTGCCACTGGTCCCAGGCGTGCTCGACCTCGTCGGCCAGCCGGCGCGGCCCGCCCTGGCGGGCGGTGGTGGTGCCGTCTGGCTCCGCGGTGAGGGAGGCCCACGAGCCGTGGCCGTCGTGGAGCCAGGCGTTGACGCCGTCCTCGTCGACTGCGGTGGCGAGCCGGAGGCCGGGGACGGCGACGCGGAGCGCGAACCGGAGGGAGTACTCCGCGTGCAGGGGCGCCAGGTCGCGGTGGACGGGCCGCTCGCCGTCCGCGGGCCCGGTCCCGCGTACGGCCGCGTAGTCCGGGGCCCCGTCCCGGCCGCCGGTGCCGCGGGCGGACATGAACTGCGCGAGGCCCTGTACCCATCCGGAGGCGGACCGGCCGTCCGGGGCCACGGTCAGCGCGACGTGCCCGAGCGGGCCCCACGGGAAGACGATCCGTCCGCCGGGGACGCACTGCTCGACCCAGGCCCAGGGGACCCGCGGGACGGCGTAGGTGGCGATGACCCGGTGGTACGGGGCGCCTGCGGGCAGGCCGAGCCCGCCGTCCGCGACATGGACGTCGACGGGCACGCCCGCGGCGTCGACGCGCCGGCGCGCGGCGCGTGCGAGCACCTCGTCGACCTCCACGCTCGTGACGCGGCCGGGCCCCGCCCTGCGGGCCAGCAGCGCCGCGTTCCAGCCGGTGCCCGTGCCCAGTTCGAGGACGCGCTGCCCCGGCTCCAGGAGGAGGGAGTCGAGCATGTCGGCCACCACCGCGGCACACGACAGGCTCGAACTGGGAACCCCCTCGGTGACCTGGGTGACCGCCGCGGCGTCGGGGTCCGCGTACACCAGCCGCGCCCATGCGTCCGGATCCGTACGCCGGTCGACGGGCACGTACGCGCGGCCGTCCCAGTGGTACAGCCGGCCGGGAGCGAACAGGTGCCGCGGCAGCGCCTCCACGGCCTCGCGGATCCACGGCGAGCGGGACGGCCAGTCCCCGCGCCGGGCCATCCGCTCCGCGAGCACCCCGGCCATCCGCTCCGGCTCCGGCACGACCCGCCCCTTCCGATCCCGGCCCCTCGGCCGCTACTTCTTGCGCTTGCCGGCCGACGGTGGCGGCGGCGGAACCTGACTGTCGCTGTTTCCCGGAGGCGGAGTGCCCTGGCCCGGGTCCGGTGGCGGCTTCTCGTGTTTCGCCATGGTCCTTCCTCTCCTCGCGGTCGAAACTCCAGGATGCCCGGCCGCCACGAACCCGGACATGCCTCGAAAGAGGGAACCGGGGGGCGCCCGGCCGGGCGGTCGGTGCTCGGGGGCGGAGGGCACGGGGTGGCGTGCTCCCCGGGGGTGCGCCGGCTGCGCCGGGGATGTCGCGGTGCGCGGGGGTGAACATGCGTGCGGGGCGGGCCCGGGGGTGCGGCACTCGGGGGTCGGTCCTTGGTCCTGACTTGGGGTTCTTCTGGGGGTGACGGGAAGCGGAAGGATGAATTCTGTGTTGCTCCGCGTTGGTGCCCGCGGCAGACGGGGCTGGTAGGCATGGCCGGGGTCCGCCGACCGCGGGTGTTACCGGCCCGCGGCGGGGCCGTACGGCGCGACGACAACACAGGAGGCGCATCACCAGTGGCGGCGGGCGAACAGAGCTGGGCACGGCGGTTGACGGGCTACGCGTGGCGGTACCGCCGCAGGGTGGTGCTGTCCCTCGGCGCCTCGTTCGCCGGCATGGGCGTGACGGCCTTCGTCCCCCTGATCACCAAGGTCGTCATCGACGACGTGATCGGCTCGCACCACGGGTCGCTCGGCACCTGGACGGGCCTGCTGATCGCCTCGGCCGTCGTCATCTACGTCGCGACGCTCCTGCGCCGCTACTACGGCGGCAGACTCGCCCTCGACGTTCAGCACGACCTGCGCACCGACATGTACGGCTCGCTCACCCGTCTCGACGGGCGGCGCCAGGACGCGCTGAGCACCGGGCAGGTCATCGGCCGCGCCACCAGCGACCTCCAGCTGATCCAGGGGCTGCTGTTCATGCTGCCCATGACGATCGGCAACGTCCTGCTGTTCGTCGTCTCCCTCGTGATCATGGCCGTGCTCTCGCCGCCGCTCACCCTGATCGCGCTGGCCGTGGCCCCCGCCGTCTACGCGATCGCCCGCCGCAGCCGCTCCCGGCTGCACCCGGCCACCTGGTACGCGCAGACGCGCGCCGCCGACGTCGCGGGCGTCGTGGACGGCGCCGTCACCGGCGTACGCGTCGTCAAGGGCTTCGGGCAGGAGGACCAGGAGACGGGGAAGCTGCGCGCGGTCGGCAGGAAGCTGTTCGCGGGCCGGCTGCGCACGGTCAAGCTGAACGCCCGCTACACGCCCGCGCTCCAGGCCGTGCCGTCCCTCGGCCAGGTCGCGATGCTGGCGCTCGGCGGCTGGCTCGCCACCCGGGGCACCATCACGCTCGGCACGTTCGTCGCGTTCTCCACGTACCTCGCGCAGCTCGTCGGGCCGGTCCGCAGCCTCGCCGTCGTGCTGACCGTGGGGCAGCAGGCGCGCGCGGGCGTCGAGCGCGTACTCGAACTGATCGACACCGAGCCCCTGATGACCGAGGGCACCAAGGAGCTGCCCGCGGACGCCGAGGCGTCCGTCGAGTTCGACGACGTCACCTTCGCCTACCAGGAGGGCAGGCCCGTGCTGGAGGGCTTCTCGCTGCGCGTCGAGCCCGGCGAGACCGTCGCCCTCGTCGGCTCGTCGGGCAGCGGCAAGTCCACCGCGTCCCTGCTGCTGCCGCGCTTCTACGACGTGACGCACGGCGCCGTCCTCGTCGGCGGCCGCGACGTGCGCGAGCTGACGTACGCGTCGCTGCGCTCCGCGATCGGCCTGGTGCCCGAGGACAGCTTCCTGTTCTCCGACTCCGTCGCCGCCAACATCGCCTACGGGCGGCCCGACGCCACCCGCGAGGATGTGGAGCGCGCCGCCCGCCTCGCCCAGGCCGACCGCTTCATCGCCGCGCTGCCCGAGGGGTACGACACCAAGGTCGGCGAGCAGGGCCTGACTCTCTCCGGCGGCCAGCGCCAGCGCGTCGCCCTCGCCCGCGCGATCCTCACCGATCCGCGGCTGCTCGTGCTCGACGACGCCACCTCCGCCGTCGACGCGCGCGTCGAGCACGAGATCCACGAGGCGCTGCGCGGCGTGATGGCGGGCCGTACGACCCTGCTCATCGCGCACCGCCGCTCCACCCTCGGCCTCGCCGACCGGATCGCCGTCCTCGACGGCGGGCGGCTCGCCGACATCGGCACCCACGACGAGCTCCAGCGCCGCTCGGCGCTCTACCGCAAGCTGCTCACCGACCCGGACGAGCTCGGCGAGACCCCGGCGGAGCCCGGCTTCGAGTCGGCCGCGCCCGCGCGGGAGCCCGCGCGGACGGCCTCGCCCTCGCGCCCCGGGGCCGAGCGGCGCGCCGTGTGCGAGGAGGCCGCGCGCGAGGGCATCGACGCGGAGTTCGACGCCGACTTCGACGCCGAGCGGGGCATCACGCCCACGCTGTGGGCGCGCGACGAGGCCATCGCGGAAGGCGCTGTGGGAGCTGAGGGCGATGCGGGCGGCGCGGGCGCAACCCCCGAACTGCTTGCGCAGGTCGCCGCGCTGCCGCCCGCCGTGGACGAGCCGGAGGTGGACGAGGCGCGCGCGGTGCGCGCCGAGGACTCGTACGGCCTGCGCAGGCTGCTGAGCGGCTTCGGCGGCGCCCTCACGGCGAGCCTGCTGTTCGTCGCCGCGGACGCCGGGATGGGACTGCTGCTGCCGGTGCTGGTGCGGCACGGCATCGACCAGGGCGTCGACCGGGTCGCGACCGGCGCGGTGTGGGCCGCGGCCGGGCTCGGCCTGCTCGTCGCGCTCGCCCAGTGGGCCGCGCAGATCGGTGAGACCCGGATGACCGGCAGAACGGGCGAGCGGGTGCTGTACGCGCTGCGGCTGAAGATCTTCGCCCAGCTCCAGCGGCTCGGGCTCGACTACTACGAGCGCGAGCTGACCGGCCGGATCATGACCAGGATGACCACGGACGTCGACGCCCTGTCGACGTTCCTCCAGACGGGCCTGGTCACGGCGCTGGTCTCGGCGATCACCTTCCTCGGCATCCTGGTGGTGCTGCTCGTCATCGACGTGCAGCTGGCGCTCGTGGTCTTCGCGACGCTGCCCGCGCTCGTCGTCGGCACCTACGTCTTCCGCCGCAAGAGCGTGCGGGCGTACACGCTGGCCCGCGAGCGGATCGGCGTGGTCAACGCGGACCTCCAGGAGACCGTGTCGGGCCTCAGGATCGTGCAGGCGTTCCGGCGCGAGCACGACGGCGCGCAGCGGTTCGCCGGACGCAGCAGGCACTACCTTCAGGCCCGTACCCGCGGCCAGTGGCTGATCTCCGTGTACTTCCCCTTCGTGCAGTTCCTCTCGTCCCTCGCGGCGGCCGCCGTGCTGATCGTCGGCTCGGGCCGCATCCAGGACGGCACGCTCACCACCGGCGCGCTCGTCGCCTACCTGCTCTACATCGACCTGTTCTTCGCGCCGGTGCAGCAGCTCTCGCAGGTCTTCGACGGCTACCAGCAGGCCACGGTCTCGCTCACCCGCATCCAGGAGCTGCTGCGCGAGCCGACGTCCACGCCCCCGGCCGAGCACCCCCGCCCGGTGCACGCGCTGCGCGGCGAGATCGCCTTCGAGGGCGTCGACTTCCACTACGCGGCCGACAGCGTGGGCGGCGAGGCGCAGGAGGGCGCCGCGCCGGGCGCCACGCGCAAGGAGGCCGCGCTGAGCGCGGTGGACCTGCGCATCCCCGCGGGCCAGACGGTCGCCTTCGTCGGTGAGACGGGCGCGGGCAAGTCCACGCTCGTCAAGATGGTCGCCCGGTACTACGACCCGACCGGTGGACGGGTCACCGTGGACGGCGAGGACCTGCGCGACCTCGACCTCGCCGGCTACCGCCACCGGCTCGGCGTGGTGCCGCAGGAGGCGTACCTCTTCCCCGGCACGGTCCGCGACGCCATCTCCTACGGCCGCCCCGGCGCGAGCGACGCCGAGGTGGAGGCGGCGGCGCGCGCGGTCGGCGCGCACGACATGATCGCCACGCTCGACGGCGGCTATCTGCACCGGGTCGCCGAGCGCGGACGCAACCTCTCGGCGGGCCAGCGCCAGCTGATCGCGCTCGCCAGGGCCGAGCTCGTCGACCCGGACGTGCTGCTGCTCGACGAGGCCACCGCCGCGCTCGACCTCGCGAGCGAGGCGGCCGTCAACCAGGCGACCGAGCGGCTGGCGGGACGCCGTACGACGCTGGTGGTGGCGCACCGGCTGACCACGGCGGCGCGCGCCGACCGGGTGGTCGTGATGGACCACGGCCGGGTCGCGGAGGACGGCACCCACGAGGAACTGCTCGCCCTCGGCGGCCGGTACGCGCGCCTGTGGCGAAGCTTCGTCGGCGAGGAGGAGCCCGCGGTGGCGTGAGCGCGGGCCCGGGGTGCGCGGAGCGGGAAGGCGTTCGCGCCCCGCGCACCCCGCGGGGCCGGCGGGGGAGCCGCCCGGGTGGTTCGGCTCCCCGAAAGGACCCGGGGCCTGGCGGGCCGCCCGCCGGGCCCCGTACTGTCACGGCGTCTGTCATGAACACGAGGGAGTGGGAATGGGCAAGGCGCTCAGATGGCTGCTGGGTCTCGCGCTGCTGATAGGCGCGCTCGGCGCGGCAGGCGCGGCCGACGCCGCGCAACCGCACACCGACGAGTCCGCCGCGGGGGCCGGCCAGGACATCGAGGACCGCGTCCTCGCGATCCCCGGCATGAGCCTCATCCAGGAGAAGCCGGTCGACGGCTACCGCTACTTCGTCCTCGACTACACCCAGCCCGTCGACCACCGCGACCCGTCGCGTGGCACCTTCGAGCAGCGGATCACCCTGCTGCACAAGGGAGTCGACCGGCCCACGGTCTTCTTCACCAGCGGCTACAACGTCTCCACCACACCGAGCCGCAGCGAGCCCGCGCAGATCGTCGACGGCAACCAGGTCTCCCTGGAGTACCGCTACTTCACCCCGTCGCGCCCCGAGCCCGCCGACTGGAAGAAGCTGGACATCTGGCAGGCGGCGAGCGACCAGCACCGCGTCTTCGCGGCGCTCAGGAAGATCTACCCGAAGCGCTGGCTGGCCACCGGCGGCTCCAAGGGCGGCATGACCGCCACCTACTACGAGCGCTTCTACCCGCGCGACATGGACGGCGTCGTCGCGTACGTGGCGCCCGACGACGTGGTCAACACGGAGGACTCGGCGTACGACCGCTTCCTCGCGACCGTCGGCACCCCCGCCTGCCGCGAGCGCGTCGAGGCCGTGCAGCGCGAGGCCCTGATCCGGCGCGCGCCACTTGAGGCGGAGTACGCCGACCGGGTCCGCGCCGCCGGCTACACCTTCGACACGGTCGGCAGCCTCGACAAGGCGTACGAGGCGGTCGTGCTCGACTACGTGTGGGCGTTCTGGCAGTACAGCCTGCTCTCCGACTGCGACTCCCTGCCCGCCGACGCCGGTGCCGCCACGGACCAGCAGATCTACGACAGCGTGGACGCGATCTCCGGGTTCTCCGCCTACACCGACCAGGGGCTCGCCGCGTACACGCCGTACTACTACCAGGCGGGCACCCAGCTCGGCTCGCCCGACATCCGGCAGCCCTGGCTCGGCGGCCTCAGCCGCTACGGCTACCAGCCGCCGCGCCACTTCGTGCCGCGCTCGATCCCGATGCGCTTCGACCCGTCCGCGATGCCGGACGTGGACCGCTGGGTGCGGCACCACGCCGAGCACATGCTGTTCGTGTACGGGCAGAACGACCCGTGGGGCTCCGAGCGCTTCCGCGTCGGGCAGGGCTCGCGCGACAGCTACGTCTTCACCGCGCCGGGCGCCAACCACGGCGCCGACGTCGCGGGCCTCGTGCCCGCCCAGAAGGCCAGGGCGACGGCGCGCATCCTCGCCTGGGCGGGCGTCGCGTCGCCGGCGGTCCAGCGGGACGAGACCAAGGCGAGGCCGCTCGCGCCGTTCGACAAGCGGCTCGACGAGCGACCGCTGACCCGGGGGCCCGCGACGCTGCCGTAGCCCGGCGGTCCCGGCCGGCGCGTGCGGGCCGGGACCCGGCCGTACGGCCGCCGCGGCCGTACCGGGCGCACGGACCCCGCGCCCGTCGCCCCCGGCGGACAGGCGGCGGGCACGGCCGCGCCGGGCGACGGCGGCGCACCGGCCGCACCGCGAGCCGTGCGCGCCCTCAGGCCGTGCGCAGCGCCTCCAGGTGCTCACGGCCCGCGGCGAGCAGCGGCGGGAGCGGCGGCGCGTCCTCGTACCACCGCTTCTCGTACTCCCAGCACACCCAGAAGTCCTCGGCCGGTGTGCCGTCGGGCAGGGTGGCGGGGGAGAGGCCGCCGAGGCACCCGGCCAGCGGCAGCACTCCCGCGCCGAGCGCGAGCGGTGTGGTGTCGTCCTTCGACGCGATGTCCTTGACCTGCACGTATCCCAGGTAGGGGCCGAGGGCCGCGCGGGTGGCCGCGGGTGTCTCGCCACCCAGCCAGGTGTGCATCACGTCCCAGAGCACACCGACCCGCGGATGGCCCACCGCGGCCACCACGCGCTCCGCGTCCCGGCCCGTGCGGTGCGAGTCGTGGGTCTCCAGCAGGATGCGCACCCCGAGGTCGCCCGCGGTCTCGGCCGCGAGACCGAGCCGCCTGGCCGCCGCGGCGTCCGCCTCGGGGCCCGGCGTGCCGCCCGCGCCGGGGAACACCCGCACGTACCGGGCCCCCAGGTCGTGGGCGAGCCGCAGCAGGCCGTCGACCTCCTGGTGGAAAGCGCTGTCCTGCACCGTGAGGTCGGCGGCGCGCGCGTATCCGGCGACCGCGAGGATCTCCACGCCCGCGCGGGCGAACTCCTTCACCACCGCGGCGCGTTCGGCGGCACCGAGGCCCGGGTGCACGGGCTCCTCCGGGTGCCCGCGCAGCTCCACTCCCCGGTAGCCCGCCGACACCGCGAGTTCGACCACGTCGGGGACCGGCATGCCGGGCACCCCCAGGGTCGAGAAGGCCAGCTTCACGAGTGTGTTCCTCCCTCTTGGTCCTCGTCCGCGCTTCCGGGGCCGGCGCACGGCCCCGCACGGCGAGCCTGCCCCTGGAAGCGTCGCAGAACCGCGCGGACCGCCACCGCTCCCCCCAGCGCCCCGCTGGGAGCTGCCGCTCACCTGTCGGGCGTCGGGCCGGCGGGCCCCGGGGCGCGGGCGGGCGCCGCGGGCTGCGTCACGGTGGAGCGGCGAGTCCGGACAGCGGACCAACCGACCTGGGGGCACCCCGGGTCTGCTCCGTCGCCGACGTCCTCCAGATCGTCGGCGAACGCTGGACCCTGCTGGTGCTGCGTGAACCCGGCTTCGGCGCGCACCGCTTCAAGGACATCCGGACCGACACCGGCGCCGCGCGAAACCCTCGTCCTGCGGCGACGAGCCGGGTGCCGGCGCCGGTGACGACCTGGTGCCCCGTGGAGTACCGGTCGTTCCCTGCCGGGACGGCCGGGCCGCGGTCGCGCGTGGGAGCCGGGTGCCGTCCACGGTCGGCGCGGTGTCCTTCGGAAGCGCCGCCGCGGTTGGGGCGCGAGAGCCGGCCGGAGGCGGCCGGCGATGCGGGCCGGCCAGGCGACGCCGACCACGACAAGGTCGTGTCATCGCCACCTGGTACTCGCGGGGCAACCCCTGACTCGGGGAACTAGCGGGGCAGGCCCATGATGAGGCCGTCGTCGACCACCAGGTCCTGGCCGACGATGTAGTGGGCCTGCGGCGAGAGGAGGAAGCCGACCGTCTGGGCGATGTCCCCGGGCGTCCCGTAGTGGCCCGCGGGGACCACGGCCGCGGTGGCCTCCCGGCCGCTCTCGCCAGGTGCGAAGGTGTCGTACATCGGTGTGCGGATGTAGCCGGGGCTCACCGAGTTCACGCGGATGCCCTCATGGGCGAGGTCGGCGCCGAGCGAGCGGGCGAGGTTGTGGACGGCCGCCCTGGTGGCCGCGTACACGGCGGCGGGCGCCATGCCCCGGTGCATGGTCCACGAGGCGTTGAGCACGACCGAGCCGCCCGCCCGCCCGCCGCAGCAGCGGAAGCGCCTTCTGCACCGTGAAGAACACGCCCTTGAGATTCACCGTGACGAGCTCGTCGAAGTCCTCCTCCCCGGTGTCGTGCACCGTCTTGAAGATGCCGGCC
This sequence comes from Streptomyces tremellae, assembly GCF_039540215.1. Taxonomy (NCBI): domain Bacteria; kingdom Bacillati; phylum Actinomycetota; class Actinomycetes; order Kitasatosporales; family Streptomycetaceae; genus Streptomyces; species Streptomyces tremellae. The sequence goes on from NZ_BAABEP010000009.1 coordinate 73,860, forward strand.
CCCGCGTTGGCGAACAGGCCGTCGAGGCGCCCGTACCGCTCGCTGACGCGTTCCATGAGTCCGTCGGCGCCTTCGAGGACATGCCGGCCGCGATCGGGCGGATCGGCCGGGGCGCCTTCGGGCACGGTCGCCGTCCGCGCCGGTCGGCCCTCCGCTACGCGCTGAGCGGGCCGGGCACGGCCGGGCCCGGCAGACTGGCGGGTCCGCGTTCCGCGGGAGACGAGAGGGCCGGCACACCGCGTGGTGAGGCATGAACGACACCAGGCACACCAACGAACTCGGCGCGTTCCTGCGGGCCCGGCGCGTGGCCACCGCGCCGGAGCCCGGGACGGCGACGGGCGGGCGCCGCAGGACGCCGGGCCTGCGCCGCGAGGAGGTGGCGGCCCTCGCCGGGGTGAGCACGGACTACTACACCCGGTTGGAACAGGGGCGCGAGCGGCACCCGTCCGACCAGGTGCTCGACGCGCTGGCCGCCGTGCTGCGGCTCGACGCGCAGGCGCGCGCCCATCTGCTCGGCCTCGCCCGCCTGCGCGCAGGCGGGCGCTTCCGCACGGAGTGGGGCGAGGAGGTGAGCCCGCAGCTGCTGCGGCTGATGGAGGGCTGGAAGGACACCCCGGCCATGGTGCTGAGCCGCTGCCTGTACGTGCTGGCGGCCAACAGCCTGACCAGGGTGCTGTTCTCGCAGCTGCCGCCCGGCGACAGCCTGCTGCGGTTCGTCTTCCTCTCCCCGGCCTCCCGCGGCTTCTACGCCGAGTGGGAGCGGGGGGCGCGCAACGGCGTCGGCTCCCTGCGCGCCGCCGCGGGCGCCAATCCGTACGACCCGCGGCTGGTCGCGCTGGTGGCGGAACTCTCCGCCGGGAGCGAGGACTTCGTCCGGCTGTGGAACAGCCATGACGTCCGTCCCAAGACATCCTCGGACAAGAGTTTCCACCATCCGGTGGTCGGCGATCTCACCCTCACCTACGAGACGTTCGCGGTGAACAGCGCGCCCGGCCAGCAACCGCTCGTCCACCAGGCCGAGCCAGGCTCGTCCTCCGCGGACGGCCTGCGCCTGCCGGCCGCCCTCGCCGACAAGGACGCCTCCGAGGGGGCGACGGTCCTCCCCGCCTGCTGACCCCGCCGACCCGGCCACCGACGGCAGGCGGTGCCGCTCAGCCGCGCGGCGGCGCCGTCGACGCCCGGACCATCAGCTCCGCGGGGATCGTCGCGATGCCGCCGGGCGGCGGCGCCTCCGTACCCATCGCGAGCCGCCCGGCGCGGGCCCCGGCCGCCTGGAGCGGCAGGCGCACGGTCGTCAGCGCGGGCACCGCGTCCACCGAGAACGGCAGATCGTCGAAGCCCGCGACCGACACGTCCTGCGGGATGCGCAGCCCCTGGTCGCGCACGGCCGCGCAGGCACCGAGCGCGACCGTGTCGTTGGCCGCCACGACCGCGGTCAAGGCGGGCTCCCTGCGCAGCAGTTCGAGGGTGGCCTCATAGCCGGAGCGACGGCTGTAGGGGCCGTGCAGGGTGAGCCGGTCCTGCGCCGCGGCGTCGCCCGCGCCGGGCGCCCCCGCGGCCAGCAGCGCCGCGCGGTGGCCTTCGAGGCGGTGGCGGGTGGTGGTGCGCTCCGGCGGCCCCGCCACATAGCCGATCACGCGGTGCCCGAGCGCCAGCAGGTGCTCCGTCAGACGGCGCCCGCCGCCCCGGTCGTCGAAGGCGAGCGCCGCGAGCGCGGCGTCACCGCCGGGCAGCGGCGGCCGGCCGCACAGCACCACCCGGGTCCCGGCCGCCGCGAGCCGCCCCAGCTTCGCCGCCACGGCCGCGCCGTGCTCCGCGTCCTCCAGCGCGCCGCCGGTGAGGATCACCGCGGCCGCGCGCTGGCGCTGGAGCAGGGTGAGATAGGTGAGTTCGCGCTCGGGCGACCCGCCGGTGTTGCACACCACGGCGAGCTTCTCGCCGCCTGAGCGGCCCTGGCCGCCCGCCGCGTCCTGGCCCGCGATCTCCGTCTGCGCCGCGCCCGCCATGATCCCGAAGAAGGGATCGGCGATGTCGTTGACGAGGACGCCCACCAGGTCGGAGGTGGCGGCGGCGAGCGAACTCGCCGGGCCGTTGAGCACGTAGTCCAGGTCGTCCACGGCGCGCAGCACCCGGTCCCTGGTCGCGGTGGCCACCGGGTAGTTGCCGTTCAGTACGCGGGAGACGGTGGCGGGCGACACCCCGGCGCGTGCCGCCACATCCGCCAGGGTCACTGTCATCGCTCTCCTCCGCTGTGTCCGCGCCCCCCCGGGCGCGGACCGGGTGGCCGATCCCGCCGCCGCTCTTGTCCGGGGCCCCGGAGCAGGTTAGCTTTCCCCACGGTAGAAAGCGCTTGCTATGTGTGGTGTGGAGGGAACTTCGTGGGACGCAGAACAGTCCGGATCGCCATGAACGGCGTCACGGGACGGATGGGCTACCGGCAGCACCTGGTGCGCTCCGTGCTGGCGCTGAGGGAGCAGGGCGGCCTCGACCTGGGCGGCGGCGAGACCCTGTGGCCCGAGCCGGTGCTCGTCGGCCGCCGCGAGCACGCGCTGAAGGAGATCGCGGGGCGCCACGGCCTGACCGAGTGGTCCACCGACCTCGACGCGGTGCTCGCCGACGACACCGTCGAGATCTACTTCGACGCGCAGGTCACCTCGGCACGCGTCGAGGCCGTCAGGAAGGCCGTAGCGGCGGGCAAGCACATCTACGCCGAGAAGCCCACCGCGACCGACCTCGACGGCGCGCTCGACCTCGCCCGCCGCGCCAACGCCGCGGGCGTCAAGCACGGCGTCGTGCAGGACAAGGTCTTCCTGCCGGGCCTGCTGAAGCTGAAGCGCCTGATCGACGGCGGCTTCTTCGGCCGGATCCTCTCCGTGCGGGGCGAGTTCGGCTACTGGGTCTTCGAGGGCGACTGGCAGGAGGCCCAGCGCCCCTCCTGGAACTACCGCGCGCAGGACGGCGGTGGCATCACCGTCGACATGTTCCCGCACTGGGAGTACGTGCTGCACGACCTGTTCGGCCGCGTGACCTCCGTCCAGGCACACGTCGCCACGCACATCCCGCAGCGCGTGGACGAGCAGGGCAGGACCTACGAGGCGACGGCCGACGACGCCGCGTACGGCATCTTCCAGCTGGAGGGCGGCGCCGTCGCGCAGATCAACTCCTCCTGGGCGGTGCGGGTCAACCGCGACGAGCTGGTCGAGTTCCAGGTCGACGGCACCCACGGCTCGGCCGTCGCGGGCCTGCGCACCTGCCGGGCGCAGCACCGCGGCACCACCCCGAAGCCGGTGTGGAACCCCGACCTGCCCGCCACCTACGACTTCCGCGCCCAGTGGCAGGAGGTCCCCGACAACACCGAGTTCGACAACGGCTTCAAGGCCGAGTGGGAGCTGTTCCTGCGCCATGTCGCGCTCGACGAGCCCTTCGCCTGGGACCTGCTGGCCGGCGCGCGCGGCGTGCAGCTGGCCCAACTCGGCCTGCGCTCCCACGCGGAGGGCCGCCGCCTCGACGTGCCGGAGCTGACCCTGTGAGCGCCCGGCTGCTGCTGCCCGCCGCGGGCGGCGGGCTCAGGCCGTACACCCACCGCGCGGCGCCCGCCGCGTTCCTCGCCGCGGACGCCGGGGCCGCGCCCGCCGCCTCCCGTACGGTCTTCGCCGCGGCGCACGTCGTCGCCGACCCGTACGCGGACACGACCCCGGACGGGCCCGCCGCGCTCGACTGGGACGCCACCCTCGCCTTCCGCCGCCACCTGTGGGCGCGCGGCCTCGGCGTCGCGGAGGCCATGGACACCGCGCAGCGCGGCATGGGCCTCGACTGGGCGGGCGCGGCCGAGCTGATCCGCCGCTCGGCAGCCGAGGCGCGGGCCGTGGGCGGGCGCATCGCCTGCGGTGTGGGCACCGACCAACTCGCCCCGGGCGCCCGCTCCCTGGCCGAGGTACGGGCCGCGTACGAGGAGCAGCTCGCGCTCGTCGAGGAGACCGGCGCGCAGGCCATCCTGATGGCCTCGCGCGCCCTCGCCGCCGCGGCGGACGGCCCCGACGCCTACCGGGAGACCTACGCCCATCTGCTGCGCCAGGCCGACCGGCCGGTGATCCTGCACTGGCTCGGGCCGATGTTCGACCCCGCGCTCGACGGCTACTGGGGCAGCACCGACCTGGACGCGGCCACCGCCACCTTCCTCGACGTGATCGCGGACCACCCGGACAAGGTCGACGGCATCAAGATCTCCCTGCTCGACGCCGGGCGCGAGATCGCCGTGCGCCGCCGCCTCCCGGACGGCGTGCGCTGCTACACGGGCGACGACTTCCACTACCCGGAGCTCGTCGCAGGGGACGAACAGGGCTTCAGCCACGCCCTGCTGGGCATCTTCGACCCGCTCGCGCCACTGGCCGCCGCGGCGCTGCGGGTGCTCGACACCGGCGACGTCGAGGGCTTCAGGGAGCTGCTCGACCCGAGCGTGGAGCTGTCGCGGCACCTCTTCGAGGCGCCCACGCGGTTCTACAAGACGGGCGTGGTCCTCCTCGCCTGGCTCGCGGGGCACCAGGACCACTTCGCGATGGCGGGCCACCAGCAGTCCGCGCGCTCCCTGCCGCACCTGGCGCGGGCCTACGAACTCGCCGACACGCTCGGCCTGTTCCCCGACCCCGGGCTGGCCGCAGCCCGGATGCGGAGCCTGCTCGCCGTGTACGGGGTGGAGCAGTGAGCGCGCGCGTGGCCGGCGACCTGAGCCGCTTGAGCATCAACCAGATGACCGTCAGACAGCTCTCCCTGCCCGAACTCACCACGGCCTGCGTGCGGTGGGGCGTGCCGGGCGTCGGCCTCTGGCGCGCCCCCGTGCAGGAGTACGGGGTCGCGGCCGCGGCGCGGCTCGTGCGGGACGCGGGGCTGCGCGTCACCACCCTGTGCAGGGGCGGCTTCCTCACCGCCGTCGACCCGGGCGAGCGCGCCGCCGCACTCGCCGACAACCGGGCCGCGGTCGACGAGTGCGCCGCACTGGGCACCGGCACCCTGGTGCTGGTCTCCGGCGGGCTGCCGGCGGGCGAGCGGGATCTCGGCGCGGCCAGAGAGCGCATCGCGGACGCCCTCGCCGAACTCGCCCCGTACGCGGGCGAGCACGGCGTGCGGCTCGCGATCGAGCCGCTGCACCCGATGTTCGCCTCCGACCGGTGCGTGGTCTCCACGCTCGACCAGGCGCTCGCGCTCGCCGAGCGCTTCCCCGCCGAGCAGGTCGGCGTGGTCGTGGACACCTACCACATCTGGTGGGACGACCGGGCCCCCGACGCCGTGGCGCGCGCCGGACGGCAGGGCAGGATCCACTCCTTCCAACTCGCCGACTGGGTCACCCCGCTGCCCGCGGGTGTGCTCAACGGCCGCGGCCTGATCGGGGACGGCGCCGTGGACCTGAGGCGGTGGCGGGAGCGGGTGGACGCCGCCGGCTACACCGGCCCGATCGAGGTGGAGCTGTTCAACGACGAGCTGTGGCGGCGGGACGGCGTGGAACTCCTCGCGGACGTGGCGCGCCGCTACGTACGGCACGCGCTCTGAGAACCCCGGGCCCCGCGTCCGCCGCGGGGCCCGGGGGCGCCGGACCGTCGGAGGGCGGCGGTAGCGTCGGAGCATGTCCCGTACGCCCCAGCAGACCACCCCGCAGGGCCTCGCCGTCCTCGAAGGGGTCCTCGAACGGATCACGTTCGCCAGCGAGGAGACCGGCTACACCGTCGCGCGTGTCGACACCGGGCGCGGCGGCGACCTGCTGACCGTCGTCGGGGCGCTGCTCGGCGCCCAGCCGGGCGAGTCGCTGCGCATGGAGGGCCGCTGGGGCTCCCACCCGCAGTACGGCAGGCAGTTCACCGTCGACAACTACCGCGTGACCCTGCCCGCCACGATCCAGGGCATCCGCCGCTACCTCGGCTCCGGGCTCGTCAAGGGCATCGGCCCGGTCTTCGCCGACCGCATCGTGAGCCACTTCGGCCTCGACACCCTCGACATCATCGAGCAGGACCCGAAGCGGCTGATCGAGGTGCCGGGGCTCGGCCCCAAGCGCACCAAGAAGATCGCGGAGGCCTGGGAGGAGCAGAAGGCCATCAAGGAGGTCATGGTCTTCCTCCAGGGTGTCGGCGTCTCCACCTCCATCGCCGTGCGCATCTACAAGAAGTACGGGGACGCGTCGATCTCCGTCGTCCGCGAGGAGCCGTACCGCCTCGCCGCCGACGTGTGGGGCATCGGCTTCCTCACCGCCGACCGGATCGCCCAGTCCGTGGGGATCCCGCACGACAGCCCCGAGCGGGTCAGGGCGGGGCTCCAGTACGCGCTCTCCCAGTCCACCGACCAGGGCCACTGCTTCCTGCCCGAGGACCAGCTCATCGCGGACGGCGTGAAGCTGCTCCAGGTCGACACGGGGCTCGTCATCGAGTGCCTCGCTCAGCTCGCGGCGGACGAGGAGGGCGTGGTGCGCGAGCGGGTGCCGGGGCCGGACGGCGAGGACGTCACCGCCGTCTACCTCGTCCCCTTCCACCGCGCCGAGCTGTCGCTCGCCGGGCGGGTGCGCCGCCTGCTGCGCGCGGAGGAGGACCGCATGCCGGCCTTCCGCGACGTGGACTGGGGCAGGGCGCTGCGCTGGCTCGCCGGGCGCACGGGCGTCTCCCTCGCCCCCGAGCAGGAGCAGGCGGTGCGGCTCGCGCTGACCGAGAAGGTCGCCGTCCTGACCGGCGGTCCGGGCTGCGGCAAGTCGTTCACCGTGCGCTCGGTGGTGGAGCTGGCCCGCGCGCGGGGCGCCACCGTGGTGCTGGCCGCGCCGACCGGCCGGGCGGCGAAGCGGCTCGCGGAGCTGACGGGCGCCGAGGCGTCCACCGTGCACCGGCTGCTCGAACTCAAGCCGGGCGGCGACGCCGCCTACGACGCGGACCGCCCGCTCGACGCCGACCTCGTGGTGGTGGACGAGGCGTCCATGCTGGACCTGCTGCTTGCCAACAAACTGGTGAAGGCCGTGCCGCCCGGCGCCCACCTGCTGCTCGTCGGCGACGTGGACCAGTTGCCCTCCGTGGGCGCGGGCGAGGTGCTGCGCGACCTGCTCGCCGAGGGCGGACCCGTGCCGCGCGTGCGGCTCACCCGGATCTTCCGCCAGGCACAGCAGTCCGGCGTCGTCACCAACGCGCACCGGATCAACGAGGGCAGGCCGCCCCTCACCCAGGGGCTCGACGACTTCTTCCTGTTCGTCGCGGAGGAGACGGAGGACGCGGGCCGCCTCGCGGTGGACGTGGCGGCGCGCCGCATCCCCGCGAAGTTCGGCCTCGACCCGCGCAGGGACGTGCAGGTGCTCGCCCCGATGCACCGCGGCCCCGCGGGCGCGGGCGTGCTCAACGGCCTGCTCCAGCAGGCCATCACGCCCGCGCGCCCCGACCTGCCGGAGCGGCGCGCGGGCGGCCGGGTCTTCCGCGTCGGCGACAAGGTCACGCAGATCAGGAACAACTACGAGAAGGGGCGCAACGGCGTCTTCAACGGCACCGTGGGCGTCGTCACGTCCCTCAGCCAGGAGGACCAGCGGCTGACCGTGCTCACCGACGAGGACGAGGAGGTGCCGTACGACTTCGACGAACTGGACGAGCTGTCCCACGCGTACGCGGTCACCATCCACCGCTCCCAGGGCAGCGAGTACCCGGCCGTCGTCATCCCGGTGACCAGGAGCGCCTGGATGATGCTCCAGCGCAATCTGCTGTACACGGCGGTCACCCGGGCCAAGCGGCTCGTCGTCCTCGTGGGCTCCCGGCAGGCGATCGGGCAGGCCGTCCGCGCCGTGTCGGCGGGCCGCCGCTTCACCGCGCTCGACCACCGCCTCGCCCTCGGACCATCGGGGTATGAAACATCACGGAGGACTTCCGGAACCGGGGCGAAGGGGGCAGGATGAGGAGGTTGGCGGCACTGAGTGCCGCCAATGAGCCCAATGCTCGACCCCGAGTGCACCTTCCTGCGCCAAATGGGGGATGGTAGAGACATCAGGGCACCTCGAAGAAGAGGCACTACGTCGGTGAGGGATGACGTGAGCGAGAAACGCGACAACGACGCGGTAGTACTTCGGTACGGCGATGGCGAGTACACCTACCCGGTGATCGACAGCACCGTCGGTGACAAGGGCTTCGACATCGGCAAGCTCCGCAATCAGACCGGTCTGGTGACCCTGGACAGCGGTTACGGCAACACGGCCGCCTACCAGTCCTCGATCACCTATCTGGACGGCGAGCAGGGCATCCTGCGGTACCGCGGCTACCCCATCGAGCAGCTGGCCGAGCGGTCCAGCTTCGTCGAGGTGGCGTACCTGCTGATCCACGGTGAGCTGCCCACCGTCGACCAGCTCGCCACGTTCAAGAGCGAGATCACCCGGCACACGCTGCTCCACGAGGACGTCAAGCGGTTCTACGACGGCTTCCCCCGGGACGCCCACCCGATGGCGATGCTGTCCTCCGTGGTCAGCGCGCTGTCGACGTTCTACCAGGACAGTCACAACCCGTTCGACGAGCGCCAGCGCGACCTCTCGACGATCCGGCTGCTCGCCAAGCTGCCGACGATCGCCGCGTACGCGTACAAGAAGTCCGTCGGGCACCCCTTCGTCTACCCGCGCAACGACCTCGGGTACGTCGAGAACTTCCTGCGGATGACCTTCTCCGTCCCGGCCCAGGAGTACGACCTCGACCCGGTCGTCGTCTCCGCCCTGGACAAGCTGTTCATCCTGCACGCGGACCACGAGCAGAACTGCTCCACGTCCACGGTGCGCCTCGTCGGCTCCTCGCAGGCGAACATGTTCGCCTCGATCTCGGCCGGCATCAACGCCCTCTGGGGGCCCCTGCACGGCGGTGCCAACCAGTCCGTGCTGGAGATGCTGGAGGGCATCCAGGCCAGCGGCAGCGACGTCGACACCTTCATCCGCAAGGTGAAGAACAAGGAGGACGGCGTCAAGCTGATGGGCTTCGGCCACCGCGTCTACAAGAACTTCGACCCCCGGGCGAAGATCATCAAGGCGGCGGCGCACGACGTCCTCTCGGCCCTCGGCAAGTCGGACGAGCTGCTCGACATCGCGCTCAAGCTGGAGGAGCACGCCCTCGCGGACGACTACTTCGTCGAGCGCAAGCTCTACCCGAACGTCGACTTCTACACCGGCCTGATCTACCGCGCCATGGGCTTCCCGACCGAGATGTTCACGGTTCTGTTCGCCATCGGCAGGCTGCCCGGCTGGATCGCCCAGTGGACCGAGATGATCAAGGAGCCCGGCTCCCGCATCGGCCGTCCGCGGCAGATCTACACGGGCGAGGTCGAGCGCGACTTCGTGCCGGTCGAGGCCCGCTGACCGAGCCTTCGCCGGCCGCGCAGAGCGCGGGCCCGGAGCGCGAAAAGCGCCCCGCCACCGATCCCCCCACGGGTCGGTAGGCGGGGCGCTTTCCATATCCCCGGAGCGGATTCCCCCCACGGGATCCGGGCCGGGCGTATGCCGTAACCAGGTGCGGCTACGTGTGCGGTTCGACCGGGGTACGTACGGGAGGGCCGCTCAAGCTCCCCGGTGCACGTCCCCGGTCTAGCGCTGTGCCCGAGATGTCCCCCAAGACATCTCGTGAACGTCCCCCAAGACGTTCAATGGCATCGTCCTCTATGACACACGAGCTGCTCGAATGGTTACCCATAAATCTATGTGATCTAGGTCTCGCTGTGAAGGACTCGTGCCCCATGTGAAGGACAGGCGACGGTAAAGACCTGGTCATGTCTCCAGGTGGCGGCCGTCGCCGGCCGCGGGGGCTGTCAGAGCCGGCCCGCCAGCTCGTACCCGGCCTCGTCGACCGCGGCGCGCACGGCGCCCTCGTCGAGCGGGCTCGCGGAGGTCACCGTCACGGTGCCGGTGTCCGCCGCAGCCTCGACGGACAGGACGCCCTCGATCCCGGAGATCTCCTCGGTCACCGCGCCCTCGCAGTGGCCGCAGCTCATGCCCGTGACCTGGTAGACGGTGGTGACGTTGCTCATGGCGTCCTCCCGGACGAACGTGGTGGCAGGGTGGTGCCACTTTACCCCTAGGGGGTATGGGGTCGGCCGCCGAGGGGGTGGTCGTGCGGCCGGTCCCGCGCGGGTGCGGCGCGGCGCGGTCAGCCACGCCGTCCCCGGTTGCCCGGGCGGTTCGCCACCCAGGCGCGGATCGTGTCCGCGAACCAGTACGGCTTGCCGTTCTCCACGTGGTCCGGCGACGGAAGGAGCCCGTGCTTGCGGTACGAGCGGACGGTGTCCGGCTGCACCCGGATGTGCGCGGCGATCTCCTTGTAGGACCAGAGTCCGGTGTCGGTCATGGTGAGGCGCCTCCCTGCGCGCACCGCGGCGGCGGTCCTGACGGCCGGCCGGGGGGTCCGCGGTGCGATCGGCTCGTGGATCACCGAGCCTGTGCCCATTCAGCTGCGCAGAGTGACGGGGTGTCGATGCCTGTCACGCGCCTGTGGCCCGAAACCCGCGTAACGGAGATATCCGTGACGAATGATCAACTTTTGTGACAGAAACGGTTCTCTGGGGTGGAAGTCCGCAGACGTCAACTCTTGTGGCGAAAGGGAAACCGTTGTAATGAAGTGCGGGGACGCGCGCTGACGGCGGCGGGCGCGCGGGCCCGTGTGCACGCCCCCCGGGGGGCGCGGGAGTGCGAGGTCAGACCCCGCAGCCGCGCAGGAAGCGGCGGGTCCTGCGGGCGACCGGCAGCGGCCGGTCCGGCTCGCACGGATACATGTCCTGCTCCACGATCGCGAACAGGTCCACGCCCAGCCGCCCCGCCGCCGCGAGCACCGGTTCGAGCGCGGGCACCCCGGTCGGCGGCTCGCACATCACGCCCCGCGCCACGGCGGGACCGAACGGCAGCCCCTCCGCCGCCACCTGCGCGAGCACCCCGGTGTCCACCTGCTTCAGATGCAGATAGCCGAGGCGCTCGCCGTACGTCTCGATCAACGCGACGCTGTCGCCGCCGCAGTACGCGTAGTGCCCGGTGTCCAGGCAGAGCGACACCGCGTCGGGATCCGTGGCGTCGAGGAAGCGCGCCACGTTCTCCGGAGTGTCCACATGGGTGTCGGCGTGCGGGTGGAAGACGATCCGCAGCCCGTACCGCTCCCGCACCTCGCGGCCGAGGCGCCCGGTCAGGGACGTGAGGTCGCGCCACTGCGCGGCCGTCAGCGTCCGGTCCTCAAGGACCTCGCCCGTCTTGTCGTCCCGCCAGAAGGCGGGGATGACGACGAGGTGCTCCGCGCCCGCCGCCCGCGCGAGGGCGGCGACCGACGCCACGTGGTCCCAGGTGGCGTCCCAGACGCCGGGGCCGTGGTGCAGCCCGGTGAAGACCGTGCCCGCCGAGACCCGCAGGCCACGGCTGCCCGTCTCGTCGAGCAGCCGCGCCGGCTCGCTCGGCAGGTAGCCGTACGGGCCCAGCTCGATCCACTCGTACCCCGCCTCCGCGACCTCGTCCAGGAAGCGCTGCCACGGCACCTGGCGGGGGTCTTCGGGGAACCAGACGCCCCACGAGTCGGGGGCGGAGCCGACCCGGATGCGCGGCGGCGGCGACGGCGGCGACGACGGTGACGGGGGCACTGAGGAGGCCATGGCGGTCAGCTTCCCGGCCGCCGCGAAGCAGTGTCAAGACAACGTCCGAATGTCCGGACATAGCGTTGACAGGGCTTCGCGCGGCGCAGTAGACAGGTCCCGGCCTCCGCGAGGAGAGCCCGCGAGGCAGGTCCGAGAGAGGCGGAGGGGCGGCACCCATGGACCCCGGACCGTACGACGTGATCACGATGGGCCGGATCGGCGTGGACCTGTACCCGCTGCGTACCTCGGTGCCCCTCCAGGACGTGGACAGCTTCGGCAGGTTCCTCGGCGGCTCCGCGGCCAACGTCGCCGTCGCGGGCGCCCGGCTCGGGCTGCGCACGGCCGTCGTGACCCGCACGGGAGCGGACCCGTTCGGCGCCTACCTCCACCGTCAGCTGCGGGAGTTCGGCGTCGACGACCGCTGGGTGAGCCCGGTGGCCCAGTACCCGACGCCGATCACCTTCTGCGAGGTCTTCCCGCCCGACGACTTCCCGCTCTACTTCTACCGCCGCCCCAAGGCCCCCGACCTGGAGATCCATCCGCACGAGCTCGACCTCGACGCCATCGGCGCCGCCCGCGTCTTCTGGATGACCGGCACCGGGCTGTGCGCGGAGCCGAGCCGCACCGCCACGCTCGCGGCGCTCGACCACCGAGCCCGGCGCGGCACCACGGTCTTCGACCTCGACTGGCGGCCGATGTTCTGGGACGAGGACCCGCGCGAGGTGTACGCGGCGGCCCTCGCAGGGGCCACGGTCGCGGTGGGCAACCTCGACGAGTGCGAGGCCGCGGTCGGCGAGCGCGAGCCGCACGCGGCGGCCCGCGCGCTGCTCGCCGCGGGGCCCGAGCTCGCCGTCGTCAAACAGGGCCCGGCCGGCGTGCTCGCCGTCCACCGCGACGGCACGTCGGCGCGGGTGCCGCCGGTCCCCGTCGAGGTCGTCAACGGCCTCGGCGCGGGCGACGCGTTCGGCGGCGCGCTCTGCCGCGGCCTCCTCGCGGGCTGGCCCCTCGAACGCGCCATGCGGTACGCCAACGCGGCGGGCGCGATCGTCGCCTCCCGGCTCGCCTGCTCCTCCGCGATGCCGTACGCGGAGGAGGTCGACCAGGTCGCGGCCGGCGGCCCGGTGCCGCCCGAGCGCGACGCGCCGCCCGTCGAGGCGGCCGGAACCGCCGCGCCGCACGGCCGGGGGAACGGACGGTGAGCGCCAGGGAGCGGGCCGTCCCCGGTCCCGGGACCGCGGAGCCCGCCGCGGCGGCGGCCCCTGCAAGGCCCCCCGCCGTGCCGAGGACCGCGCAGGGCCGGATCGACGTCGGGGCGCTCGCCAGGCTGCGGGCGCGGCGGCCAGGGGCCGTCGCCGAGGCGGCGGCGCTGCGGGCGCGCAGGCCGCTGCTCGGCCCCACAGGACGGCTGATGATCATCGCGGCCGACCACCCGGCCCGCGGCGCGCTCGGCGTCGGCGGCGACCCGCTCGCCATGGCGGACCGCGCCGACCTGCTCGGCCGGCTCTGCCTCGCGCTGTCGAGGCCGGGCGTGGACGGCGTGCTCGGCACCGCCGACGTCCTGGAGGACCTGCTGCTCCTCGGCGCCCTTGAGGACCGGGTCGTCGTCGGCTCCATGAACAGGGGCGGCCTCGCGGGCGCCGCCTTCGAACTGGACGACCGCTTCACCGGGTACCGCGCCGAGGACGTGGCGGCCGCCGGGTTCGACGCGGGCAAGCTGCTGCTGCGCGTCGACTACGACGACCCCGGCAGCGGCTCGGTCGCCACGCTGCTGTCGGCCGCGCGCGCCGTGGACGCGATGGCCGCCCACGGGCTGCCGGTCTTCGTGGAGCCCTTCCTGTGCCGCAGGGGCCCCGACGGACGGCTGCGCACCGACCTGAGCGCCGCCGCGGTCACCCGCTCCATCGCCGTGGCCTCCGGGCTGGCCGGGACCTCCGCGTACACCTGGCTCAAGGTGCCGGTCACCGAAGAACCGGCGGACATGGCCCGCGTCATGGCGGCGTCCACGCTCCCCGCCGTCCTGCTCGGCGGCGAGATCGGGGACGACCAGGAGGGTACGTACGAGAAGTGGCGCAGCGCGCTGCGGCTGCCGACCGTGCAGGGGCTCGTCGCCGGCAGGTCGCTGCTGTACCCGGCGGACGGTGACGTGGTGAAGGCGGTCGACACGGCCGTGGGGCTGCTCTGAACGGCGGGGCGGGCCGCGCGGCGCACGGCGGGGCGCGGGCCCGCACGGCGGAGGCGGCCGGGCGGGGGAAGGAGTAGACGCATGACTGCACCAGCGGGGCGGCCGGGCGGCGCGGAGCACCACGTGCGCGCGGGCGAGGCCGCCGCGGGGCCCTACGCGCTCGACATCGTGCCCGAGCGCGCCGGATGGACGTACTGCTCGCTGCGCGTGCTCGACCTGCCGCCCGGCGGCAGCCACACCTTCGCCACCGGCGGCAGCGAGTGGATCGTGCTGCCGCTCACCGGCGGCTGTACGGTGCGCACGGAGGGTGAGACCTTCGCACTGCGCGGCCGTGACAGCGTCTTCCGCGCGGTCAGCGACTTCGCGTACCTCCCGCGCGACGGCAGCGCCCAGATCGCCTCCGGTGCGGGGGGCCGGTTCGCCTTGGCAGGGGCGAAGTGCGAGCGACGACTCCCCGCTCGCTACGGCCCCGCGCCGGAGGTCCCCGTGGAGCTGCGCGGCGCGGGCGGCTGCTCGCGCCAGGTCAACAACTTCGCCGCCGCGGACGTCTTCCCGTGCGACCGGCTCATCGCGGTGGAGGTGCTGACACCCGGCGGCAACTGGTCGTCCTACCCGCCGCACAAGCACGACGAGCACCGCCCGGGCGCCGAGTCCGTGCTGGAGGAGATCTACTACTTCGAGATCGACGGCCGCGAGGGCGCGGAAGACGGCGGGGGCTCCGATGCGGGGGGTGCGGCGGACGACGGCGTCGGATACCACCGCGTCTCGCCTTCCAGGGCGGGCGGCACCGACCTGCTCGTCGAGGTGCGCGGCGGCGACACGGTCCTCATCCCCGACGGCTGGCACGGCCCGTCCATCGCCGCGCCCGGCCGCGCCATGTACTACCTCAACGTCATGGCGGGACCGGGCGAGCGCGCGTGGCTGATCAGCGACCACCCGGGGTACGGCTGGATCAGGGACACCTGGCCGGGTCAGGCCGTCGACCCGCGGCTCCCGCTGTACACGGCGGACGCGCCCGCGCCGCGGCCCGGCACCGCACCCGCGGGCGGCCGGGGACTCGCCACCGGCACCGCACCCGCCGCCGGCCGCGGCACCGTCCGAGGGGACTCCCGATGAGCGGCTCCACGCCGACCGCAACCGCCACCCGCCGCCTGACCACTGCCCAGGCGCTGGTCGCCTTCCTGGCACGGCAGTACACCGTGCGGGACGGCGAGCGCCACCGGCTCATCGACGCCGTGTGGGGCATCTTCGGCCACGGCAACGTCGCGGGCGTCGGGCAGGCGCTGGTCGAGGCGGACGGCGCCCTGCGGTACGTGCAGGGGCGCAGCGAACAGGCCATGGTGCACGCCGCGGTGGGCTACGCCCGGCAGAGCGACCGCCTCTCCGCGCAGGCCGTGACGACGTCCATCGGCCCCGGCGCGACCAACCTCGTCACCGGCGCCGCCCTCGCCACCGTCAACCGGCTGCCGGTCCTGCTGCTGCCGGGCGACACCTTCGCCACCCGCCCCGCGGACCCGGTGCTCCAGCAGCTGGAGGCGCGCGCCGCGGGCGACGTGTCCGTCAACGACGCCCTGCGGCCCGTCTCCGCCTACTTCGACCGGATCGCCCGGCCCGAGGCGCTGGTGCCCGCCGCGCTCGCCGCGATGCGGGTCCTCACCGACCCGGCGGAGACCGGCGCGGTCACCCTCGCGCTGCCGCAGGACGTCCAGGCGGAGGCGTACGACTGGCCCGAGGAGTTCTTCGCCGAGCGCGTGTGGCGGGTCCGCCGCCAGGCGCCCGACCCGGACGAACTCGCCGACGCCGTACGGCTCGTACGGGAAGCCGCGCGCCCGCTGCTGGTGGCGGGCGGCGGGGTGCACCACAGCCGCGCGGAGGAGGCGCTCGACGCGTTCGCGGGGGCGACCGGCATCCCCGTCGCGTCGACCCAGGCGGGCAAGGGCTCACTGTTGTACGACCACCCCTGCGACGTGGGGGCCGTCGGGCACACCGGCACGGCGACCGCGAACGCCCTGGCCCGCGAGGCCGACCTGGTGATCGGCGTCGGCACCCGCTGGTCGGACTTCTCCACCGCTTCCTCGACCCTCTTCGCCCGCCCCGGCGTCCGCTTCCTCAACCTCAACGTCACCGGCTTCGACGCGCACAAGCTCGCCGCGCACCCCCTCGTCGCCGACGCGCGCACCGCGCTCGAAGCGCTCGCCGCGGAGCTCGCCGGCCACCGCGTCGACCCGGTGTACGCGGCCGGCTACCGCGCGGCCAAGGAGCGCTGGGAGGAGCGCGTCACCGCCGCGTTCGCCGCGCCCGACGACTCGGCGAGCCCCACCCAGGGGCAGGTGGTCGGCGCCCTCGACGCGCTGGTGACCGCGGACGACATCGTCATCAACGCGGCCGGCTCCCTCCCCGGCGACCTGCACAAGCTGTGGCGGGCCAGGTCCCGCGACCAGTACCACGTGGAGTACGGCTACTCCTGCATGGGCTACGAGATCCCGGCCGCGATCGGCGTGCTGACGGCCGCGCCGGGCCGCCCGGTCTGGGCGCTCGTCGGCGACGGCACGTACCTGATGAACCCCACCGAGATCGTCACCGCGGTACAGGAGCGGCTGCCCTTCAAGCTGGTCATCCTCCAGAACCACGGCTACGCCTCCATCGGCGGCCTCTCCGCTTCGGTCGGTGCCGAGGGCTACGGCACCGCGTACCGCTTCCGCGACGACACGGGCGCGTACACCGGCGAGCCGCTGCCGGCCGACCTCGCGGCCAACGCCGCGGCCCTCGGCATGCGGGTGCTGCGCGCGAAGACCGTCGGCGACCTGCGGGAGGCGCTGGCCGCCGCGCGCGCGGCCGACGCCCCCACATGTGTCTACGTGGAGACCGAAACGCCCGACACAGTGTCCGCGGTGCCGCCGGCCCAGGCGTGGTGGGATGTGCCCGTGGCCGAGACGGCGTCCCGCCCGGCAGCCGTCCGGGCCCGCGAGGCGTACGACAGGGAGCGGGCCGCGCGCCGCCGCCACCTGTGAAGGGCGCGGGTGCCCCGGGCCACGGGACGCGACCAGAACTGCGAAGGAGATCCCGCCGATGAAGACCGTGAACCACTGGATCGGCGGCGCGTCCGCCGAGGGCGCGTCCGGCCGGTACGGCGATGTGACCGACCCGGCGACCGGCGAGGTCACCACCCGGGTCGCGTTCGCCTCGGCGGCCGAGGTGGACGCCGCGGTCGCCGCGGCCCGCGCCGCCTACACCACCTGGGCCACGTCCTCGCTCGCGCAGCGCACGGCGGTCCTCTTCCGGTACCGCGCCCTGCTCGACGCGCACCGCGACGAGATCGCGGCGCTGATCACCGCCGAGCACGGCAAGGTCCACTCCGACGCGCTCGGCGAGGTCGCGCGCGGCCTGGAGATCGTGGAGCTCGCGTGCGGCATCACCACGGCGCTCAAGGGCGAGCTGTCGACGCAGGTCGCGAGCCGGGTGGACGTGGCGTCGATCAGGCAGCCGCTCGGGGTGGTCGCCGGCATCACGCCGTTCAACTTCCCCGCGATGGTGCCGATGTGGATGTTCCCTGTGGCGATCGCGTGCGGCAACACCTTCGTACTGAAGCCGAGCGAGAGGGACCCCTCCGCCTCCGTGCTGCTGGCGCGGCTCGCCCAGGAGGCCGGCCTGCCCGACGGCGTGCTGAACGTCCTGCACGGCGACCGGGAGGCGGTCGAAGGGCTGCTCGACCACCCGGGCGTGGCGGCCGTGTCGTTCGTCGGCTCCACCCCGATCGCCCGCCGCATCCACGCCAGGGCGACCGCGGCGGGCAAGCGGGTGCAGGCGCTCGGCGGCGCCAAGAACCACATGCTGGTCCTGCCCGACGCGGACCTCGATGCGGCGGCGGACGCCGCGGTCTCGGCGGCTTACGGCTCCGCGGGAGAGCGCTGCATGGCCATCTCCGCTGTGGTGGCGGTCGGCTCCGCGGGCGACCCGCTCGTCGAGCGGATCGTGGAGCGCGCCCGGAAGATCACCATCGGGCCCGGCAGCGACCCCGCGTCCGAGATGGGCCCGCTGATCACCGCTGCCCACCGCGACAAGGTCGCGGGCTATGTGCGCGGCGCGGCGGCCCAGGGTGCCGAAGTGGTCCTGGACGGCACGGACTTCACCGTCGAGGGCTACGAGAACGGCCACTGGATCGGCCTGTCCCTGCTGGACCACGTCCCCACCGGCTCCGACGCGTACCGCGACGAGATCTTCGGCCCGGTGCTGTGCGTGCTGCGCGCGGACACCTACGAGGAGGCCGTCGAGCTGATCAACGCCTCGCCGTACGGCAACGGCACGGCGATCTTCACCCGCGACGGCGGCGCCGCCCGCCGCTTCCAACTGGAGGTGGAGGCGGGCATGGTCGGCGTGAACGTGCCGATCCCGGTGCCGGTCGGCTACCACTCGTTCGGCGGCTGGAAGGACTCCCTCTTCGGCGACCACCACGTCTACGGCAACGACGGCGTGCACTTCTACACCCGCGGCAAGGTCGTCACCACCCGCTGGCCCGATCCGGCCGACGCGCCGTCAGGAGTCGACCTGGGCTTCCCGAGCGAACGCCACTGACGCGCGTCGGGGCGCGGGGGCGTCGCGTCTAGGGTTGCGGCATGGAGATCCGGAGGGGCCGGCGGGGGTGGGTGCTTGTGATGCTTGCCCTGCTCGTCGTGGTCGTGGGGGCGGGGACGTGGACCGCGGTGGCGGCGGGCGGCGGCGGGGAGGCCGCCGTGCGGCGTACGGACCGGGTCATGGAGATGCCCGGGGCGCGGATCGACACGTCCTTCTTCGTCGCGGGCGAGGACGCGGGCCGGCGGCCCGCCGTGCTGCTCGCGCACGGGTTCGGCGGCAGCAAGGACGACGTGCGGGCGCAGGCCGAGGGCCTCGCCCGCGACGGATACGCGGTGCTGACGTGGTCGTCGCGCGGCTTCGGCAGGTCGACGGGGAGGATCGGGCTCAACGACCCCGCGTACGAGGTGAAGGACGTCTCCCGGCTGATCGACTGGCTCGCCAGGCAGCCGCAGGTGCGGCTCGACGGGCCGGGGGACCCGCGGGTCGGTGTGACGGGCGCGTCGTACGGCGGCGCGGTCTCGCTGCTCGCGGCGGGGCACGACAGGCGGGTCGACGCGATCGCGCCGGAGATCACGTACTGGAACCTCGCGGACGCGCTGATGCCGGGCGGCGTCTTCAAGAAGCTGTGGGCCGGGATCTTCTTCTCCTCGGGCGGCGGTTGCGCGCGCTTCGAGGCGGACCTGTGCGCGCTGTACGACCGGGTCGCCGTCTCCGGCACGCCCACGGCCGCGGACCGCGCGCTGCTGGAGCGGCGCAGCCCCTCGGCCGTCGCGGACCGCATCGACGTGCCCGCCCTGATCGTGCAGGGCCAGACGGACTCGCTGTTCCCGCTCGGCCAGGCCGATGCGATGGCGCAGGCGCTGCGCCGCAACGGGGCGCCGGTCGCGGTGGACTGGAGCGCGGGCGGGCACGACGGCGGCGACCAGGAGACGGACCGCACCCAGGCCCGCGTCGCCTCCTGGTTCGACCGCTACCTGAAGCAGGACAAGGGCGCGGACGTCGGCCCCGCGTTCCGGGTCAGCAGGACCGGCGGGATCGACTCGACGGACGGCGCCGCGCAGCTGCGGGCCGCCACGGCCGACCGCTATCCGGGCCTCGGCGGCGACCCGGTGCGGGTGCCGCTCGCGGGCGGGCCGCAGACGTTCGCCAACCCGGCGGGCGGCAGCCCGCCGTCCATCTCCGCGGTGCCGGGCCTCGGCGGCGGTCTCGGCGCGTTCGCCACGGGTGCCTCCGGGGGCGGTCCCGGCGGCGGGGAGGGCTCGGACGGCGAAGGTCCCGGGGGCGGTTCGGGTTCCGGGGCCGGTTCTGGCGGCGGGGACGAGTCCGGCGCCGGGGACGGGTCCGGCGGAGGTGGCGGCACGGGCGCGGCGAGCGGGCCGGCGGCTGCCGGGCTCGGCTTCTCGTTCGACTTCCCCGGCCAGTACGCCCAGTTCGTCTCCGCCCCGCTCGGGCACGCGCTGCGGATCACCGGTGCGCCGAGCGTGCGGCTGCGCGTCGCGTCGAGCACGGGCCGCGCCGTCCTCTTCGGCAAGGTCTACGACGTCGCGCCGGGCGGCGGGCAGCAGGTGCTGCCCTCGCAACTCGTCGCGCCCGTACGGGTGGACGGTGCGCGCGGGGGCAAGACGGTCGATGTGGCGCTGCCCGCGGTGGACCACCAGATCGCCGCGGGGCACCGGCTGCGCGTCGTGTTCGCCGCCACCGACCTCGGCTACGCCTCGCCCGCCGAGCCCGCCGCGTACCGGGTGTCGCTCGCCGGCGGAGGCATCACGGTCCCCACGGACCCCGCGCTCACCGCCGCCGCTGCCCCGCTGCCCTGGTGGGTGTGGGGCCTGCCGCTCGCGGGCCTCGCCGCCGCCGCTGCCCTGCTGCTCACCGGGCGGCGCCGGAGCGCCGCGCCGCCGCCGCTGCCCGAACTCGCCGACGTACCGCTGCGGATCACCGGCCTGACGAAGCGCTACGCGCGCTCCGCCGACCGGTACGCCGTGCGCGACCTTTCGTTCCGGGCCGAGAAGGGGCACGTGCTCGGTCTGCTCGGGCCCAACGGCGCGGGCAAGACCACCACACTGCGCATGCTGATGGGCCTCATCACGCCCGACGCGGGCGAGATCCGGGTCTTCGGCCACGCGGTGCGGCCCGGTGCGCCGGTGCTCTCCCGGGTCGGCGCGTTCGTGGAGGGCGCGGGCTTCCTGCCGCACCTGACGGGCCGGGCCAACCTGGAGCTGTACTGGCGCGCCACCGGCCGCCCCGCCGAGGACGCGCACCTCGACGAGGCGCTGGAGATCGCGGGCCTCGGGGACGCGCTCTCCCGCGCCGTGCGCACGTACTCCCAGGGCATGCGGCAGCGCCTCGCGATCGCGCAGGCCATGCTCGGCCTGCCCGAGCTGCTGATCCTGGACGAGCCGACCAACGGCCTCGACCCGCCGCAGATCCGTGCGATGCGCGACGTGATGACCAGGTACGCGGCGGGCGGGCGCACCGTCATCGTCTCAAGCCACCTGCTCTCCGAGGTGGAGCAGACCTGCACGCACCTGGTGGTGATGCACCGCGGGCGGCTCGTGCAGGCGGGCCCCGTCACGGAGATCACCGGCTCGGGGGACACGCTGCTGGTCGGCGTCGCGGGCGAGGTGCCCGCTTCGGCCGTCGAGCACGTAGCCGCCCTGGCCGGGGTCGCGTCCGCCGTGCGCGCGGACGGCGGCCTGCTCGTACGGCTCGACGGCGCGACGACGAACGCGCTCCTCGCCGAGGTGCTCGGGCTCGGCCTGCCGCTGACGGGCGTCGGGCCCCACCGGCGCCTTGAGGACGCGTTCCTCACCCTCATCTCCGCGGGCGCAGCCGAGTCCACCGCCTCGGGGCCCGGGCCCGTCGTCGAAGGAGGTTCCGCGTGAGCGCGCAGAGCGAGTCCGCCCCCGGGTACCTGGCCCGCCGCACGCTGCCCGTCGCGGTGGAGTCCGTACGGCAGTTGAGGCGCCGCAGGACGCTCGTGACGGGCCTGGTGCTGGGGCTGCTGCCGTTCGTGCTCGTCGCGGCGTTCGCGATCGGCGGTACGCCAGGGGCGGGCGGCCGGGTCACGCTGATGGACACGGCCACCAGGTCGGGCGCCAACTTCGCGGCGACCGCGCTGTTCGTGTCGGCGGGCTTCCTGCTGGTCGTGCCGGTCGCGCTGTTCTGCGGTGACACCGTCGCCTCGGAGGCCGGCTGGTCCTCGCTGCGGTATCTGCTCGCCGCGCCGGTGCCCCGCGCGCGGCTGCTCGCCGTCAAACTCGCCGTGGGCCTGTGGATGAGCGCGGCGGCGATCGTGCTGCTGCCGCTCGTCGCCCTCGCGGTCGGCACCGCGGCGTACGGCTGGGGCCCGCTGGAACTGCCCACCGGCGGTTCGCTGCCGCCGGGCGTCGCGCTGCCCAGGCTCGCGCTGGTCACCGCGTATGTACTGGTGTCCCAACTGGTCACGGCCGGCCTCGCGTTCGTGCTCTCCACCCGGACCGACGCGCCGCTCGGCGCGGTCGGCGGCGCGGTCGGCCTGACCATCATCGGCAATGTGCTCGACGCCGTCACGGCCCTCGGCGACTGGCGCGACGTCCTGCCCGCGCACTGGCAGTTCGCGTGGATCGACGCGCTCCAGCCCCAGTTGGAGTGGTCCGGCATGCTGAAGGGCGCCGCCGTCTCCGTGGCGTACGCGCTGGTGCTGTTCGCGCTGGCGTTCCGCGGTTTCGCCCGCAAGGACATCGTGTCCTGACCCGCAGGGGGTGAGGGGGCGCGCCCCGGCCCGGCGCCGCCCCTCACGCGGACGCGCGGTTGCCGCCCCTCACGCGGACGCGCGGTTCAGGTGGCGCAGCTGGATCTCGGCGAGCGCCCGGCGCTCGGCCTCCATGGTGGCGAGGCCCACCGCGGCACGGCGCGCGTCGACTCCGTCCGGGTCGGCGACCGGGAAGGGCCGCCCGAGCGGCGAGTAGCGGGTGCCGTACGGCTGGGGCCTGCCCAGCTCGACCGCGCAGTGGTCGGTGGCGTACGCGGCGTGGATCGGCGGGCACTCGCCGCGCTCGACCGCCGTCGTGATCAGGTCGCGGCACCGCAGCTGGAGCGGCAGGTCGTCGGCGTGCAGCAGGATCATCAGGGCCGCCGTGGACGCCTCGGTGCCCACCAGGCCGGCCGTGGGCCAGCCGTGCTCGTCGACGATCTCCCGCAGTGCCGCCGTGTTCGCCGCCCGGCAGCGGGCGAGCCGGCCGCGCGAGTGCGGCCCCGGCAGCCGCTGGGCCGCCGCGGTCAGTGCGCCGTCCTGGGCGACCCGGTCGACCAGCTCCTGCGCGAGGCCGTCGTGGTCGGGGGCGAGGGCGGGGACGTCGTGGTCGGGGGCGAGGCCCTCGCCGCCGACCGCCGCGGCGGGTTCGGCGAAGCGTCCTGAGCGGCCGGGGCGCTCGGTGTGTTCCGGGCGGTCGGTGTGTTCCGGGCGGTCGCGTTCATCAGGGCGTCCCGCGCGGTCGGGGTGATCAAGGTGTCCCGGGCGGTCACGCCCATCGGGGTGTCCCGGGCGGTCAGGCTGTTCGAGACGGTCGGGAAGGTCCGGACGGTCCCCCCGGCCGGGACCGGGCGCGGGTGCCCCGGCGCCGTCCCGTCCGTGTGTGCGCCGTGGGTGCGTCACCGGTCACCTCCGCCCTTCACGTCACGGACCCGGCCCGCGCCGGGTCCGTGAGACAGACGGTGGCCCAGACCGTGCGCCCCCGGCCCCCCGGTTCCGGCTCGGCGCCCCAGGCCCCGGCCACCTTGTCGACGAGGAACATGCCGTGGCCCGCGGGCATCCCGGCGGCGGGACCCGCGTCCCGCACCTCCACGCGCACGCCGCGCGCGTACACCCGGGCCGTGCAGCTCACCTCGGAACCCTCCGTGCGCAGCACCGCGTTGGTGACCAGCTCGGACACCACGAGCTCCGCCAGGTCGCACAGCTCGCGCGGTACGCCGCCCTCCGCCAGCTGCGCCCGCACCCGGCGCCGCGCGGCGCCGACCGACGCCGGTCTGCGCGGGTACGTGTGCGTGAGCGCACCCGGGCGGGCGTCCGTGCGCGCACCCGGGCGGGCGTCGGATAACGCGGCGGGCGAGGACAACTCCAGCGGCCGACTCGCGCGTTGCTGCTGTGCACTGTGTTCCCTGATACGCACCACGCGCTCACTATGCGCGCTGAC
Source organism: Streptomyces tremellae (assembly GCF_039540215.1). NCBI lineage: Bacteria > Bacillati > Actinomycetota > Actinomycetes > Kitasatosporales > Streptomycetaceae > Streptomyces > Streptomyces tremellae. The sequence goes on from NZ_BAABEP010000009.1 coordinate 97,371, forward strand.
TCGGTCACGCCGCAACCGACTGTCTGATAATTTCAGAATGCTTGTCGGCTCTCTGGATTGCTCACGGAGCACCTGTCAGACTCGGACGGGTGAGGTGGTGTCAGGTGGTGACGGCGTGGTGAGCGATGTCCGGACGGTCCCGGCCGTCTCCGGCTCCACGGGGAGCGGCAGTTCGCCGACCGTCCTGCGGATCGTCCTGGGCAAGCGCCTGCTGGCGCTGCGGGAGGGCGCGGGCGTGTCCCGCGAGGCCGCGGCGGCCGTGCTCGACGTGACTCCGCTGACCATCCGGCGGATGGAGAACTCCGAGGTCGGCTTCAAACTCCCGTACGTACGGCTGCTCCTCGACGCGTACGGGGTGCGCGGCAGCGACGCCGAGCAGTTCATGGAGCTGGTGAAGGCGGCCAACAGGCCCGGCTGGTGGCACCGCTACCGGGACGCCGTGCCCGGCTGGTTCAGCGCGTACGTGAGCCTTGAGGACGAGGCCAGTCTGATCAGGACGTACGAACCGCACTACGTGCCAGGGCTGTTGCAGACGGAGGAGTACGCCCGCGGGGTGCTCGGCGCCGGCGTGCACCGCAGCCCCGAGGAGCTCGACCGGCGGGTCGCGCTGCGGGTCAAGCGGCAGCAGCTGCTGACGAAGGCCGGCGCGCCGATGCTGTGGATCCTGCTGGAGGAGTCCGTGCTGCGGCGCCCGGTCGGCGATTCGCCCGAGGTGATGCGGGACCAGGTCGACCGCCTGCTCGACGCCATGGCCCTGCCGAACGTGACGCTCCAGCTGATGCCGTTCTCCGTCGGGCCGCACCTGGGCGCGTTCGGCCCCTTCCACCTCTTCCGCTTCGACGTGACGGAACTCCCCGACGTCGTCTACACCGAGAACCTGACCGGCGCGGTCTACCTGGACCGGCGCCCCGACAGCGCCGCCTACCTGGAAGTGCTCGACAACCTGTCGGCGCGGGCGGCCTCGGTCGCCGAGACGAGAGCCTTCCTCCAGACCCTACGCAAGGAGCTGTGATGCGCGAGATCTACAACGGCATGCCGTCTGACGGCCTGGGCGCCGACGGCTGGGAGAAGCCCTGGAGCGGCCCGAACGGCGGGAGTTGCGTCGAGACGAAGCAGCTCGACGACGGCCGGGTGGCGGTGCGTCAGTCCACGGACCCGGGCGGGCCCGCGCTGATTTGTTCCGACGACGCCATGGCGTGCTTCGTCGAAGGCGCGAAGAATGGCCTTGCCGACTTCCTGCTGTAGGCGCACCACCGGGCATCACCAGAAACGGACGGACCAGATGACCGACCTCGACCAGGCGTCGCTCGACGACATCGACACCAGCAAGCCGCACCCGGCGCGGATGTACGACTTCTACCTCCAGGGCAAGGACTACTACGAGGCGGACGAGATCGCCGGGAACAAGGTTCTCGACGTCTTTCCGACCATCAAGATCACTGCCCGGGTGAACAGGTCGTTCATGCACCGCGCCACGCGTTTCCTGGCGGGCGAGGCGGGCATCAGGCAGTTCCTCGACATCGGTACGGGCATCCCGACCCGCCCCAACCTGCACCAGGTGGCGCAGGAGGTCGCGCCCGAGTCCCGGGTCGTGTACGCGGACTACGACCCGGTGGTGCTGCGGCACGCCGAGGCGCTGATGCGCAGCACGCCCGAGGGCCGCACGGCGTACATCCAGGCGGACGTGCGCACCCCCGAGTCGATAGTCGAGGCGGCGGAGCTGCACGAGACGCTCGACCTGTCGCAGCCTGTGGGCCTCTCGCTCAACGCGCTGCTGCACTTCGTGCCGGACGAGAACAAGCCGTACGAGATCGTGCGCCACCTCCTCGACCAGCTGGCCTCCGGCAGCTATCTGGTGATCTCGCACTGCACCGACCACTTCGCCCCGGAGATGTGGGCCGAGGTGGTCGAGGTCTACCGCAAGGGCGGCATACCCGCGCAGCTGCGGTCGCTCGACGAGGTGACCCGCTTCTTCGACGGGCTCGACGTGGTGGAGCCCGGCGTGGTGACCCCGCACAACTGGCGCCCGGACGGCACGACCGTGCCCGGCACCTCGGACGCGGCCGTGTCGATGTACGCGGCGGTGGCCCGCAAGCCGTGACGCCGCACGGCGTCACGGACGGCGGTATCGGCACGGCCGGGCGACACGTCCCGGCCTGAGGGGAGTTCACGGCCATGGCGCCGCACACGGATCCTTCGCGGCAGGACGGCGGGCGGCGGGCCCGCGCGACGGCGGTGCCGCCCCTGGTACGGGAGGTCGTGCGCGCGTACCTGTCGTTGACCGACGCGGCGGCGCCAGGCCTGGTCCAGGGGCTGTACCTGACGGGTTCCGTCGCGCTCGACGACTTCGTGCGCCCGCGCGGGGACATCGACTTCGTCGCGGTCTCCGCCGTGCCGCCCTCGCCCGGTGAGACCGCCGCGCTCCAGCGGGCGCACGCGCGGCTCGCCGCCCGGGTGCGGCGGCCGTTCTTCGAGGGGCCCTACGTCACCTGGGACCAGCTCGCCGACGACCCCTCGGACGCCGCGCCAGGACCGTACGCGCACCGGGGCGGCCTGCTGCCCGCGGTCGGACACGGCAGGCAGCCCGCCACCTGGCAGGTCCTCTCGCGGTACGGCGTGACGATGCGCGGCCCCGACGCGCGGGACCTGACGGTGGACACCTCGCCGGGTGAACTCGCCCTCTGGGCGCGCGACAGCCTGGTGCGGTACTGGCGGCCCTGGTGGGAGCGCGGCTCACGCCCCCTCGGCCAGGAAGGGCTCGCCTGCCTCGGCGCGCGGGCGGTGGCATGGGGGGTGCTGGGCGTCAGCAGGGCCCATCTGGCGCTCACCAGGGGCGAGGTGGCGTCGAAGACGGCGGCGGGGGAGTACGCGAGGACCGCGTTCGGGCCCGCGTGGCACCGGATCGTCGACGAGTGCCTGCGCGTGCGGCGCGGCGAGGGGCGCGGGCGCTACGCCACCCCGGTCGGGCGCCGCACGGACGCGCTGGCCTTCGTGAACATGGTGATCGAAAACGCGCTCGCCCGGTCCTGAGCACCCGGGGCCCGCCGCCCCGGCCCAGGGGCTCAGGGGCGGTCCTTCTCCTGCTTTTCCGGCTGCTCTGACGTCGCAGGCTGCTGCCTCTCCGGCTCGGCGGCCCCGCCCGTTCCGCCGTCGGCTCCGTCCTCTTCGAAGTACGCGTCGAGCACCGCGTCGAGCCGCTCGGCCCACTCCTTGAGCACGCCGCGGGCCGGGGCCTCGGCGTCCGCCTCGTACGACCGGTGGGTGCGGGTGTGGACGATCACGCCGAGCCGCTTGCAGAAGCGGGGGACGGTCACCTCGACCGCTCCGATCTCGTCCCAGCGGAAGTCCGCCTCCTGGTCGTCCAGGGTGAAGCGGACGCCGGTGCGGTCGGCCACGATGGAGGACCGCCGGTCGGCGGCTTCCAGGGACGGCCCGCCGTCCGCCCCGGGGGCCGTGTCGTCGCCGCTCCCGCCCGTGTCCTCGGCGGCGTCCGGTTCTGCGGAGTCCGTCCCGGCCTCGGCGTCCGCGGGGCCGATGGGCGCCCCGGGGCCGTCAGCGCGGGACGCCGGGGACGCCCCTGCGGGCTCCGCGGCCCCGGGCTTCCCGGGCACGGCGGCCCGCACCGCCGGCCCGCCCTCCTCCGCCTCGGGGGCGGCCTCGGGGGCGCGGAGGTTCACGAGGCCGGGCACCTGGGCCGGGTCCATGGCGGCCCCGGCCACCACGGGCTGGACGTTCGTATCACTGCGCTGCTCCACGGCCGGAAGTATGGCGGAACAACCTGTGCGGGGAAAGCCGCGCAGGGCACGCCTCCGCAACGACTCCTGCGCCCGTAACACACCGCCCCGACCCGATGTGCGACGGAACACACCGCTCCGCGCGGATCGTTCCCGTGCCACCGCGCTGCTACGGTGCGTCACCGAGGCGTCGCTCGATGTGAATCCGGGAGTTCGTGTGAAGGTCGTCTGCGTCGGTGGCGGGCCCGCCGGCCTCTACTTCTCGATCCTGATGAAGCTGCGGGACGGTGGCCACGACGTCACCGTGTACGAGCGCGACCCGGCGGGCTCCACCTACGGCTGGGGCGTCACCTACTGGGCGGGGCTGCTGGACAAGCTGCGGGCGGGCGACCCGGTCTCCGCGCGCGCCGTCGAGGACGCGTCGGTGCGCTGGAGCGACGGCGTCGCCCACCTCAGGGGGACGACGACCAGGCACCACGGGGACGAGGGGTTCGGAATCGGCCGCCACCGGCTGCTCGACCTGCTCGCCGGGCGCGCCTGCGACCTGGGGGTCCGCGTCGTGCACGGGCACGAGGCGGAGCCGGCCGAGATCGCGGACGGGGCGGCGGGCGCCGGCCTCGTCGTCGCGGCCGACGGGGTGCGCAGCGCGCTGCGCACCCGCTGGGCCGGGCATTTCGGCACGGAGGTGTCCATCGGCCGCAACCCCTACATCTGGCTGGGTACCACCAAGGTCTTCGACGCCTTCACCTTCGCCTTCGTCGAGACGCCGCATGGCTGGATCTGGTGCTACGCGTACCGCTTCAGCGCGGACGCCAGCACGGTCGTCGTGGAGTGCGCGCCCGAGACCTGGCGCGGCCTCGGCCTCGACCGGCGCACGGAGGCGGAGGGGCTCGCCCTGCTCGGGGACCTCTTCGCGGACGTGCTCGAAGGCCACCCGCTGACCGGCAGGGGAGGCGGCGAGGGCGCCCCCGCGCAGTGGCTCGCCTTCCGCACCCTGACCAACCGCACCTGGCACCGGGGCAATGTCGTGCTGCTCGGCGACGCCGCCCACACGACCCACTACTCGATCGGCGCCGGCACCTCCCTGGCCCTTGAGGACGCCCTCGCGCTGACCGCCTCGCTGCACGCGGCAGGAGCCGCGCCGGGTGCGGGCGGCGCCGGGCTCGACGCCGCGCTCACCCGCTACGAGAACGTCCGCAGGGCCGAGCTGCTCTCCGTGCAGAGCGCGGCGCGCTACAGCGCCCGCTGGTACGAGGAGCTGCCGCGCTATCTGCGGCTCCCGCCGGAGCGGATGTTCGCGCTGCTCGGGCAGCGGCACTCGCCGCTGCTGCCGTACGTCCCGCCGCAGCTCTACTACCGGCTGGACAGCGCGGCGGGGCGCATCGAACCGCTGCGCAGGCTCAAGCGGTGGCTCGGCCCACGGCTCGCCGGATCACTGCACGCCCGCGCGCGCGGCTGACGCAACGTCAAAACGGCGTTTTCTGGCCGACTTTCGGTCGGCGGGAATCGGTCATCGGCGGGAAGCGGTCGCGGACCGCCCGTGCGCCAACCGACACCCTCTGCACGTACGGGCACCCCCTGGCAATCCGTCACTGGTGGAGTACACGCTACCGATACCGCTCCGACACGTTTCTGACGCATCGTCGGACAGCTGCTGACGGCCCGTCGCCGCGCGATCACAGTGTGCTCGGCGGCTGTCGGAACCGTACGGGTCCCGGCCGTCGCGCAGACGCTCCGCCGGGTGCGTGAGAGGATCAACCTCCGTACACTGACGACCGTTTGACGTAGGGCATTCCAGGGTCCCTAGGAGTCCCCGCACTATGCCCGTCCGGGGCGCACGACCTCGTAGGACGCGCATGTTGTGAAGGACTCCTTGAGCGCTTGCCAGCGAGGGAGCAGTGGCTCCGGACGCCTTGCGCCGTCGCCGACCGCTGCTTGGCCCCTGGTCAGGGACGACCGGAAGCTCAGCCCAACCCTCTAGGACCCTCACTAGTGAGCTCGATATCCGTAGCCGCCGTACTGCTCGGCGTCGCGACCGTCGTCATGGTCGTTGTCGCGCTGAGGCTCGCACGATCGCGCCGTAAGCAGACCCGCAGGGCACAGGAACTCGCGTCGGCCGCCCAGGCCGCCGACGCCAGGGCCCTGGCCGCAGAAGCGCGGACCCGGGCGGCGGAAGCCCGCGTCCAGGCCGTGGAGACCCGGGGGAGGGAGTTCCACGAGGAACTCGACCACCTCGTCTCCCGCAGGCTCCCCGCCCTCGCGCTGAACCTGATCAGCTCCCACCACCCGGTCCCCGGGCCCCTGCACCAGGCGGCGTCCAGGGATCAGGCAGGCGCCGGGGCCGGCACGGAAGGGGCAGCCGACCCGTTCGCCCCCGTCCTCGACCTGTTCAGGGAGACGGTGCTCAAGGAGCGCCGCCGCGTCGACGCCGCCGCCCGTGCCGCGCTGCGCGGCGCGAGCCAGGACATGCAGGCGCTCTCGTACCGCCTCCAGACCGAGATCGACGCGCTCCAGCACGAGTTCAGCGCGCCACGCAGCCTGACCCGCCGGCTGCTCGCGGCCGACCACCTCAACGAGCAGAACCTGCGCCTGATCCAGAAGGCCGCCATCGTCTGCGGCGCCTGGCCGGGACACGTCCGCAAGGACACCTACGTCGCCGAGATCGTCACCGGCGCCTCCTCCCGCCTGCGCGGCTTCGACCGCGTGAGGATCAGCTCGCGGATGCACGCGTCCAACATCGCCATCGTCGGCCGGGCCGCAGAGCCCGTCGCCGTCGCGGTGGCCGAGCTGATGGCCAACGCACTCGAACACTCGCGTGACGACCTCGTCGTGGACGTGAGCCTGCTCCAGACGGAGAACGGCAGCGTCTGCGTGACCGTCGACGACGCGGGCAAGGGCATGACCGCGGAGGCGGTCCGCCACGGCACCAGGATGGTCTCGGGCGACGAGCAGCAGAACATCATGCTCACCGAGCTCGGCGACCCGCCCTCGCAGGGCTTCGCCGCGATCGGCCGGCTGGTCGCCGACTACGGCTTCCACGTGTCCATCGACAACCCCTCCCCGTACGGCGGTGTCCGGGCCGTGCTCTCGATTCCCCCGAACCTGCTGACAACGATCGACGAGGAGGCGGAACCCCTCTCGGCCATGGCACCCCTGCCCGCAGTACCGCCACAGGTCCCCAAGCGGCCTGAACCCGCGGCGCCCGCCGCTCCCGCAGCCCCCGCCCCGGTGCCGACCGCGGCCGCCGCAGCTCCCGAACTGCCGCAGCGACGCAGGCGCCAGCCCGCCCGCGCGGTGGAGAGCGAGGCCACGGCGCCGGCCGCCCGCGATCTCGACCCCGAGCGCGTCCGTGACACCTGGAGCCAGTTCGAGGAAGGCCTGGCCAGCGGCCGGGCCCACACCGACCCGGAGGAGACTCTGTGAGCACCCCCCACCAGCAGGCCGAGCAATCCGCCTGGTACCTGAACCCGATCGCGGAGATCAAGGGTGTGCGGCACGCCCTGATCATGACCCTCGACGGCATGGTCGTGGCCAGGTCGTCCGAGCTCGCGAGGGACGAGGCCGACGGTATCGCCGCCATGACGTCCGCCCTGCACGCCGCCTCCCGCTCCGCCGCGAACACGGCGCTCGGCGCGCCCGAGCAGACGCCGGTGGAGACCGTCACGGTGCAGAACGCGTACGGCACCTACATGGTGATGCCGGCCGGGACCAGGACGAACACGCTGATCGCGGTCTCCGGCGACGCGGACATGCCGATGGGTGTCGTCGCACACACCATGGCGCGGCAGGCGAAGAAGCTCGGCGAACAGCTCATGTCCGTGCCCGTGCGTTCCGATGACAGTGCGTCATGAGCCGGGGCCAGGAACAGCGAAGGCTGCTGCCCGCTTATCTGGCGACCGGGACCGGCGGCTCGCCCGTCGGTAGCACCATCGACACCCTGACCGCCCTCCGTGCGACCGGCATCCCCCTCGCCCCCTACCACACGGCGGTGCACCAGCGGGTCGTGGAGCTGCTGGAAGGCGGCTCACTCACCGTCATGGAGATCGCCGGTTACCTCGGCCTCCCGGTGAGCGTCGGCATCGTCGTCGCCGAACAGCTCGTCACCGACGGCCAGCTCAAGGGCAGTGTCCCCGTGTCGGACGCCGCCATGGCCGCCGCGAACGCGGACCGCCCGTCCAAGGAAGTCATGGAAGAGGTTTTGAGTGGACTCCGAGCACTCCTGGTCTAGCCCACAGGCGACCGCGCCGGGGCAGACCGCCGTGTCAGGGCCGGCAAGGACCGGGCACGGCGCGCACGCCGCCCCGTCGACGCTGCCCGGCGACCCGGGCGGCGCGCCGCAGCGGCCCGTCTATCTTCCGGAGGGCGCGCACCGCCGGGTGAAGATCCTCGTGGCGGGGCACCTCGGTGTCGGCAAGACCACCGCCATCAGGACCCTGTCGGAGATCCCGACACTCCATACGGAAGAGGTCATGACGGACGCCGCGGCGGCCACCGACGACCTCAGCCTCGTCGGGCTGCGCAACAAGACCACGACGACCGTCGCCATCGACTTCGGCCGCCTCACACTGCCCGGCGACAAGATCGTGCTGTACCTGTACGGCACCCCGGGGCAGCGCAGGTTCCTGCCGCTGTGGAAGGGCATAGCCCTCGGTGCGCTCGGCGCGCTGGTCCTCGTGGACACCCGCCGCCTCGACGCCTCCTTCGAGGTGATGGATCTCATCGAGGAGCGCGGTTTGCCGTACGCGGTCGCGGTGAATGTCTTCCCCGACTCGCCGGATTACAGTCTGGAGATCCTCAGGGCAAAGCTTGACCTTGCCCCGGACACCCCGCTCGTCATGTGCGATGCCCGGCAGACCAACAGCAGCCTCAACGCCCTCATAGAACTCACCGCCCATTCCATCGCGCGCGCCGGAGAACACACCTCGTGACCAGCACAACTGACACAGCTCCCGTGTGCCTGTGGGGGCCCGAGCACGCGGCGGACCCGCAGCGCAGCTACGAACTGCTGCGGGCCCAGGGGCCGGTGGGCCTCGCGGAGGCGGCACCCGGCTTCGTGGTGTACCTGGTCACCGACTACCGCGCGGCGCTCGACCTCCTGGGCGACACGGAGACCTGGTCCAAGGACACCCGTCCCTGGCAGTCCCGCGTCCCGGAGAACAGCTCGATCAGCCAGCCGACGCAGTGGCGTCCCAACGTCACGTTCGCGGACGGCGACCACCACGCCTACCTGCGCAAGGTGATCACGGACTGCTTCTCCCTGCTCGACCCGCACGAAGTGCGCGCGATGACCTTCCGCCACGCCGACACCCTGCTCAGCGAGTTCGCCGACACCGGGCATGTCGACCTCGTCGGCCAGTACGCGCGGCAGCTGCCGCTCATGGTCTTCAACAGCCTGTTCGGCATGGACGACGCGTACGGCCCCCAACTGGTCGAGATGCTGGCCGCGATGGTGAGTTCCGACCCGGAGCGGGTCGGCCAGGGTGCCCAGGCGTTCGGCATGTACCTCAACACGCTGTACGAGCTGAAGGCCGGCCGGCGCGGCCACGACCTCACGTCGTGGTTCATCGACCACCCCAACGGCCTCAGCAGGGAGGAGGCCACCAACCAGATCCTGCTCACGCTCGGTGCGGGCAACGAGCCCACCGCGAACCTGATCGCGAACACCTGCGTGCGCATGCTCAGCGACGACCGCTACTTCGGCACGCTCACCACCGGCAGCCTGCCGGTGCAGCACGCCATCGACGACGCCCTCTGGAACGACTCCCCGGTCGCCAACTACAGCTTCCACACGGCGCGCAAGGACACCGTCCTGCACGGGGTCCCGATCCCCGCGGGCTCACCCGTGATGGTCTCGTACGCCGCGGCCAACACCTGTCCCCACGCGGGAGTCTCCCCGGACGGCTTCCGGTCCGGGAACAAGGCCCACCTGGCCTTCGCGGCGGGGCCGCACGCCTGCCCGGCACGCGACCTGGCGCTGCTGATCGCCACCGCCGCGATCGAACGGCTCGCCACCTACCTGCCGGACATCGCACTCGCCGTCCCCGTGGAGGAGCTGACCTACAGCGAGGGAACCATCCACAGGACCCTCACCGCACTGCCCGCGCGCTTCACGCCGCTGACACCGGACGCCGACGGGGCAACCCCCTGGAGTCGCAGCGCCCAGGACAGCAGCAACAGGGCCACACCCACGGCGCCCACACAGCTGTCGACCACTCCCTGAACTGCCCCGCTCGTCACGATGACGCGGTGCCGGCCGGTCCGCACACCGGCCGGCACCCGCACGGCCATCTCTGGGAGAACGCATGCCCCGGCCTGTCCTCCGCGCGAGTGGGGAACCGCTACCCACGGTTCTTGACCGAAAGGGGATCGTTCCGTTGACGACCGACACACTGTCCGGTGAGCGAATACCAGAAGCAGCAGCACTGAGACAACGGGTGGACGCCGTGCTGCGCGGCTTCCTCGACGCCAAGGAGCGCGGTGCTCCCGGTGGCGAACTTCCCTATCTGACCACCACGTTGCGCGGTCTGCTGACGGGTGGGAAACGCATCAGATCGATACTGTGCGCCTACGGCTGGTACGCGGCGGGGCCTGGGCGCGAGGCCCTCGAAACCGCCATACGCGCAGCCGCGAGCCTTGAACTCTTCCAGGTCTTCGCGCTTGTGCACGACGATGTGATGGACGACAGCGACACGCGTCGTGGCCAACCTTCCGCGCACCGGGCCCTTGCGGCAGCTTACACCGACAGCGGAGGCCCGGGGGCCAGGGCCGAGGCCCACGGCATGGGTGCCGCCGTGCTCCTCGGAGACCTGGCGCTCGTCTGGTCCGACGAACTCTTGCACACCGCGGGCCTCGAACCGGGCCGACTCGCCGAAGTCCTGCCTCTCGTCGCGGAGATGCGCAGCGAGGTGATGTACGGGCAGCTGCTCGACCTGTGCACCACGGGCCGCAGGCCGAGTGGCGACGTGGACGCGGCGCTGCACGTCATCCGCTACAAGACGGCCAAGTACACGATGGAGCGGCCCCTCCAGATCGGGGCGGCCCTGGCCGGCGGCCCGCCCGAAGTCCTCGACGCGTGCAGCGCGTTCGGCGTCCCGCTCGGCGAGGCGTTCCAGCTGCGCGACGACCTGCTCGGTGTGTTCGGCGACCCCGGGACCACCGGGAAGCCGGCCCTCGACGACCTGCGCGAGGGCAAGGCCACGGTCCTGATGGCCCACGCCGTACGGGCCGCGAATCCTGCCCAGTTGGAGGTGCTGCACACCCTGGTGGGCGACCCGGGCCTGACGAGGCGCCAGGCCAAGGAGGTCCGGCGGGTCCTTGAGGAGACCGGGGCCCGCGAGGCCGTCGAGGAGATGATCGAGGAGCGCCGCGCGCAGGCGCTCAGGGCACTGGACGACGCCCCCTTCACCCGTCAGGCCATCGCGTGTCTACGCGAGTTGGCACGGACGGCGACGGTTCGGCAGGTGTGAACGTGCGGAAGGAGAGACGGATGGAGACGCACGGTGACACGGCGGTCGCCCGGGAGGTGCCGCCCGGTGAGCAGGCCGCCCGGCTGGTTGCCTCGGTCGACCAGGACGAGTGGGGTGCGGTGCGCCCCTCCCTGTACGAGACGGCCCGCGTCGTCTCGTACGCCCCCTGGCTGACGGGAGACGAGCGGCGCATCGCCTATTTGCTCGACGAGCAGGCGGACGACGGCAGTTGGGGCGAGGGCGCGGAGACCTACCGGCTGGTGCCCACGCTCAGCGCGGTGGAGGCGCTGCTGTCGGTGGCCCGCAGGCGGACCGCCTCCGCGGAGCTGTCGGCGCGGGTGTGCGCGGCCGCGGCCCGCGGCCTCGGCGCCCTGCGGCGGCTACCGGGGAACGGGCCCTGGCCGGACACCGCGGCCGCCGAGATCCTGGTGCCCGCGCTGGTGGCCCGGATCAGGGAGCATCTCGCGAGCCCGGAGTCCGCCGGCTCCGAGCACCTCGGCCCCTGGCACCGCGGGCCCGCGCTGCCGGTGCCGGGCGGCTACCACGCCGAGGCGCCGCAGTACGTCGCGGCGAAGTACGCGGCGGTGGGCGAGCTGCCCGTCAAGTTCCACCACACCTTCGAGGGCCTCGGTGCCCGGCTCGTGGATGCCCTCGTCCCCGATCCTGGCTCGCTGAGCTGCCTGTTGGGCAGCTCGCCCGCGGCCACCGCGGCCTGGGCCGACCGGTCGTCGCCCGCGGCGGCGCGGCCGGGCGACCGGGTGCCGGGGCCCGGTGTGCTCTCCTCACCCGCGGTGCGCGAACTGCGCGAGGTGGGCCGCAGATACGGCCACCTGTTCCCGGAAGCCGCGCCGATCACCGTCTTCGAGCGGCTCTGGGTGGCCGCGGCCCTTTCCCGCGCCGGACTGCTGGACGGGGCGGGACGCTGGGCAGCCCGCGGCTGGGTGGAGCGCATCTGGGACGCCGCGGGAGTCCGCGGCGCTCCCGGCCTGATGATCGACGCCGACGACACCGCGATGGCGGTGCTGACGGCGGCGCGCCTCGGACTCCCGTTCGGGCCCGAGCCGCTCGCGCTGTTCCACAACGGAACCCACTACGACTGCTACCTCGGCGAGGACACCGGTTCTGTCACCGCCAACGCCCACGCGCTCCAGGCGCTGACCGCGGCCGAGGGGCGCGACCCGGGCTCGGCGGTGGCAGAACGCGCGAGCCTGGCCGACTGGTTGGTCTCCGTCCAGCAGCCGGACGGGCTCTGGCCCGACAAGTGGCATGCCTCCCCGTACTACGCCACGGAGCGGACCGTGACCGCGCTCGCCGGGCACGGCGGCGCCCACGCCGAAGCGGCGGTGGCGCGGGCCGTGTCCCGGGTCGTCGCGGAGCAGCGCGACGACGGGTCCTGGGGTGTGTGGGGCGGCACGGCGGAGGAGACCGCGTACGCCGTGAAGATCCTGCTGCGGGCGGACGCGCCGGACGGGCCCGCGCTGGCCAGGGCCGGCGCGTACCTGGACGCGGTGTGCGCGCCGGGCGCGGAGCACCGCCACCCGCCGCTGTGGCACGACAAGACCCTGTACGCGCCCCTGGCCATGATCGAGGCCGAAGTGCTCTCGGCCCGCCACCTGTTGGGGCAGCGCCATGGCTGAGCGGCGGGAGCAGGGCACGGCGGGACGGCAGGGCACGGCGGCAGCGGCACGGGAGAGGGGAAGCGACATGGGTGCGAGGACCGGGGCCAGGACGGACGGCGCCGACACGGCCGTCGAGGTGGTGCGCAGGGCGCCAGGCGGGCTGCCGCTGCTCGGGCACGTGATGCCGCTCCTGCGGGACAGGCTCGCGTTCATCCGGGAGCTGCGGGCCTACGGGCCCGCCGTGCGGGTCACCTTCGGCCCGAAGAAGATGACGGTGATCAACTCACCCGAGATGATCCACGAGATGCTCACGGTCAAGTCCGGCCAGTTCACCAAGGGGCTGCTGTTCGAGAAGCTCAAGTTGTTCGGGAAGGACGCGCTGCCGGTCGCCGAGGGCAGGCCGCACCTGGTGCGGCGCCGCCTGGTGCAGCCGAAGTTCCACCGGGAGAAGATCGCCGGCTATGTCGACACGATGCGCGAGACGGTCGAGCCGGCCGTCGCCGCCTGGGGCGAGGGCGAGACGCTCGACCTGAAGACCGAGATGCAGCTGATGACGCAGGGCGTCGTCATGGCCGCGCTGTTCTCCTCGCGGCCCGAACGGCTGCCCGCCCTGAACATCCTGCACAGCGTGGACGCGGTGTTCATGGCGGCGCTGCGTCGCGCGCTGCTTCCTGTGCCGCTGCTCGAACGGCTGCCCACCCGGCGCAACCGGCAGGTGGAGGAGTCGAGCCGGGTGATGCGGCAGGCGGTCGCCGAGATCATCGAGGAGCACAGGGCCGACCCCGAGGCGTACGACGACGTGGTGTCGCTGCTGCTCGGCGAGCGGGACGAGAACGGCGAGCCGCTGGCCGAGGACGACATCCTCTCCGAGGTCACCGGGGTGCTCGCGGCGGGCTCCGAGACCACGGCGGTCGTGATGGCGTGGATGTTCCACGAGCTGGGACGCAACCCGGCGCTCGAACGGCGGCTGCACGAGGAGGTGGACTCGGTGCTCGGGGGGGAGCGGGTCACCTTCGAGCACATCCCGCGCCTGACCTTCACCAGGATGTGCGTCAACGAGACCCTGCGGATGTACAGCCCCGGCTGGCTCGTGACCCGGCAGGCCACCTCGGACGTGCGGCTCGGCGGGATCGAACTGCCCGCGGGCACGGACGTGATCTGGAGTCCGTACGCCCTCCACCGGGACCCCACGGTCTACCCGGACCCGGACCGCTTCGACCCGGGCCGGTGGTCGCCCGAGCGCCCGCAGCCGCCGAAGAACGCGTTCATCCCGTTCGGCGCAGGCAAGCGGATGTGCATGGGCGACGCGTTCGCCGTGACGGAGGCGACGGTCATCGCCGCCGTGATCGCGTCGCGGTGGCGGCTGCGGCCCACGGCGGGGGAGGAGGTGCGGCCGGTCGGCGAGATCACCGTGCACCCGTCGAGCCTGCACATGGTCGCGGAGGCCCGCGGGCCCGTGGCGGGGCGGAGGGCCGCGTGACGCCGCGGACCGGGACCCGGCCGATGCCCGACCTCTCGGCGTCGTTCCCCGGGCCCTTCCCCGTCAGCCCCCACGCGGCCGACACGGCGGGGCAGTTGGAGCGGTGGCTGGCCGCGTACCCGCTGGTCGCGTCGGAGCGTGCGCGGGCCGCGCTGTGCGACATCACCGGGCACGGGGTGGCACGGACCTTCCCCGCGGCCGATCCGGCGGGACTTGAGCTCTGCGCCGACCTGCTGCTGTGGCTGACCGCCTTCGACGACGCGTACGGCGAGCAGACGGGTGCGGCCGACCCGGGCGCGCTGGTCGCGCGGGTCGCGGGCGCGGTCCATGTGCTGAACGGGCGGCGACCGCCGGGCGGCGGCGACGTGTTCTGCGCGGCGCTCGCCGACGCGCTGGCGCGGCTCGGTGAACGGGCCGCGCCCGAGCGGTTCCTGCGCGTCGCCGCCGCCGTGCGGGACAGCCTGTACGGGCTGGTGTGGGAGGCGCACGCGCTGGCCGCCGGCGGGCGCGTGGGCGTCCCCGAGTACCGCGCGATGCGCCCGCACACCGTGTTCGTCGCGACGGTCACGGCGCTCGCCGAGCCTGTGCTCGGCTACGAACTGGCGCCCGCCGCACGCGCGTCGTCCCCGGTGCGGGAGCTGGAGTCGGCGGTCGCCGACCTCGCGGGCTGGATCAACGACCTTGCCTCGTACGACCGGGAGAGGGCGAGGGCGGGCGGCGCCGAGCCGTTCGGATTGCCCACGCTGCTCGCGGCGGCCGAGGGGTACGGGATCGACAAGGCGTTCGCCGCGGTCTGCGCGCTGTGCGAGGAGGAGGCCGGGAAGGCCAGGGCCCGGATCGTCGAACTCACGGCCGCGGGCGGGCCAGTGGCCGCGCACGCGCGGGCCCTCGAAGGGGTCGCCGCGTCCTATGTGTGGCACATCGGCCACCGCAGATACGACGGCGGCTGACGGCCCATGCCGTCCCGCCGGGCCCCCGCCGCGCCTCCCGGGGCGGCGGGGGCCCGGCGGAACGCGCGCACGGTGACGCCTGCTGGTACGGAGGGTGCCTCCGGGCTAGGGTTTCGGCGTGTACCTGCCATCCCCAGGTCATGGACACGCCCACGCTGGAGGAACCTTCGTGCGCAAGAGAGCCATCGCGTCCACCGTCCTCACCCTCGGGCTCTGCCTCGCCCTGCCCGCCACCGCGGCCACGGCGGCGGGACCGGCCCCGGGACCGGGAGCGCCCGGCATCGGCGACCCGTACTACCCCACGTACGGCAACGGCGGCTACGACGTCTCGCACTACGCCCTCGACCTCGACTACCGGCCCGCGACCGACCGGCTCTCCGGCACCGCCGTCGTCACCGCGACCGCCACCCAGAGCCTCACCCGCTTCGACCTCGACTTCGCGCTCGACGTCAGCTCGGTGCGCGTCGACGGCCGCCCCGCCCGCTTCACCACCAGCGGCGAACAGGAACTCGTCGTCACCCCGGCACACACCGTGCCGCGCGGCCACCGCATGACCGTCGCGGTCACCTACGCGGGCGTGCCTTCCACCGTCCAGAAGTACGGGTTCACCTCCTGGCAGCGCACCCCCGACGGCGGTGTCGCCGCCAACGAGCCCGAGTCCGCGTGGTGGTGGTTCCCCAGCAACGACCACCCCCTCGACAAGGCGACCTACGACGTCACCGTCCGGGTGCCCAAGGGTGAACAGGCCATCAGCAACGGCCTGTTGCTCTCGGCGAGGACCAAGGGCGACAGCACGTCGTACCACTGGCGGCAGGACCGGCCGCAGGCCACCTATCTGGCCACCCTCGCCGTCGGGCACTTCGACATCACCCGCAGCCGCACCCGCACCGGGGTGCCGGTGCTCAACGCCTACAGCACCGCACTCGACCCGGCCGTACGGAAGTCGGCGCAGGCCAGTGTGGAGCGCACCGGCGAGATCATCGACTTCCTGAGCGGCTACTTCGGCCCGTACCCCTTCGATGCGGCCGGCGGTTACGTCCCGAACGTCACCTCGCACTTCGCGCTGGAGTCGCAGACCCGCGTCTTCTACAGCCCCGCCTTCTTCGCCTCGGCCCCCGACACCTCCGTCGTCGCCCACGAACTCGCCCACCAGTGGTGGGGAGACGACGTGTCCCTGGCCCGCTGGTCGGACATCTGGCTCAACGAGGGCTTCGCCGGGTACGCCGAGTACCTGTGGGCGGAGCACGAGGGCAAGGGCACCCCGCAGGAGCTGGCGCGGAAGGTGTACGACAGTCACCCGGCCGACGACCCGTTCTGGACGGTGAAGCCCGGCGACCCGGGCCCTGACAAGCAGTTCGACGACGCCGTCTACGACCGGGGCGCCGTCGCCATCCAGGCGCTGCGCGACACCATCGGCGACCGCGCCTTCCGCGCGCTGCTGAGGGCGTGGCCGGCGCGGCACCGCTACGGCAACGGCACCATCACCGAGTTCAGGCAGCTCGCCGAGCGCCTGTCGGGCCAGGACCTGAAGGGCTTCTTCGACACCTGGCTCTACACTCCGGCCAAGCCCGCGGTCTTCCCCGCGGGGCGCTGAGGCACCGCGGGAGCGCGCCGGCCGCCGACCGGCGGCGCGCTCCCGCGCCGTGCGGCTCAGCCGCGCGTGAGCCGCAGGGTGACCATCTCGAAGGGGCGGAGGGAGAGGGTGATGGTGTCCGCGGTGGTGGTGGGTTGTGCGGTGTCGGCGAGGGGGCGTTCCAGTAGGTCGGTTGTCTGGGTGGAGGTGAGGGGGAAGGCGGTGGTCAGGGTCGCTGTGGCGCGGCCACCGTGTGCTTCGTAGACGCGTGCGATCAGATCGCCGCTGCCGTCGTCGGCGAGTTTCAGGGCGCTGAGTACGACGGCGTCGTGGTCGATGGTGATCAGGGGGGTGATGCCGGGGGTGTCGCCGGTGAGGTGGCGTTCGGGGAGGTTGGCGTGGTAGCCCTCGCGGACGGCGTCGCTCATGCTCGCGCCGGGTAGCAGTGCGTGGTGGAAGCGGTGTACCCCTTGGTCTGTCTCCGGATCGGGGTAGCGGGGTGCGCGCAGGATGGAGGCGCGGAGGGTGGTGGTCGTGCCGCCGTCGGCGCGGACGGTGCGGGTGACGTCGTGGCCGTAGGTGGTGTCGTTGACGAGCGCGATGCCGAAGCCCGGCTCCTCCAGATGCACGAAGCGGTGGTTGCACGCCTCGAACTTCGCCCGTTCCCAGCTGGTGTTGGTGTGGGTGGGCCGGTACACGTGCCCGAACTGTGTCTCGGAGGCGTACCGTTCGGCGTGCACATCCAGGGGGAAGGCCAGTTTGAGGAACTTCTCGCTCTCGTGCCAGTCGACCTCGGTGTCGATGTCCAGGCGCCTCACGCCCGCCGGGATGCTCAGGTGCTGGGTGACGCGGGAGGCGCCGAAGGCCCGCAGGACGCGCACCGAACCGTCTTCCCGGGCGGTGACTTCGACCACGTCGGTCAGGTCGGTGCCGGTGTTGCGGTAGAACGCGTCCACGTCCCAGGCGTCCCACTGGTTGGGGAAGTCGGGGTGGAGCTGGAGCAGATTGGCCGCTTCTCCCGGCGCGATCGCCTCGCGCCCGGTGGCCGGATCGCAGGCGGAGACGAGAAGGCCGCGCCCGTCGATCTCGACGCGCAGCAGGCCGTTGTCGAGGACGAAGCCGCCGCCCTCCCGCACGGCCGTGACCGTCAGAGCGGCCGTGGCGGGTACCCCCGCGCCGCCGGCCGGGACCCCCCGGCGCGGGTGCGGGGCGGCGTTGAAGACGAGCGGGTGCTCGCCCTGCCCGGCCAGGGCCCGCTGCGCCGCGTCGATGATCGTGGTGAGCTCGGCGGCGACCCGGGCGTAGGTGGCGCGGGCCTCGCGGTGGACCCAGGCGATGGACGAGCCGGGCAGGATGTCGTGGAACTGGTGCAGCAGCACCGTCTTCCAGATCCGGTCCAACTCCTCGTAGGGATAGGGGAACCCGGCCCGCACAGCGGCGGTCGCCGCCCACAGCTCGGCCTCCCGCAGCAGATGCTCGCTGCGCCGGTTGCCCTGCTTGGTACCCGCCTGACTGGTCAACGTCCCCCGGTGCAACTCCAGATACAACTCACCCACCCACACCGGCGGTCGCGGATACTCCGCCCGCGCCTTCGCGAAGAACTCGGAAGGCGACTCCCACGCCACGGTCGCCGACCCCGCCAGATCCCTCAGCCGCGCCGCCTTCGCCACCATCTCCCGCGTCGTCCCACCCCCGCCGTCACCGAAACCGGTCGGCGCCAAAGAGACCGTGGCCGCGCCCTTCTCCTTGAAGTTACGGGCCGCGTGCGCGATCTGACGGCCCTCCATCGCGCAGTTGTAGGTGTCGACGGGCGGGAAGTGGGTGAAGATCCGCGTCCCGTCGATGCCCTCCCAGTCGAAGGTGTGATGCGGGAAGGAGTTCGTGGCCGACCAGGAGATCTTCTGAGTCAACAGCCTCGTGGACCCGGCCGCTTTGATGATCTGCGGCAGCCCCGCGGCGAAACCGAAGGTGTCCGGCAGCCACGCCTCCTCGTTCTCGATGCCGAACTCCTCCAGGAAGAACCGCTTCCCGTGCACGAACTGCCGCGCCATCGCCTCGGACCCCGGCATGTTGGTGTCCGACTCCACCCACATACCGCCCGCCGGCACGAACCGCCCCCCGGCCACCGCCTCGACGACCTTCACCCACACCTCCGGCCGGTACTCCTTGACCCACGCCCACTGCTGCGCCTGCGACATCGTGAAGACGAACTCCGGCTCGTCCTCAAGCAGCGCGGTCATGTTCGCCGCCGTACGGGCCACCTTGCGCACCGTCTCCCGCAGCGGCCACAACCACGCCGAATCGATGTGCGCATGCCCGACCGCACTGATCCGGTGCGCCGCAGGGTGGGCGGGCTCCGCGAGCACATCCGCCAGCTCCGCGCGCGCAGCGGCGGCCGTACCCCCCACATCCTGAAGGTCCACGGCGTCCAACGCACGCTCCACCGCCCGCAGGACCTCCCAACGCCGCGCACCCTCCACCGGCAGCTCGACCATCAGCTCACCCAACACCTCAAGGTCCAGGACGAGATCCCACACCGTCTCGTCGAAGACAGCCAGGTCCATCCGGCCGATGCGGTACAGCGGGTCACTGCCCGCCGTGTCCTTGTCGCCGAGCGGCGTCGGCAGGAAGGGGTGGTGTTCGAGCAGGACCGGGTTGGACGCCGCCTCCACGTGCAGGCGGACCTCCTCGCCGCCCTCGGCACGGTCCGCGACGCGCACCCACTGGTTGCGCGGGTTGAGGCCCTTCACCGGCGTGCCGTCGGGCCGGTACACGAGCCCCTCGCACTGGAAGCCCGGCATGTTCTCGTCGAAGCCCAGGTCGATGACGGCCTCGACCGTACGGCCGGCCCAGGCGGCGGGCACCGTCCCGGTCACCCGGAACCAGCTGGTGCCCCAGGGCGCCCCCCAGCGGTCTCCGACGGCCGCGGGAGCGGGCTGTGCGGCGAGGCCCTCGGCGACCGGCACGGGCTCGTCGGGCGCGGTCCACACCGCCACCTCCATCGGCACGGCCTCGGGGTATACGGCGGGCCTGATGCGCTCGTCGAGCACACGCTTGAGGCGTGCCTCGACCAGGGAGCGGTCGTCATGCATGAGAGATGGCTCCGTTGCTGGTGTGCTGGTGTGCTGGTGGTCGTACGGGTGGTGCGGTGCGCCCCGCTGTCGGGCCGCCGGTGCGGTGTCAGCCTGTCACAGCGGCCGGGGCGACCACCTCGGTGATCCGTCGCCGCCGGGTGCTCCCGGTCGTCTGCGCGGCTCGCGAGCACGGTCGTGGGGCGCACACCGTCCGCGCACAGCCGGACGAACGCCTCGAAGGCGGGGCCGCCGGGCGCGCACACCGAGCGGTCTCGCGGCCTGGCCCTTTACCACGTCGGGAGGCCCGGCCCTCCACCACGTCGGGATCGGTGAAGAGGCTGCGCCGGTGCCAGGCCCGCGTCCACGCGGGCGGGAAGCCGGAGCTGGACAGGTGCCCCTGGCGGCCGTCCACACTGACGCCGAGGCCGCGTTCCGCCGCCGCGTCCGCGCTCGGCTTCTCCGTGCCGGGCGACGTCTCGCCCGTCGCCCGGGAGGACTCGGCGCTCTGCCGGTGGTCCACCCCCGGCTGCCCGCCCTGACCCGGGACACCCGCGCCTTCGGCCGTACGGCGGCCACGGAACTGCTCTCGCCGCTGGACGGCGCCCCCGCCCCCACGGTCCAGGTGCCGGTGCCCCGGCTCATCGAACGCGAGTCGACCGGCCGCGCGAAGGGCGCTCCCCAGGGCTGGAGTTCGGACCCGCGCCAGAGGGAAGACGACAAAGGTTTTTTGGTCATTCCTTTTGAATGAACTCTGTGTTTCTGTGGCAGAAAACAGCCATGGCATCCTCAGTCACCCTCCGCATCACCTGTCTGCTCTCCGCCGCCGTCGCCGCGGTCGCGGCCGCCGTCGTGCCCGCCGCGGCGCAGCCCCTGCCGGCCCCGCAGGCCCCGGCCGCCGCGCAGACCGCCGCGTCGGCCGGTACGAGCTGCCGCGACGTGTCCTTCCCCGTGACGCTGCCGGACGGCTCGGCCCAGAAGGTCGCCGCGCAGTACTGCGCGCCGCGCACCGGCGCCGTCGGCACCGTCCAACTCCTCGTGCACGGCGCCACGTACAACCACACGTACTGGGACTTCCCGTACGAGAACGGCACGTACTCGTATGTCGAGCGCGCCAACAGGAGCGGCTACGCGACCCTCGCCGTCGACGAACTCGGCGACGGCGCGAGCTCGCGGCCCGCCTCGACCGAGCTGACCTTCCCTGCGATATCCGACAGCATCCACCAGGTCATCAGCCAGGTGCGCGCCGGTGCGCTCGGCCGCCACTACGCCTCCGTGATGGCGGTGGGCCACAGCTTCGGCTCCGCCCAACTCATCGAGGAGACAGCCGAGTACGGCGACGTGGACGCCGTGGTCCTCACCGGCTCCGGCCACGCCACCAGCTCCATCGTCGCCGACGCCCAGCCCACCGTCTTCTACTCCGCGAACCACCTCTCCCGGTTCGCCTCGCTCGACGACGGCTACGTGACCAGCAAGCCGGGGCAGCGCGCCGCCATCCTCTACTACCCGCCGCTCGCCGACCCCCGGGTCATCGCGGCCGACCAGGCCACGGAAGACGTCGTCAGCCAGACCGAGTTGACCACCCGCCCCGCCGACCTCGGCGCCCTGATGAAGAAGATCACCGTCCCGGTGCTGCTCGTCGACGGCGACAAGGACAACCACTACTGCACGCCCGACGTCGACGGCACCGCGGGCACGGACCTCGGCTGCACCTCGACCACCGAGTTCTACCAGCACGAGGCGGGCAACTTCACCGGCGCCTGCTTCAGCGCCATGCTGGTGCGCTCCGGGCACGACATCACCCTGCACAGGACCGCGCCGCAGTCCTACACCTCCATCCTGGCCTGGGAGGAGGCCACCCTCCCCGCCCACGCCACCGCGGCCCGCTGCGCCGCCCGCGGCCCCCTGCCCACCCCGGGCATCCCGCTGACCTGACCCCCGCATCCGCCGGCCGTGGGGCTGGTGTGAAGCAGGCACACGGACAACGCCCCATTGTCTTCGGGAGGTTGGTACGTCACCTGTGGTGACGTCCCGCGAGCCGCGAGCCGCGAGCCGCGAGCCGCGAGGCGCGAGCCGCGAGGCGGCCGGCGGTGTCGAACTCCGGGACACCGGCCCGCTCCAAGTCGGCCGTGGACCGGCTCGCCACCCGGCGTGAGGTCCGCCTGCGGGAGGAGACGCTGCGGCGGGCGCTCTACGAGACCGCCGGGCGGCCCGAGGGGATCCTGCGCGTGCACACCGAGGACCTGGACCCCGCCGGGCGCCGCCCGGTGAAGGCCAAGGCGGCAGGAGCGAAGCCCGCCGACGCGGGCGGTCCGTGAGGATTTCGTGCCGGAGAGGGTCTGCCGGGACGCCGGCACGGCCCGGCTCCTGCCCCGCCTGCCGCGCGGCCGGGCCCGCGGGCCGGTGCGCGTCACCCACCGCCGCCCCGTCCCCGGGGAAAAGCCGTCAGCCCGCGTGACGGGTGCCCGAAACACCGGTCTGGCCCGCCTCTCCCACGGTCGAGCCCCGCGCCCTGCTGGACGGAGGCGGTGCCGCTGTAGCTCGCGGTGCCGGTGACGATCATCTCCGGACGACGGCCGCCGTCGCGGTCGTGGAGGACGTCCCGTACGTACGGGGAGTCGCGCGGGGCCGGCCGCGGCCTCCCCGCCAGGACCCGCCCCTGGTGGTTGATCATGTTGAACCGGGCCGCGCCGTCCCGGCGGCCGAAGTGCTTCGGGTTCGGCCGCGCGTACACCGTCGGTACGGGCGTGACGAACCCTCGGCGCACGATCTGGCGCGGACGTTCCTCAGCCCGACCGCGCGCGCCCCGCCGGGGCGGCGGTCGCCGACCTGCGCCGAGCGCCGCGCGGTCAGCGGTTGCGCTGCCCGCGCTTCGGCCAGTCGTCGAGGGGGAGCGGGCCCCGGGACAGGACGCTGCGGATGGCGAACGTGCTGTGGGCGTCGACCACATGGGGGATGGCGAGGATGCGGTCGAGCAGCACACGCTCGTAGGCGGCGAGGTCCGGAAGCACGGCCTCCACCAGGAAGTCGGCCTCGCCGGAGACCACATGGCAGGCCACCACCGCGGGGATCGCCGTCAGTGCCTCCTCCACCGCCCGCGAGGCGGCGCGCGAGTGGCCGGCCACCTTGAGCGCCACGAACGCGGTCAGCCCGAGGCCGAGCCGCTCGTGGTCCAGCTCGGCCCGGTAGCCCGCGATCAGCCCGGCCTCCTCCAGCGCCTTGGTTCGGCGCAGGCAGGCCGAGGGGGACAGCCCGACCGCCTCGGCCAGGTCGACGTTGGGCGTGCGCCCGAAGCGCTGGAGATGGTCCAGGATCGCCCGGTCCACCCGGTCGTACTGAGGTGACGGCATGCGATGCAGCATACGGCCGCATCTGCCGCATGCCATTGCGCCCGAGCCGCCTCACGCGGCCGAATCGGGCATCGCATGCCCCGCAGGCCGGTGCATGCTGCCGCCATGGACGAAACACCCGCCCAGCCCCCCGCTCCCCGACCGCCCCAGCGGCACCCGGGGACCGCCCGCGTCGGGGACACCGCGCCTGCCGCGGGGCCCGTGCCGGGCGCGGTCGTCACGCGTGCCGCGCCCGCCGCAGCCCGGTCCGGCACGGCGGCCGTGGGCGGGGGTGTGCTGACCGCTTCGCGCGCCACCGCCCTCTACGTCGGCGCGCTCCTCGGGCCGAGCCTGCTGCTTCTGCCGGGGCTGGCCGCGCGCCAGGCGGGCGCCGCGGCCGTCCTCGCCTGGGGCGTACTGCTCGCCCTGTCCGCGCTGCTCGCCTTCGTCTTCAGCCGTCTCGGCACCGCCTTCGGCTCGCGCGCCGGGGTCGCGGGCTACGCGGCGGCGGGGCTCGGGCCCGCCGCAGGCCGCACCGCGGGCTGGGCGTTCTGCCTGGGCGTGATCACCGGCGCCCCGGTGGTCTGCCTGATCGGCGGGCAGTACCTGGCGGCCGCGGTCGGCCGCCCCGGCTCGGGCGCCGCCTTCGCCGGGGCGCTGCTCGCCCTCGTCCTCCTCCTGCGGCTGGCCGGCGCCACCAGCGGCGCCCGCGTCCAACTCCCGCTGGTGGGGCTGCTGCTCGCGCTCCTCGTCACCGCCGTCGCCGCGAGCGCCCACCGCGCCGCCGCGGCCCACTGGCACCCGTTCCTCGGCCACGGCTGGGGCGGGGTGGCGGGCGCGGCGGGCCATCTGATGCTGGCGTTCGTCGGCTGGGAGGCCGCGGCCCCGCTGACCGCGCGGCTGGACGACGCGCCCCGCAGGCTGCCGCGGGTCATCGCCGCCGCGTTCGTGATCACCTCGGCCGTCTACCTGTCGCTGGCCGTCGCGCTCCAGGCGGTACTGGGCCCCGGCGCCGCCACGAACACACCGCTCGCCGCGCTCCTCGCGGCCGGTGTGGGCCCCGCGGGCCCCTGGCTCACGGCCGGAACGGCGCTGCTGCTGACGCTCGGTGTCACCAACGCCTACCTGGCGGGCGCCGCCGCCACCGCGGAGCATCTGCTGCGCCCACCCGGCCGCGGCGCCGCGCGGGGCTCCCCGGGGCCGCTGCTCACGGTCGGCGCCGCCGCCTTCGGCGCGGTCCTGCTCGGCCTTTCCGCGCTGCGCCTGATGGACGTGTCGCTGCTCGTCGCCCTGCCGACCGCGTTCTTCCTCCTCGTCTACCTCGTCAGCTGCGCCTCGGCGACGCGGCTGCTGCGCGGGCCGGCCCGCTGGGCGGCCGCCGCCGCTGCCCTCGCCACCCTCGCCCTGCTGGCCGCCGACGGCCCCGTCGCCGCCGCTGCCCTCGCCGCCGCGCTCGCGGCAGGGTCGGCGCGCCGGCCTCCGGGGCGCGGCGCTACACGATCGCGGCGAGCAGGAGGGTCATGCCGAGGCCGAACACACTGACCAGTGTCTGGGTGGTCGTGTGGATCTTCGTGGCCTGGCCCATGTCCATGCCGAAGGACTCCTTGACCAGCCAGAACCCGGCGTGGTTGACGTAGTTGAGGCCGATCGAGCCCGCGCCGATGGCGAGGACGACCAGCGAGGTGTGCCAGCTGTCGGACGAGGCCACCAGCGGGGCGACGATGCCGGTCGAGGAGACGATGCCCACCGTGGCGGATCCGGTGGAGGCGGAGAGCAGCAGCGCAAGCAGCCAGCCGAGCAGCACCACGTTGAGGTGGGCGCCGCCGGCGGCGGAGGCGATGGCGTGGCTGATGCCCGTGTCCTCCAGCACCTGGTTGAACGCGCCGCCCCCGCCGATGATCAGCAGGATGCCGACCACGGCCTTGAGGCTCTCCGTGAGGGACTGCCGCACGTCGTCCCCCGACCTGCCCCGGGCCAGCGCCAGCGCGAACAGCGCGACCAGGAAGCCGATGAGCATCGCGATGACGGGCTCGCCCACGAGGAGGGTCACGTTGCGCACGTGGTTGCCCTCGGGCAGGGCAACCTCCGCGATCGTGCGCAGCAGCATCAGCGCCACCGGGATCAGGATGCAGGTGACCGCCCACGCGATGGGCACGGGCCGCCGCCCGGCCGCGTCGCCGCCGCCGCGGGACGGCGACGCGGCCGGGGACGGGCGGTCGTCCTCAGCGCGGCGGCGGACGAACTGGTCGACCAGGGCCTGGTCGGGGCGTACGTCGATCCGCCGGGCCATCCAGGTCGCGAAGAGGGGCCCGGCCAGGATGACGGTGGGCACCGCGCACACGAGCCCGAGCAGGATCGTCTTGCCCAGGTCCGCGTGGAGCCCGGCCACGGCGGTCAGCGGCCCGGGGTGGGGCGGGACCACACCGTGCAGGGTCGCGAGCACGGCGATCGTGGGGATCACCAGCATGGTGTAGGGCGAATAGCGGGTGTGTCCCTGCTTGCGCATCCGGTCGGCCACGCTGAACACCAGCGGCAGCAGCACGATGAGCCCGACCTCGAAGAACATGGGGATGCCGATGACGAACGCGGCGGCGCTCATCAGCCACGGCACCGTGCGCGGTGTGGAGCGGCGCACCACCAGGGCGGCGATCACCTCCGTGGCGCTCGAATCCGCCAGGAGGCGTCCCAGCATGGCGCCGAGGGCCAGCGTGATGCCGACGTTGCCGAGGATCCCGCCCGCACCCGATTCGATCGACCCGGCGATCTTGGCGACGGGTTCGCCCGCGGCCAGGCCGACCCCGAAGGACACCACCAGCAGGGCGATGAAGGGGTGCAGCTTGAGCCGGGAGTTGATCAGGACTACGAGCAGGGCAACCGAGACGATGAGTACGGCTATGAGCCCCGGCGTCGACGTTGCCACCGCAGGACCTCCTCTACATGTCCGGAACCGGTTCCGGAACGTTTCGGAAGTGTGTCGGACGCGGCGGCGCAGGTCAAGGTCAGGCGGAGACGGATCCGCGGGCGGCGTGCTCGGAGCGGCCCTGCGGGACGCCGGCGACCAGCCGCACCGGCAGTTCGTGCACCTCCGGCGGCTCGGCGGCGCCCTCGATCGCACGGACGAGCAACTGCACCGCGCGGGCGCCGAGTTCCGCCACCGGGCGCGGGACCACGGCGAGGGAGGGACCGGCCTGCCGGGCGAGGTGCTCGTCGCCGAAGCAGACCAGCGCCACGTCCTCGGGGACGCGCAGGCCCGCCCGGCCGAGCGAGCCGAGCGCGGCCACGGCCGTCTCGTCGGTGCAGGCGAACACCCCGTCGGGGCGCAGCCCCCGGCCGAGCGCCGCGTCGAGGCCCGCCCGCGGCTCCGCGTCCCGGCCGGCTTCGAGGACCCGGCCGGAGGGGAGCTCCGCCCCGGCCTCCGCGAAGGCGGCCTGGCAGCCCGCAGCACGCGCCTGGGCGCCGCCGGCGCGGTGGTGCGGCACCAGCACCACCGCCGACGTGCGGTGCTGCTCGACCAGATGGCGGCCCGCCTGGTAGCCGGCGCTCCAGTTGGCCGTCCGCACCACCGTCGCGTCGGCGTCGGAGAGGTCCTCGTCCACGATGACGACCGGCCGGGACGCGTCCCAGCCCGCAGGCACCCGCGCCCGGCCGACCAGCACGGCACCGTCGACGGGCAGCCCTGCCTGGTCCTGCGGGGCGTCCGCCCCGAGCGGCCGGACCAGCACCTGGTAACCCCGCTGCTCCGCCTCGGCCATGGCCCCGGACAGCACCTGCGCCCAGCCCGTCTCGGCCGCGGGGACGAACAGCACGATCAGGCGGACCCGCCCGGTGCTCAGCGCCTGCGCGACCACGCTCGGCTGATAGCCGAGCTCCGCCGCGATCTCCCTGATCCGCACCCGGGTGGCCGCGCCGACCTCCGGATTGTCCGCCGAGAGCGCCCGCGACGCGGTGGCCTTCGCGACCCCCGCGGCACGCGCCACGTCGGCAAGCGTCACCCGCCGCATCGGTACACCCTCCACCCCTGAGCCGCCGAAACCGGTTCCGGTACCACGGACACAGCACGCTACCGCACGGGAGGGGGCGCCGCCCGGCCTCCGGGAGCCCGCCGGTCCTCCCGCCGCGGGGCCGGCCACCGGCCTCCCCGCTGCCTTCCGCGGCGGGGGCGGCGACCGACCGCGGCGAGCCCTCACGCGGCCCGCCGCGGCCGGAGTCTGACCCGGCCGCCCCGGGCGGGGACGAGGGTGACGGACATCAGCCGCGCCGACTCCTGGGGGCCCGCAGGTTCCGGCAGCGCGGCGGCGAGTACCTCGCGCACCACCGTCTCGGTCTCCAGGCGGGCCAGCGCCGTCCCGATGCAGCGGCGCAGACCGCCGCCGAAGGGCGTCAGCGCGTACGGCGCCGGGTCCGCGCCCAGGTGCCGCTCGGGCCGGAAGGCGTCGGGCTCGGGCCACAGGTCCGCGTCGAGGTGGGTGAGGGGGAACACCGCGGCGACGAACGCGTGGCGCGGCACCGGGTGCCCGCCGAGCTCCGTGTCGTGCGCGGCGGTGCGCATCGCGTTGTGCACGGCGGGGCGCAGCCGCTCGGACTCCCGGACGACCGCCTTGAGCAGCCGGTCCGAGCCCGCGTCGAGATCGTCGGCCAACTGGTCGCGTACGGCGGGGTGGTGGGCGAGCAGGTGCAGCGTCCAGGCGATGGTGGTCGCGGTGGTCTCGTACCCGGCGAGCACCAGCCCGGTCAGCTCGTCGAGCAGGTGTGCGTCGCCGGGCCCGCTACCTGGCCCGTCCCCGCCCGCGCCGAGCAGCAGCGAGAGCACGTCGTCGCGCTCGTCGCGGTCGGGTGCGACCCGGCGCGCGGCGATCTCCCCACGGATCAACTCCCTTACGGAGGCGCGCAACCGGTGGAAGCGTCCGCCGGGGGAGAGCGGCCCGAGGTCGCGCCGCAGCGGCGCGGGCAGGAACAGCACCGCGACGTTGTCCGAGGCGACGAACGCGTCCACCGCACGCCGGAACGCGGCCGCTCTGACCGGGTCTTCGAGGCCGAACACCACCCGGAGCACCACGTCGAGCGTCAGCCGCTGCGCCCAGGGCCGCACCGGCACGCCGCCCCCGGTGAGCAGCGCGGGCAGCCGGGCGCGCACCAGGTCGCCCACCCGCTCGGCCCAGCACGCGATCCGCGCTCCGTGGAAGGGCGGCAGCAGCAGCCTGCGGTGCCGCAGGTGCGCGGGCGGCGGGGTGCAGATCAGCGAGCCCGCGCCGACCGCGGGAGCCAGCAGGGCCGCGGCGTCCCCGCCGGTGAACCGCTCGTGGTCGGTGAGTACCTCCCGGTTGGTCGCGACGTCCGCCGCGCACACCAGGCCACCGCGGTAGGGGTACGTACGCAGGCTGAACACCGGCCCGAACCTGCGGCGCAGCGCCCGCCCGTACCCCTGCGGGTCGAGCAGCAGCCGTACGGTCTGCACGGTGCGTGGCGCGCGGGCTGCGGGCGGGAAGCGCCGCGGGTCCCACGGCGGCTCCCGGGTGAACGCGTCGCTCATGGCGCTCCTCGTGCCGGGCGGCCCATCGGTCAGCCGCGCCTGAGCCCCGGCGGGACCCCCTCGTCCGGCAGGGCGATGGGGGCCTGGAGCACGGCGTCAGGGACGGCGAACGCCTCCACCAGGGCGAGCGCGTGCGGGGCGAGCGCCGCGGCGACCCGGTCCGCCTCCGCGGCCAGGCCGTGCACGGCACGGGCGTCGAGCAGCCCGTCCGCGAGCAGCGGCCCCGTGTGCGGGGCGAGCCGCTCCAGGGCGAACAGCCGGAACAGCAGCCGCAGGGCCTTCCGGGTGGGCTCGTCGGCGGCCGTGTCGGCCGCGGCGAGGAACACCTCCGCGGCCCGCCGGGTGGCGTACGCGTCGACGAGGTCGAGCGCGGGCTCCACCGCGTGGTTCCAGCGGTCGAACGCGCTGTCGGCCGGTTCGCCGAGCCGCCGGCGCGCCTCGGTGAAACACCGCAGTTCACGCTGGACCAGCAACCCGAGAAGAGATCCGGGCTCGACCCATGTCCCGCCCGGTCCCGGTCCGCCGGGCCCACCCGCCCCGCCCGTGCGCTCGGGCGTCCGGGCGGGGGCCGGGGCGTGGCGTGGTGGCGGCCGGTAGCCCCGGCCCGTCAGCATGTCGGCCCCCGCCTTGGTCCAGATGACCAGGTTGTCGCCCTCGGCGGTGACGGTGCCCTCGATCGGCAGGATCAGGTCGGCGAGCCGGTTGGCGGACAGCAGGCCCTGTGCGCCGCAGCGCTCCCTGCACTCGACCGCGATGCCCCTGGCCTGCCAGGTGATCCAGCCCTTCGCCGCGGCCACCAGCACCTCGGCCTCGGCCGCGTCGTCACCGTCGGAGCCGTCCGCCGCGGTGAGGGCGCGGGTCGCCGCGCGCAGCAGGAACGTCGCCGCGTACGCGCGGGCCGTCGCCCCGAGCAGCCTGCTCTGGTGGCAGCGGTGGGCGAACACCGGGACGTCGTGCCGCCCGCCGGGCGCGAAGGTGCGCCGCCGGTGGGCGTGGCGCACGGCGATGACGAGACCGGAGCGCGCCCCGCCGAGCGCCGCGGCGCTCAGGCAGAGCTTGCCGGTGGTGACGCGCTGGATGGAGCGCAGGAAGCGGCGGCGGCGACTGCCCGTCGTGCTGCGGAAGCCGCCGTCCGCCGCCAGCTCCCCGTGGTCGCCCGCGAGGAGCGCCGCGCGGCCGAGCACCACCCGGTCGAACGAGGTGAGGCAGTGGTCGACCGCCGAGCCCGGGCTCTCGGACAGCGGCCGGATCCGGATGCCGGGCAGCGGTCCCCGCTCGTCGCGCAGGGACACGAGGAAGAGGAAGACCCCGCGGTCCCGGCCCCCCGCGATCAGCCTCGCCGCGACCAGGCCGCTCTTGGGGCCGCCCGCCGGGCCGGTGTTCGGCATGAACTTGGCCGCCGCGTCCGACGGTGTGTGCAGGACGAAGGTGTCGCTCTCGGGGCGGTGGGTCGCCGTCGTCTCCAGGGCTGCCGCGTTGTTCCCGTAGCCGAGTTCGGTGATCAGGACCGTGCCGTACCTGGTCAGCCGGGTGTACGGCGTGCGGTCCACCGAGCGGCCGGGGTCGAGGCGCAGCAGGCTGCCGAGGAACAGGTTGTAGTGGATGGTCGCCAGGGTGGCGAGTGTGCCGTCGACCGCGCCGAGCCACTCGTGCAGCGCCGTGAGGCGGTCCGTCGCCGCCACCATTTCCTCGACGGAGTCGATTTCCGCATTGACGGCGCGTAAACGCTCGTAGGCGATTTCCGAGCGCTTTTCCTTGGACAATCCGTCGCGGTAGCGGAATTCGTCGCGTGAGAACACCTTGGCCCAGGGCTCGTGCAGTTCCCCGAAACGCCCCTCGAAAAGGGCGTCGATCAGCCGCGGAATGCTCGGGCCCCCGGGGAGGAAGGCGTCCGCGCCGTGCGCTGCCCTCATCGGGCGCCGCCGTGCGCCGGGCGCCTCACAGGGCACCGAAGAGGAGGTGGCCCGAGGTGGCCGAGGGGCCCGCGCCTCGGTAGTACTCGGCCGCCGCGGCCATCAGGGCCGCCCGGCTGAGCCGGCCTCCCTGGTCGGCCAGCGCGTCGAACGCGGCGCCCGCCGCGTCCTCGGGGACGCCGACCGCGACCATGAACGTGCCGAAGTCCCTCTTGTCCACGAGGCCGTCGCCGTCCCGGTCGGCCAGGGAGAAGCCCGCCTCGTAGAGCGGCCCGACCAGGGTGTCGAAGTCGTCGCTGACCCGGAGCAGGGCCCGCCCGAACTCGCCCTCGTCGATCCGGCCGTCCCCGTCGGTGTCGGCGGCGGCGCGCAGGGCGCGCCCGTAGCGCGCCATCCGCTGCGCGTACTCCTCGCCCCTGGCCGTGTCCTGCTCGCCGAAGGCGATGACCACGCGCTCGGCCATCAGCTCGAAATCGTCCTCGGCGATCACGCCGTCGCCGTCCGAGTCCAGCAGGAAGAAGAGTTTCGCGTATTTCTGGTCCAGCAGTGCGCTCATGGAGTCCTCCGGCTGAACAATGCTGACGGTCCGGTGGCTTCGAATATTCACCGAGGCGGCTGCAAGAATATCGAGGGGTGTCCCGGCGGATCCATGCGTTCCGGGATTCTCTTTCGGGTGAAAGGCGTGCCACCCGTCCGAAGCCCCGGCCCCTTGACCCCGCGTTCCGCCTCCCCGCCCGCGGGCAGGTCCCGCGGGGTTCCGCCCCCGGTGATCACCGGGGGGTGCCGTAGCATCGGCCGACGACACGAGGAGCGTGGACGTGACCCCCGACGGTGAAGCACAGCGGCTGGTGGACCTCCTGAGCGCGCAGGGCGACGAGTTCACCGCCCAATGGGTACGGACGGTCGGTGCGACGCTGGAGGGCCGCGTCAGCACGACCGAGCTCGAACAGGAGCTGGCCGAGCTCTACTCCGCCGTGGTGGAGGGCATCAGGGCCGGCGGCCTCGCCTCCCGCGGCGAGGCCTTCGCCGAGGTGCGCAGCCTCCTGGTGGAGCTGTCCCGCAACCGTGCGAGGGAGGGTTTCAGCCCGACCGAGACGGCCTTCAGTGTCTTTGCGCTGAAAGAGGTGCTCGAAGGGGCACTCGCCGCCGGCGCGGACGCCGGCCCGGACGACGTGCGGGCCTACCTCCAGTTCTCCCGGCTCCTCGACGACCTGGGCCTCCTCGCCGTCGAGGCGCACGCGAGGACGCGTGAGGAGATCATCTCCTCGCAGGCCGACCAGCTGCTCGAACTGTCGACCCCGGTCGTCAAGCTGTGGGACGGCGTGGTCGCCGTGCCGCTCGTCGGCACCCTCGACTCGGCCCGTACGCAGGTGGTGATGGAGCGGCTGCTCCAGGCCCTGCTCGACTACGACTCGGCCCACGCGATCATCGACATCACCGGTGTACCCGCCGTGGACACCCAGGTGGCACAGCACCTGCTGAAAACGGTGGTGGCCGCCAGGATGATGGGCGCCGACTGCGTCATCTCCGGCATCAGGCCGCAGATCGCGCAGACCATCGTCGCGCTCGGCATCGAGTTCGGCGACATCCCGACCAAGGCGACCCTCGCGGACGCCCTGCGCCACGCGCTGTCCGCCATCGAGCGGGACAGGAAGCTCACCGAGCGGCACGGGGGGCTGCTGTGACCGAGCGGGTGCCGATCCTGCGGATCGGGGACGTCCTCCTGGTCTCCATCCAGGTCGACCTGGAGGACACCGTCGTGCTCGACCTCCAGGAGGACCTGTCGACGCGGATCGTGGAGACGGGCGCGCGCGGCGTCGTGATCGACATCTCGGGCCTTGAGGTCGTCGACTCCTTCGTCGGCCGCATGCTGGCCACCGTCGCGGCGATGTCGAAGATCCTCGGCGCGCGGACCGTCGTCGTGGGCATGCGGCCCGCCGTGGCCATCACCCTCGTGGAGCTGGGTCTCTCCCTCGGCGGTGTGCGTACGGCGCTCAACCTGGAGGCGGGGCTCGCTGTCCTGCGCAGGGACGCGAGCGCGGCACAGGACCCGGCGTGAGCGGCGGTGCCCCAGCAGGCACCCCCGAGCAGGGGGAGCGCATCCCCCTCGACAGCAGCACGGGGGTCGTCAGGGCGCGGCAGCTGGTCCGCACCCTCGCGCAGCGGGCCGGGCTCTCCCTCGTCGACCAGACCAAGCTGGTGACGGCGACGAGCGAACTCGCGCGCAACACCCTCGTGCACGGCGGCGGCGGGCACATGGTCGCCGGGACACTGGAGGCGAACGGCCGCACCGGCATCAGGCTGCGCTTCAGCGACGAGGGCCCCGGCATCGCGGACGTGGACCTGGCGCTGGCCGACGGCTGGAGCTCGGGCGACGGCATGGGCCTCGGGCTGAGCGGCGCCAGGCGCCTCGCCGACGAGTTCGAGCTCGACACCGCGGTCGGCGGCGGCACCCGCGTCACGATCGTGAAGTGGGCCAGGTGACCGGCCGGATCCTGGCACAGGCCGACGACATCGCCTGGCTGCGGGTGGACGTCGGCCTGCCCATGGCCGCGCGGCGCGAGGCCGCGCGGCTCGCCCACCGGGTCGGCCTCGACGGGACCAAGGGGTCCGCGGTGGAGCTCGCCGTGACCGAGGCGGCGACCAACCTGCAGAAGCACGCCACGGACGGCTCCGTCGCGCTGCGGGTGGTGCGCGCCGGGCACCTGGCGGCCGTGGAGTTCGTGGCCACCGACACCGGCCCCGGCATCGCCGACGTCGCCCGCGTCATGGTGGACGGCGCCTCGTCGACGGGCTCCCTGGGCCTCGGCCTCGGGTCGATCGTGCGGCTCGCCGACGTGTTCGACATCCACACCGTGCGGGGCCGGGGGACGACCGTACTCGCCCAGTTCTGGGCGGAAGGCCGCGTGCCGTCGCCGCCCGCCGGCATCGACGCGGGCGGCCTGACCCGGCCCATCGGCGGCGAGGAGGTCTGCGGGGACACCTGGGCGATCCGGACGGCGGGCGCGGAGGCCCCGTCCGAAGGGGGACAGGACGCGGTGGGGCCCGTGATCGCGATGATGTGCGACGGCCTCGGGCACGGCCCGCAGGCGGCGCGCGCCGCGAACACCGCACGGGAGGCGTTCCGCGACAGCCCCCACACCGGGCCCGCGGGGATACTCGACGACCTGCACCGCGCGCTGCGGGGCACCAGGGGCGCCGCGATCGCGGTGGCCGCGGTCGACCTCGCCGCGAGTCGGGTCGACTTCTGCGGCGTCGGCAACGTCAGCACCGTGCTGGTCGGCGACGAGCGGCGTACGTCGCTGCTGTCCGCGCCGGGCATCGTCGGCCATCATCTGCCCCGGCTGCGCCCGTTCACCGCCCCCTTTCCCACGGGCTGCGTCCTCGTCCTGCACACGGACGGGCTGAGCGACCGCTGGGAGCCGCGCGCCTTCCCCGGCCTCTTCGCCCGCCGCGCGACCGTCGTCGGCGCGCAGATCCTGCGGGAGGCCGGTGGCCGCAGGGACGACGTCGGCGTGCTGGCCCTCAAGGCGGCCCGCGGGTGAGCACCCCCGTGCGGGAGCGGACGCTCGGCACGCTCGCCCTCGCCGCCCACGGCGACCTGTTTCGGCTGCGCAGGTACGGGCAGACGGTCTGCCGCGCGCTGGGAGTGGGCGAGGCGGAACGGGTCCGCCTCGTCGCCCTCATGAGTGAGGCGGGCGCCGAGCTCCTGGCAGCCACCGGGCTGACCGCGGAGTTCGTCCACAGGAGCGGAGCCCCGGGCGCCATCGGCGTCCGCCTCCGCTGGGAGGAGGATCGCGCGTCGAGCGCACACGTCCTGGCCGCGGCAGGCCGCCTCCTCGACGTGTGCGTACCGGAACCGCGGCAGCTGCTGCTCGGGCAGAACGCGGCCGCCGACCCCGTACGGGCGGCGGGCCGTGTCCGGGAGGAGCCTGCCGGGGTGCGCGAGACCGATATGAGCGAGGAACTGAACGAACAGAACCGGGCGCTGCTCGCGGCCCTCCAGGAGGCCCGCGCGCAGCAGGACCGGCTCCGGCGCCTCAACAAGGAGCTGGAGGAGACCAACAGGGGCGTGCTCGCCCTGTACTCCGAGCTCTCCACCGAGCTGGAGGAGACCAACCGCGGTGTCGTCGCGCTCTACGCGGACCTGGAGGACAGGAGCCGCAGGCTGCGCCTTGCGAGCGCCGCGAAGGGCCGCTTCTGGGCCAATGTCAGCCACGAGCTGCGCACCCCGGTCAACGCAGTGATCGCGCTCGCGCGGGTGCTGCTCGCCGCGGACGCGGAGCCGCTCTCCGAGGAGCAGCGCAAGCAGGTCTCCCTGATCGCGGGCTCAGGGAGCACCCTGCTCGCGCTCGTGGAGGAGCTGCTCGACACCGCGAAGGCCGAGTCGGGCCGGCTCGAACCGCAGCGCACCGAGGTGGACCTGCGCACCGTGCTGCACCAGCTGCGCGGGACGCTCGCGCCCGCCGCCGCCGAGGGCGTGGCCCTCGACATCGAGGACGCCGCGTTCCCCGGGCGCCTGGTCACCGACGAGGTGATGCTGCTGCGGATTTTGCGGAACATACTGTCCAACGGCCTGAAGTTCACCGAGAAGGGGTCCGTGCGGCTGTCCGTCGCGTCCCGCACCAGGGACGGCGCCCCCTGGGCCGTCTTCACCGTCACGGACACCGGCGTCGGCATCCCCGAGGACCAGACGGACCAGGTCTTCGAGGAGTTCTACCAGGTGCGCGGCCCGCACCAGCGGGGCCGCTCGGGCACGGGGCTCGGCCTGCCCTACGCGCGCAGGCTGACCGAACTGCTCGGCGGGAGCCTCACGCTCGACAGCGAGGTCGGCCGCGGCACCCGCGTCACCGTCGCGCTCCCCGCCGACCTGCCCGCGCACGGCCGCCCTGCGGCCCTGCCCGAGGGCCCGCTGCTGCGCAGCGTCGTCCTCATCGACGACGACGCCGACTTCCTGCGGGTCCTCGCGTCCACCCTCGACCCGCTGGCCGAGCACACGACGACCGTCACCGACAGCAGGACGGCGCTGCGCACGATCCGCACCACCATGCCGGACGCCGTCCTCGTCGACCTCGCCATGCCCGCGCCCGACGGCTACCAGCTGCTCGAACAGATCGCCGCCGTGCCCGCGCTCCACCAGGTCCCCGTCGTGGTGCTCACCTCCGCGAACCAGGAGGCCCTTGAGCGCTCGCGGCTGACCCGGGCCCGCGCCGTCCTGAGCAAGACCCATCTGACCGCCGTGCGGATCGCCGAGGCGCTGGGCCTCGCGCCGGCGGCGGACCGCGCGGTGGCGCCGGACGCCGGCACGGAAGCGCCCGCCGAGGGCCGGGGGGAGCGATGACCTTGCAGCGGATCCAGGACGAACGCCCCGCGCTCGTACTCGTCGTCGACGACAACCCCACCAACCGCTACGTCCTCGGCACGACACTGCGCAGGGCGGGGCACCGCGTCGTGGAGGCCGCGGACGGCGCGGAGGGGCTCGCCGTGCTCGCCGCCTCGGACCCGCGACCCGAGGCCGCCCTCGTCGACGTGCGGCTGCCCGACATGACCGGCTACGAGGTCTGCGAGCGCATCAAGGCCGACCCGGGCACCGCCTACCTGCCGGTGATCCACATATCGGCCTCCGCGATCAGCGCCTCCGACCGCACGCAGGGCCTGAACCGGGGCGCCGACGCGTACCTCACCGAGCCGATCGCCCCCGACGAACTCCTCGCCACCCTCACGGCCGCCCTGCGCTACACCCGCGCACGGCACCGAGCCGAGGCCCTCGCGGCCAGGCTGGCCCGGCTCAACGAGACCACGCTCAGCCTGTACAGGGCGACCACGGCGGTCGGCCTCGCACGGGCCGCGGCCGAGGGCGCGTCGCGCCTCCTCGACACCGCCGCCGACGCCTTCCTCACCGCCTCGGACGGCTCGGTGACCCACCTAGCCACCACCGCGGCCGGTGCCCCGGCGCGGGAACTGCCCACCGTCCCCGAGGCGCCCGGGGCCTGGCAGTGGCACAGCCTCACCGACCGGGTGGGCGCCGCCGTCGACACCGTGCCGCGCGCCGGATGGCCGCTGCCCGCGGCCGTACGGGAGGACGACGGCGACCTCGCCGTCGCGCTCGCGCGCACCAAGCAGGGCCGGCCGCCGGCCGCCGTGGCGGTGCCCGCCTCCGCGGTCAGCACGCCGCACGACCGCGACCTGCTGACCCAGCTCACCCACACCACGGCGCTCGCGCTCGAAGCGCTGCGCGCCTACGACGAGGAGCGCACCCTCGCCCTGACGCTCCAGCGCAGCTTCCTGCCGGAGTCGCTGCCGCCCACCGGCCGCGCGCGGCTCGCCGTGCGGTACGCGCCGGCCAGCCAGTACGCCGAGATCGGCGGCGACTTCTACGAGGCGGTGCGCACCCCCACGGGCCTGGTGCTGGCGGTCGGCGATGTGGCGGGCCACTCCCTTGAGGCGGCCATGGTCATGGGCCAGGTGCGCCACGCCCTGCGGGCCTACGCGCTCGACGGGCACGCGCCCCACGAGATCCACCGGCGACTCGAACGCATCCTGGCCACCCACGACCCGCTGACCTCGGTGACGCTGTGCACGGTCCAGGTCCCGAACGACTCCGACGTGCTGCGGATCGCCAACGCGGGCCACATCCCGCCCCTGCTGCGCGCCCCTGACGGCACGGTGCGCGAGATCACCGGCCACGGCCCGCTCCTCGGCCTCGCGCTGCCCAACCCGGAGCCCGTCGAGGTCGAGGCCGCACCCGGCACCGACCTCGTGCTGGTGACGGACGGCCTGATCGAGCGCAGGGACCGGAGCCTGGACGAGAGCCTCGCCCGGCTGTCCGACGCGGTCGCCACGGCCCCGGGAGACCCCGAAGGCCTCTGCGACCACCTCCTGAGCACCTTCCCCCCGGACGGCCGCGACGACGTCGCCATCCTGGCCGCGAACCTGCGGGCGCGGTGACCGCGCCGCCTGCGCGCGGACGAGTTCAGCCCCCGGTGTCGCCCGGTGCCCGGCCCGGCTCCCCGTGAGCCGCCCAGTCCTCCCCGGCCCGGACGAGCCGGGGCGCGACGTGGTGCTCCGGATGATCGAGCTGCGCCCGTAACCCCGCCCCGGTGCGCAGCAGCCCCTCCGCGTCCAGGCCCGGAAGCGGGTAGTACTCAACGACCATCAGATCGAGGACGCGCTGTCGTCCTGCGGGGTTCCCGGCGTGCGGAGAGCACGTGGTGTTGCCCCACAGCGGGATCTCCTCCTGCGTCACGTTGCGCCGCCCGCCCGCCGAGTACGAGCTGACACCAGGCACTGCGCAGCCATGTTCCCTTCTCCGGTGCCGTTCGCGGCGGTTCTTCTTCGGTCTCGTGATCCGTGCTGGGCCCGGCAGTCCGCGGCCGTCAACCGGTCCCGGGGAGCGAGAGGGGCCCGGCCCCTGCCGACGGCTGCTGCGCCGGGGCGAGGGCGGGGAGGAGCGGGCCGCCCGTACGCGCTGACGCACGCCGCGTACCGCTCGCCGGTCCGCCACCCGAGACTCGCGTGCTCGGTCGCGGTGGCCATCAGGTGCCCTTCGGGGTGATCGTGGCAGAAGACCTCGAAGCCGATGAGGACCACCCGGTCCGGCCGGTCCACCATGAGGTTCTGGACGCGCGCAGCCCCGTGCACCGGGCCGCGCGGGGTACGGACGTGCCGGCACACCGCTTCCCGCCGAGGCGGACGAGCAGGACGCAGCCCTGTCCTGACGGGTCCGACCGTACCGGGCCGCAGGCCCTGGCGACTCCGCGACCCGTTCCGGGGGCGACCGCTCAGGGCAGGCGCGCGGGCGCGAGGTAGCGCGTCAGCATGGTGACGAGTTCGTCCTCGAAGACGCGCAGGTCCACCACCTCGCCGAGGGCGATGACCTTGTGCACGACGAGTTCCACCGTGCTCACGGCGATGCGTGCGGCCATCTCCGGGTCGCCGACGCGCACTTCGGGGTAGCGGGCCAGCAGGTCGCGGGTGTAGGCGACCCTGGCCTCTTCGAACTCCCGTACTTTGCACAGCAGTTCCGGGGCACGGGGAGCCTCCTCGGCCATCACGCGCAGCAGTTGCGGGTCGTCGAGGTGGTTCTCCACGGCGATCCGCACGAAGACGCGCATCGCGTCCTCCAGCGTCCCCGGCAGCCCCTGCTCCTGCCGCCGGCGCAGGGCGTCCTCCCCGGCGTCGAGGTGCCGGACGACGAGCTCCACCAGGATGGCGTCCTTGTTCGGGTAGTACTGGTACAGCGACCCGATGGAGACGCACGCCCGCTCGGCGATGCGGTTGGTGGTCCCCGCGGCGAAGCCGTACTCGGCGAAAACCTGAGCAGCCGCGGTGAGGATGCGCTGCCGGGTGCGTTCCCCGCGCACCTGCTTCGGCTGTTTGCGCGGGTGCAGCGGCTGCCGTGCCGGCATGGCGCCTCTCCCTTCCCGGTCCGCCCAAAGCGAGTACCGAATGTGCGAGCTATTGCTCACAATAGCTGTCTGAGCAGGGAAGAACCTCCCGCGTGCCCTACCGGAGGTCTGCCCTGGGAGCCAGAGAGCAGGGAGACCGTGATGTCCCGTACCGCGCTGAGGCCGCGCCGGCTGTCGCCCGCCGAGGTACGCGCCAGGCTCGGCGAGCCCGACCCGATGGTCGCGAACAAGATCATCGACCATGTGGACGACCAGATCCGCATGTTCATCGCGCA
Source organism: Streptomyces tremellae (assembly GCF_039540215.1). NCBI lineage: Bacteria > Bacillati > Actinomycetota > Actinomycetes > Kitasatosporales > Streptomycetaceae > Streptomyces > Streptomyces tremellae. The sequence continues at coordinate 136,719 of NZ_BAABEP010000009.1, forward strand.
CTCGCCGTTCGCCGCGCTCGCCACGTCCGACGCCTCGGGGCGCGCGGACTGCTCACCGCGCGGCGACTACCCGGGGTTCGTGAAGGTCCTCGACGAGCACACGCTCGCCCTCCCCGACCGGCCGGGCAACAAGATCGCCGACTCGTTCCGCAACCTCGCGGAGAACGACGGCGCCGGCCTCCTCTTCCTCGTGCCCGGCGTCCGCGAGACGCTCCGCGTCAACGGCAGGGCCTACCCCACCGACGAGCCCGAGGTGCTGGCGCGGATGCAGACCGAGGCGAGCGAGCCGCTGCTGGCGATCGTGGTCGAGGTCGAGGAGGCGTACTTCCACTGCGGGCGCGCGCTGGTGCGCTCCCGGCTGTGGGACCCGGCGAGCCAGGCGCTCGCCGCCGAACTGCCCTCCGCGGGGGAGATGGCCGCGGCCCAGCTGAAGGTCGACGTCCCGCCCGAGGTGCTCGGAGAGGCCCTCGAAGCCTCCTACCGCACGCTGTACTGAACGGACCGCCCATGACCACCACCCAGCAGGCCGTCCTGGAACGCGTCGAGCCCGTCGCGGACGGCGTGGTCGCCCTCACCCTCAGCGGCGCGCTCGCGCCCTGGGAGCCGGGGGCCCACATCGACCTGCCGCTGCCCAACTGGCTCACCCGGCAGTACTCCCTGTGCGGCGACCCTGCGGACCGCGGCCACTACCGCCTCGCCGTGCGGCACGAGCGCCTGAGCCGCGGCGGCTCCGACTACATCCACCGCTACCTGCGGCCCGGCCGCACGCTCGACATCTCCCTGCCGCGCAACAACTTCCCGCTCCTGCCCGCGCGGGAGTACGCCTTCCTCGCGGGCGGCATCGGCATCACCGCCGTCCTGCCGATGTTCCGCGCGGCCGTCGCGGCCGGCGTTCCCGCGCGCCTCGTGTACACGGGCCGCTCCCGCGCGGCGATGCCGTTCCTCGGCGAGGTGCGCGCCGTGGGCGGGGACGCGGCCACCGTGGTCGAGACGCGACGGGAGCCGCGCCCCGACCTGGCCGCGCTCGCCGCCGCGCTGGGTCCCGGCGGCGCCGTCTACTGCTGCGGCCCCGCCGCCATGCTGGCCGCGGCGGAGGCGGTCTTCGACCCGGCGGTGCTGCACAGCGAGCGCTTCCGGCCCGCGCGCCGGGAGTTCGCGCCCGACACGCCGTTCACCGCGGTGTGCGCACGGTCGGGGCGGTCCTTCGAGGTGCCGGCGGGCGAGTCCCTGCTCGACGCGCTCACCCGCACCGGCCACCCGGTGCCGGCGGGCTGCCGCGAGGGCGTCTGCGGGAGCTGCGAGCTCCGCGTCCTGGAGGGCGAGCCCGAGCACCGCGACGACGTCGGCGCCGGGCCCGGCGTGCTCTATCCGTGCGTCTCGCGCGCCCGGTCGGCGCGCCTGGTCCTCGACGTCTGAGGGGGCCGCCCGGCGTGACAGCGTGAGCCGCCGGGCCGTCACGCGCCCGTGCGACGCCCGGGGGCGTCGGGCTGTCAGGCGCCCGCGCGCCGCCCCGGGACGTCAGGTCGCCACGCGCCCGCGCGATGCCAAAGGCGCCGGTTACCGCGCGCCGCGCGACGCCGTGGGACGTCGGGCCGTCATACCGCCGCGCGACGCCAGGGGTCCCGAGCCGCCACGCCCCGCTCGCCGCCGAGGAGGCCGCGGGCCACCATGCCGCCACGTCCATCCTATTGACTGACCATAAGGCCAATAGGAGACTCGGTCCGCCCGCCGCACCACCCCTTCGCTCGCGGCAGCCCACCGCGCCACCGGGAGCCGCACACGCAACGGAGGCGCACCCCATGACCGCCCACGACGTCCGTCACGTCCGGCGCAGAGCGCGCAGGTTCGTCCTCGCGGCTGTCGCCGCCTGCGCCCTGCTCGTCGCGCCGCTGCTGGTCTCGTCCGCGCAGGCCGTGCCCGCGGCCCCGGCCGCCGCCAAGGCCGTCCCGTACACCACCTCGACCGTGCTGCTCGGCAGGGAGCAGGTGATCGGCGCGCTGTACCGGCCCACCTCGCCCGACCCGCACGAGTCCACCGCGCTGTTCCTCACCCACGAGAACGACGACTTCATCGGCAGCGTCCCCTGCGTGCAGCTCGCCCAGCGCGGCTTCACCGTCCTGTGCGTCAAGTCGCAGTACGCGGACCAGGCCGCGGCCGACTGGGACCAGCTCGCCCTCGACACCTCGGCGAGCGTGAGCTACCTGCGCGGCCTGCCCGGTGTGCGCAAGGTCGTGCTCGTCGGCTGGAGCGGCGGCGGCGCGATCATGTCGTACTACCAGAACGTGGCGCAGAACGGGCTCGCCGCGTGCCAGGCGGCCGCCAGGCTCGACCCCTGCGGCGACGACCTGGCGCACCTGCCGCCCGCGGACGGCGTGGTGCTGCTCGACGCCATCCCCGGCATCGCCTTCTCCGACCTCACCGCCCTCGACGCGTCCGTGGTGAACGAGCGCGACCTGCGCGCACGCGACGCCTCCCGCGACATGTTCGCCCCGCGCAACGGCTACGCGGCCACCGGCTCCTCGCACTACGGCGCCGCCTTCACCGGCCGCTATCTGGCGGGCCAGGCCCGGCGGGAGGCCGGACTCGTCGCGCAGGCCGAGAAGCTGCGGGCGCAGGTCGCCAGGGGCGCTGGCCAGTACAGCGACGACACCCCCATGCCGGTCGGCAGGGACGGCGCGCGCCTGTGGGAGGCCGACACCTCGCTGCTCGCGCACACCAGGGGCAGGTACCCGGTGATCTCGCCCCAGCACCCGGACGGCGGCGCGCCCCAGGTCGTGCGCTCGCTGCGGGTCCCCACCGCCGACCCCGCGGGCAACGCCGCCTGGGACGCCAGCAAGAGCGGCTTCACCGCGGACTCGTTCCTCTCCGTCGCGGCGATCCGCGCCCCCGCGCCGAGGCTGACGGCCGACTCCATCAGCGGCATCGACTGGTCCTCCACCAACACCGCGACCGTCTCCAACGTCCGGGGCATCGCGAGCCCCCTGCTGATCATGTCGATGACCGGACACTACTGGCTCGTACCGTCCGAGATGTACTACGACAACGCCACGCGCGCGAGGGACAAGACCCTGGTCTTCGTCAAGGGCGCCTCCCACGGCTTCACCCCGTGCACGGCCTGTGCGAGCACACCGGGCGAGTTCGGGGACACCGTCTCCGAGACCTTCACCTATGTCGCCCACTGGCTCACCGACCGCTTCGGCGGCCGAGGAGCCGCCGCGCCCGGGGGAGTGCCCCGGTAGGCCCGGGGCCGCCCTGCCCGTCAGGCGTCGTCCTCGATGTACTCGAAGACGGCGCCATCGGCGTGCCGGGCGATCAGCCGCCGCCCGTTCGGGGCGGGCGAGGGGCCCTCGACGATCTCGCCCCCGGTGCCCACGACCTCCCGCACGACCGGTTCGAGCTCCCGTACCAGCAGGGTCGCCACCCGGTCGCCATAGGCCGCCGTGTCGCCGCTGAGCAGCAAGAACGGTCCGACGCGCGCCAGTTCGACGTCCCGGAAGCGGAAGCGGACCGGCTCCTCGCCGCCCGCCAGGGCGCGGTAGAGCACGAGCGCGGAGTCGAGGTCGTCCACGACGACCCGGGCGAGCACACCGGTAATGTTGGGCATACCGGTGCAACCGCCGAAACGCCGCGCGTATGCCGGGGTGCGCTACGCCGGCAACGGGGGCAAGAGGATCACGGGGGACGACCATCACCACGACGCACGGCGAGGACAACACGCGCATGACAGCCGCAGAGAAGGTATGGCTCATCACCGGCACATCCCGCGGCTTCGGCCGCGAGTGGGCGCAGGCCGCGCTGGAGCGCGGCGACCGGGTGGCCGCGACCGCCCGCGACACCGCGAGCCTGAAGGCCCTGACCGACGCGCACGGCGACCGGGTGCTCCCGATCGCCCTCGACGTCACCGACAAGGCGGCCGTGGACGCGGCCGTCGCCCGCGCGCACGACCACTTCGGCCGCCTCGATGTCGTCGTCAACAACGCCGGATACGGCCACTTCGGCACCATCGAGGAGGTCACCGAGGAGGAGGCGCGCGCCCAGATCGAGACCAACCTCTTCGGCGCGCTGTGGGTCACCAAGGCGGCGCTGCCCTATCTGCGCGCCCAGGGCAGCGGCCACTTCCTCCAGGTCTCCTCCATCGGGGGCCTGACGGCCTTCCCCAACCTCGGCCTGTACCACGCCTCCAAGTGGGGACTTGAGGCGTTCAGCCAGTCGCTGGCCCAGGAGGTGGCGCCGTTCGGCGTGCACGTCACCATCGTCGAGCCCACCGGCTACAGCACCGACTGGGGCGGCAGCTCCGCCGCGCACTCCACTCCGATCGACGTCTACGAGCCGGCCCGTGCCGCCCGCGCGGCCAGGACGCGTCCCGGCATGGTCGGCGACCCGGCCGCCACCCGAGGCCCCGTCCTGGAGATCGTCGACGCCGAGAACCCCCCGCTGCGCTTCTTCCTCGGCCGCGGCCAGGTCGACCGGATCAGCGCCGAGTACGACAACCGCGTCGAAACCTGGCGCGCCTGGGAACCCCTGTCGGAACAGGCCCACGGCGACCCGCGCTGACCGCCCGCCGCGCCCGTGCGGGGTCCCCCTGCGGAACCACCGCAGTGAGCGGCCGCGCGACGACGAGAAGACGAGCGGCCGGTGCGCGCCGGGCGTCGGGGCCGGGTGGAAGCCGGTGCGGTACGTCCCTCGGCCGGGGCGGTGGTGCTGACCACGAACGACCGCCCCGAGGAGTTCCCGCGGGCGCTGTCCTCGCTGCTCGGCCAGCGGGGGTGTCGCGCTCGACACCGCGGTCGTCGGCAACGGGTGCGAGCCCGCGGGCGTCCCCGACGGGGTGCGCGCGGTCGCCCTGCCCGAGAACGTCGGCATCCCCGCGGGCCGCGACACCGGCGCCGGCGAGGCCAAGGGCGACTACCTGATCTTCTTCGACGACGACGTGCTCCCCGACGGGGAAGCGCTCGCCCGGCTCGCCGACCGCCTCGAACGCGAACCGGACCTCGCCCATGCGCAGCCACGCGTCGTCGACCCGGACACCGGCGTCACCGCGCGCCGCTGGGTGCCCCGGCTGCACGCCTGTGACCCCGCGCGGCCCGGCCGCCGCGGCGGTGAGGGGCGGCGGCCGGGCGGCCGGTGTACTCCCGGGGTACCGGGGGTGGCGGAGGGGTGCGGAGTCGGGGGACGGGGGTCACGCGGCATTGACACCCCGTCCCGGGCGTCACCATCATGTGCGCGTCGCCCCCTGTCCACACACGCAGGAAAACCCTGCTCAGCGCGCCACTTCGCGCAGGCAACCCCCACTGCCTTGGCCGCCCCCAACGGACCGTCAGGAGAAGCATCCGTGCCCAACGTCGACCGTCGAAGGTTCCTCCAGCTCGTGGGCGGCACCGCCGCCGCCTCCATGATCACCGGCGGTATCGCAAGGGCCGCCGCCATCCCGGCGGCGGCGGGCACCGGAACGCTCAAGGATGTCGAGCACGTCGTCGTCCTGATGCAGGAGAACCGTTCCTTCGACCACTACTTCGGCACCCTCCGGGGCGTCCGCGGGTTCGGCGACCCCCGCCCCGCCACCCTGCCGAGCGGCAAGAGCGTCTTCCACCAGGCGGACGCCGCGGGCCACGAGACGCTGCCCTTCCGGCCGGACGCCGACAACCTCGGCCTGCAGTTCATCCAGGACCTCGACCACAGCTGGTCGGGCACCCACCAGGCGTTCAACGGCGGTGACTACGACCGCTGGGTCCCCGCGAAGACCACCACCACGATGGCGTACCTCACCCGCGAGGACATCCCCTTCCACTACGCGCTCGCCGACGCGTTCACCGTCTGTGACGCGTACCACTCCTCGATGCTCAGCTCCACCGACCCCAACCGGTACTACCTGTACACGGGCTGGGCGGGCAACGACGGCACGGGCGGCGGCCCGGTCCTCGGCAACGAGGAGGCGGGATACGGCTGGACCACCTTCCCGGAGATCCTGGAGAAGGCGGGTGTCTCCTGGAAGGTCTACCAGGACACCGGCACGGGCCTCGACGCGGACGGCGGCTGGGGCTGGACGAGCGACGCCTTCATCGGCAACTACGGCGACAACTCGCTGCTCTACTTCAACCAGTACCGCGACGCCCAACCGGGCAGCCCGCTCTACGAGAAGGCCCGCACCGGCACCCACGCCCAGGGTGGCGACGGCTACTTCGACCGGCTCAAGGCCGACGTGCTGGCGGGCGACCTGCCCCAGGTCTCCTGGATCGCCGCCCCCGAGGCGTTCTGCGAACACCCCAACTGGCCCGCGAACTACGGCGCCTGGTACGTCTCGCAGGTCCTCGACGCGCTCACCGCCGACCCCGACGTGTGGAGCCGCACCGCCGTCTTCCTCACCTACGACGAGAACGACGGCTTCTTCGACCACGTCGTGCCGCCCTTCCCGCCCGCCTCCGCGTCCCGCGGCCTGTCCACCGCAGACGTCGCCCGGGACCTCTACACCGGCGGTCTCTCCGGATACGCCGCCGGGCCCTACGGGCTCGGGCCGCGCGTGCCGATGCTCGTCCTCTCGCCGTGGAGCACCGGCGGCTGGGTGTGCTCCCAGACCTTCGACCACACCTCGATCGTGCAGTTCATCGAGAAGCGGTTCGGCGTGCACAACCCCAACGTCACCCCCTGGCGCCGCGCGGTCTGCGGCGACCTCACCGCCGCCTTCGACTTCTCCCGCGGCAACGCGACCGCGCCCACGCTCCCGGGCACCGGCGGCTACGCCCCGCCCAACCACGACAACCCCGGCGACTACGTCCCCAAGCCGCCGGCCGAGGGCGCCCTGCCCAAGCAGGAGCGGGGGCTGCGGAACGCCCGCGCCCTGCCCTACGACCTGGCCGTCGACACCGAACCCGCCGACGGGCGCATGCGGTTCACCTTCAGCAGCCTCGGCGCGGCGGGCGCCGCCTTCCTCGTCACGTCCGCGGTGCGCTCCGACGGCCCCTGGCCGTACACCGTCGAGGCCGGCAAGACCCTCACCGACACCTGGGCGATGCCCGCCGCCTCCGCACGCTACGACTTCTCCGTGCAGGGCCCGAACGGCTTCCTGCGCCGGATGGCCGGCACGGCGGGCTCGGCGGGCCCCGAGGTGACCGCGCGGCACGACGCCAAGAGCGGCCACGTCACCCTGGTGTTCAGCAACCCCGGCGGCGGCCAGGTCACCTTCACCGCGACCGACGCGTACGCGCCGACCGAGCACTACACGTACACGCTGCAGGCGGGCGCCTCACGGACCGTGCAGAACTGGGGCGTCGCCGCGGGCAACCGCTGGTACGACGTGACGGTCACGTCGAGCGCCGACCCCGCGTACGTACGCCGCTTCGCCGGCCATGTGGAGACCGGCGCGGCGAGCACCAGCGACCCGGCGACCGCGACCGCCTGAGCGGGGCGCGCACCAGCCACCGCAGGTCGCGCCACTCCGGTGCCGCGAGAGGCCGTACCGGCGGACGGGGCCGAACGCGCAGGCGGGCACGGCGTCGTCCGCGGCGCCGTGCGGGGACCCGCGCCTCCACCCCGCCGCCGGGCGCGCGGTGGCCGCGTGAGCCCACGGGGCAGGGCCGGCCTGACGGACCGGGCGCGCGGGTACGCCCGCGCGCCCGGTCCGGGGGGGCGTCCGAGGGCACCCGAGGGGACTCGCCCGGAACACCCGGGCCCTCGGGCGCGGGCCCGACACCGCCGACGAGAGGTACGCCCGCCTGCGCGCCTGCGCGCCTGCGCGCCTGCGCGCCTCGGCCCCGGGCACCTCGGGCGTCGGCCTGCGGTCCGGCCCCGGACCGCGGACGGGGGCGGCGCAGCGGTCTACCGGCGCGGCTCGCGGGTAGTCGGGTGGCACCCCTGCCCGCGGCGCAGGCCGCGGCGCGGGCGTGGTGCCGCCGCGTACGGGTACGGCGTGGCGGCGTGCACGTCCCCGGGGCGCCGGCCGAGGAGGCCGGTGCGCACCGGGGACCCGGCTTGGCGAGGAGTGGCGCGTTGCGCAGTGTCGGTGTGGAAGAGGAACTGCTCCTGGTGGACGCGGAGTCGGGGGAGCCGCGGGCGCTGTCCACCGCCGTGCTCGCCGCCGCGGGGGGCGGGGAGCCGGACGAGGACGGCCCGGACGAGGTATTCGAGAGTGAACTCCACGGCCAGCAGGTCGAGTTCGCCACACGCCCGCACACCGACATGAGCCGGATCGCGGCCGAGGTCGTCAGGTGGCGGCGGGCGGCCGACGCCCACGCGCGGCGCTTCGGGGCCAGGGCCGCGGCCCTCGCGACCTCGCCGCTCCCGGCCAGGCCCGTGGTGAACGACGGTGGCCGCTACCGGTGGTTGAGTGAGAAGTTCGGTCTCACCACCAGGGAGCAGCTGACCTGCGGATGCCATGTCCACGTCGCGGTGGAGGACGACGAGGAGGGCGTGGCCGTCCTCGACCGGATGCGCCCCTGGCTGCCCGTACTCCTCGCGCTGAGCGCCAACTCGCCTTTCTGGCAGGGAAAGGATACGGACTACAGCAGCTACCGCAGCAGGGTCTGGCTGCGCTGGCCTTCGGCGGGGCCGACGGAGGCGTTCGGTTCGCCGGACGCGTACCACCGGACGGTGGCGGCCATGGTGGAGTCGGAGGTCCTGCGCGACGAGGGGATGGTCTACTTCGACGCCAGGCTCTCGCACCGCTACCCGACCGTCGAGATCCGGGTCGCCGACGTGTGCCTCAACGCGTCGACCACGACGACCCTCGCGGCCCTTGCCAGGGCTCTGGTCGAGACGGAGGCCCGCGCCCGGCTCACCGGCGGTCCCGCGCCCGATCACGGCGTCGCGCTGCTGCGCCTCGCGAGCTGGCAGGCCGCGCGCTCGGGCCTCGAAGGCCCGCTGCTGCACCCGCGCACCATGCGGCCGGCCCCGGCGCGCACCGCGGTGGAGGCCCTCTTCGACCACGTACGCGACGCCCTGGCGGACACCGACGACACGGACCTCGTGCGAGGCGGCCTCGACCGCCTGCTCGACGGGGACACCGGCGCGGCCAGGCAGCGCGCGGTCCTGCGCCGCACGGACAGCCTCCGCGAGGTCGCCGCCGAGTGCGCGGCCCTCACCGTCGCGGAGGGGTCCTGAGCCGTCCCCACCCACGTCCTCGGCGCGCCCGGCGGCACCTTTGGCAGCCGTCCGGCATCGAAGACAAGAGGAATTCGGCTGACGGTGCACCCCATGGGTTCGATGGCCTATGTGCTCATCCCCGGTGCCTGGCACGCCGGATGGTCCTGGCGGCACGGCTTCGCGCGGCGGAACACCGGGCTGTGTGCCTGACACCGCACGGGCCGGGCGACGGCGGCGCCCCGGCGGGATACCGCCTGCTGGACGGGGTGGATCACGTGGTCTCAGGGATCGAGGGGCGGGACCTTCAGAGGGCTTCCCCCTGGGCCACCCGCAACCTGGGCATGGCACACGGAGTTTCAGGGCCGCTCGCCCTGTACGGCTCCTGCGTGCCCGTGTCCCGGTTGTCCGCGCCGTGTCACGAATCCTGTTACATGTACAACCCTCGCGTGAACGGGGCGGTCTTGCGGGGTGAAGGGCGGCTGAACGCCCGCCCGCCCCCACGGCCCCACAACCGAAGGACCTTCATGCGCGCCTCTGCCCCCCGCCGTCGTATTCCCCGCGGCCCGGTCGCCGCCGCCGCTGCCGCCGCCGCTCTGCTGGCACTGGCCGCGGCGCCTGCCGTCGCCGCCGGTGCGGAGCCGGATCTCGCCGTCGGAACCATGCCGCAGATCAAGGGTGTTCAGCCGGGAGCCTCCTTCTCGGCCCCGGCCACCTTCCTCAACAAGGGGTCGGACGAGGTCTCGGACTTCTACGTGCAGTACGCGGTTTCACCCGGTCTCAAGGCCGACGAGACGCACAAGAACTGCACCTACTACACGGTCCCGTCCTACGACGAGATGCCGGCGTCGAACGTCGCCTCCTGCCACATCGAGCAGCCGCTGAAGCCGGACGTCGTCTACGGGACGAACGAGCCGCTCTCCCTGAAGGCGCTCGGCGGCGCCTACCGTGACGACCTGCGCGTCTCGATCAGCACCGACGAGCCTGACCCGGGCGACGGCGGCTCCTCCGAGCCGGTGCCGGGCACCGGCGCCCCGCTCACGCTGGTGGAGAAGGGCCCCGCCACCGACGCCGACCGACGAAACCACCCGGGCCCGGTCGCGCAGGCCGACGTCAGCGCGGAGAACACCGCCGACTTCGCGCTGACCGGCGCCGAGGCGAAGGGCGCGGTCGGCGACAAGGTCACCGCGACGGTGAAGTTCGCCAACCTCGGCCCCGCCTGGGTGCGGGGAGCCGCCGACACGAGCGTGACCACCGTGGACGTCCGCATCCCCGCGGGCACCTCCGTGGTGAAGGCGCACGACTACTGCGACAAGGTCAGCGCCACGCACTACCGCTGCGGGACCTCGCAGTCCTGGGTGGACCCGGACGGCGGCGAGAGCTACCCCTTCGTGCTGCGCATAGACAAGGCGGTCGGCCGCAGCACCGGCACGATCTCCTTCGCCGGTGCCGAGCGGCCCTACGACAAGAACGCGTCCAATGACACCGCGCAGCTCGTCGTCGACACCGGCGCCGCGGCGGGCAGCGGCTCCACCGGCGGCAACGGCTCGACGGGCGGCTCCGGCTCCACGGCCGGGACGGGCTCCTCGGGCTCGACCGTAGGCTCTGCCGGGGGTTCCGCCGGGGGTACGGCCGCCTCCGGTGGCTCGGGCTCGACGGGCAACGCCCCGCAGGCACAGGGCGGCGGCGTCCTCGCCGCGACCGGCGCCGGCGACACGACCCCGCTCATGGGCCTGGCACTGGCCGCCGTGGTGTCCGGCGGCGGCGTCGTCTGGGCCGTCCGCCGGCACGCGGCACACCGCGTTAGCTGATCCGCCGATGCGCGGCATACCGCGCCAACCCCACTGACAGGCGTGAGCTTCGAGGCGCGAGCGGCATGCGCGGCCATGGCCCGTGGGCCGTCCGGGCACACCGCGCCGTCGACCGATCGGACGACCGTCTCGGAACACCTCGGAGGCATCTGGCCCAGCGGCCCCGGAACCCTGCGAAAGGCGGGTTCCTGGGCCGCTGCGCCGTCTCATCAGGAGGGCTGGAGGGCCTCTCCGGGCCCCCGGTTCGGACTGGTTCCGGCCGGGCCTTCGATCCCGGCCGGGCCTTCGATCCCGGCGGGCCTTCGATCCCAGCCGGGGCTTCGACCTCGGTGGAGGGGGCCCGGAATTCGTCGCGGCGCTCAGTCGGATGCGCCCCCGGCAGGACCCGAACCTGCGGCCAAGCGCTGGGAAGCGCCTGCTCCGTCCACCGAGCTATGGAAACTGACCTGTGTGGATGTAGCCACTCTGGGCTGTTCCCCGGGGTGCGGGGGGACTCATCGGGGACGGTGTAGAGCCCTGGCGGCCCCGTCGCGCCAGGGCCGGTCCGACCATCCATGCCCATGGGCCGTTTGGGTGGCGTCTGCGGGGGATGTGATCCAGCGCCCGCCGCGCCGGCGCCGCCGCGGTGTGGCTCCAGGCGAGCGGCTGTCTGCTCGCCCGCTGCCGGGGACCTCAGCGTCAGGGCCGCTCAGGGGATTCTCCTGACCAGGGCGGCGAGTTCGGCGCAGTCCTCTTCGGCAGGGCCGGCCGGCGGCGGACGGACGGTCCGGGGCGCCCGGCGGCACGCATGCCCGCCTTGGTGATGGACACGGCATAGCCCGGACGGCGGTTGCGGATTTCCAGACAGGGCAGGACGAAGTCGGCCGGCCTGGCCCGCACGTCGGAGCGATCGTCGGCCGCCGTGGGCGAGGAGTTCGTCAGAGTTGCGGGTCGCGGTGGCGTCCGGGTCCTGCTGGTCGGCGTGGAGGCGGCGCGAGATCAGCCCCAGGCGGACCGGTCCGCCCGTATCCGTGGCGATCTCCGGGGCCAACGTCCGCGACAGCCAGGCCCTGATCCGGCTCGTGAAGGGCATACCGCCCATCCGCGCCCGCCGCGGCCCCGCGGCGCCGGCCCGGGAAGCTCCACGCCGACACGGGAGGCGACTACCGCCACCTGCGGCGACGGCTGTCCTGGCGCGGAACCCGCCACCGCATCGCGCGAAGGCATCGAGGCCTCACAGCGACCCGGCCGACACCGCTGGACCGTCGGACACACCATGCCCCGGCTCGCCGCCCGCCGACACCTCCACCGCCGCTAGGCACGCGAAGCCGGCCGCTTCCTCGCCCCCACCGGCACCGCCCGCAACCTCATCTGCCGCCGCCGACTCGCCGAATGGGATGATTCCTCGTTGCCGGGAGCGAGCTGATCGCCCTTGCCGCCGCTGCCGCCGCGCGTGCTGCTGTCCTCGACAAGACGGACGCCCTCCAGCAGGACCTGCTGGACACTGTCACCCGTGGCGCCCTGTCAGACATGGCCCTGGACGACATCGAGGACCGCGTCTGGCGACACGGCCGCGCCACCCGCTACCGAGTACCGCGGCGACTGTGTTGTCCTCGCGCATGTGGCCGGCATCCCGGCGCCACTCCCAGGGAGTTGGCGCAGGCGCTTGGAATCCCTGAGCGCCGCGTCACGCCGAATCTCGACCGGTGCCGTAGGCAGCGCGTGCCGCCGGCAGGCGGCCCTCCCGGCGCGGACCGCGCGAGGTGTTTGCCGCGCCCTCGTCGCTCGTCGCTCCTCGCTCGTCGCTCCTCGCTTTTCGCTCCTCGCAAGGAGACTCTGCCATGTGCCGACCGGTGATACCCCCTGGCCTTTTCCACCCTGAGCGGGACGAGCCGAGGGCGGCACTCGGATTGTGAGCCCTTCTCGTCCCCAGTTCGAGCACGGCAGCTATCAGCATCGGGCTCACTGATGCTCCCCGAGCGCACTCCCGCACGTCCCGTCTGGCAGCCCTTCGGCCCCTCCTGTGGGGAACTCGCCGCTCGCGAGCACTGCTGGGAGCCGGCCAGCTCGCAGGCTCACGCGGTGTTCGGGCTCCCCGCGAACGCGAGTGAGCCGAGAAAACGCGTCTGTTCGTGTTCCACCGTGGCGTCCAGCTCGCCCATGGCCTCCAGGGCGCGGGGATCGCTGAGCGTCATGGCACCGAGTGCGCGCTCCAGGTGGCCCTGGTCCTCGATCTCCCACAGGTTGAACGCCTCGTACAGCGGCCCGACCTGCGTCACCGTGCCCGCAACCAGCGAGATGCCCTGCGATTCGAAGAGTTCGCGGATGGTCACCATGGCGGCCTCGTAGCGCGCCAGATTCGCGAAACCGTACTTGAGCTGGAGCTGCGCCAGCATGTAGCTGCTCATCTGTCTGCCTTTCCCGGGGGTCCCGTCGGGGCCTTCGCCAGGAAGGTAGACGTTCACACTGGTGTGAAGGGCAAGTCAGCTGCTGTCGGTCACCGCTTTCAGTACGGCTTCCAGGCCGGTCAGCTTGGAGTGCAGTTCTTCCGCTTCACGTGAGAGTTCGGCGTGCCTCGTACGCAGTAGAGCCTCGACCCGGGGCGCGGAGTCGGGGCGTTTCCACTCCTGGACCACCGTACGGATCAGGTCGCTCGGCAGGCCCGCACCGTACAGACGCTGGATAAACCCGACACAGTCGGCGTCTTTGGGCTGGTACCTGCGGTGCCCCACGGTGTTGCGCGACGGGATCAGGAGACCTTGCTCCTCGTAGTACCGCAGTGACCGTGTGCTCACGTGGCACCGGTGAGCGAGTTCACTGATCGACAGCGACGCGGGGTCCGAATCGGGGTTCCGCCGGGGGCCCGATTCGGAGGTCGATTCGCGGCTGTCCGCCGGCCTGCGCCCGCGCGGCGAGAGGGGCCTCGGAGACGCCGCAGCGCCATCACCGGATGGGGCATTCGAGGCATGGGAACGCATAGTGAACTGGCCTCCTCCCGGCTGGTGCCGTCGGGTATGCCGGTCGGGCGAGTGCGGGCTCAATCCGCCGCGAGACGTGCTTCAGCCAAGTGGGTCTGGATGGCGTCGCGGTGCCTGGTGAGGATGTCGATCCTGCTCTGAATGTTCTCCAGCTCGCGGGCCAGGCTGGCGGCGAGTTCCGTGTCCACCTTCGCCCGCAGCGACTCCCCCCGCCCCGGTGAAACAGCAGCCGATGTCCTTGATGGCCTCGGTGCTGAGGCCGGACCTGAGCAGGTCGCGAACCCGCTCGGCGCATACGAGGGACTCCTCGGAGTAATCCCGGTAGCCGTTGGGAAGACGACGGGGGTGAAGCAGGCCCAGCTGCTCGTAATAGCGCAGCGAGCGGCTGCTGATCCCGGTGTGCTGGGACAGCTCACTGATCCTCACGGCGCATCCTGTTCTCCCTCGTCTTGACCTTGACACCGGTGTGAAAGTTTACCGTTCCAGCCGTGAAGGACCTTGTCGAAATCACGTCATCCCTCCGGTCCGGGCGTGCCGGCCTTGCCCTCCTGTTCCTGGCCGGCTTCATGTCGATCACGACGGAGACGCTGCCCATGGGGTTGCTGCCCCAGGTGGCTGGTGGCCTCGGTGTCTCCGAGTCGCGGGCCGGCCTGCTGGTGGCCCTGTACGCCTTCGTCATCATGGTGGTGACGCTGCCGATCACCACCCGAACCGCGCACTGGCCGCAGCGGCGTCTGCTCCTCGTCATCACGGCCGTGTTCGTGCTGAGCAATCTGCTGCTCGCCGCGGCCCCTTCCTACGCTGTGGCTGTCGTCGCCCGGCTGATCGCCGCTTCGACGCACGGGGTCCTCTGGTCGGTCCTACCCGTTTACGCCACCCGCCTCGTCCCGCCGGAGCGGGCGGGCCGCGCCGTTGCCGTCGTCTTCGCGAGCAACTCCGCCGCGCTGGCCTTCGGCGTGCCGCTGGGAACCACGGTCGGCAATGCGCTGGGCTGGCGCGGCGCCTTCGTCCTGCTCGCCGCCGTGGCCGCACTCGCCCTCGTCGCCGCGCCACTCCTGCTGCCTGAGGCGTCCGGCTCACCGACGACGCGGGTCAGGGCCCTGGCCGCTTTCGAACTCCCGGGCGTGCTCACGGTCACCGTCGCCACGACCTTGGTCATGCTCGGCCACTTCATCCTCTACTCCTACGTCTCGCCCTACTTGCGGCACATCGGCGTCAGCTCGGCGGCGGCAGGCCCGGCGCTGCTCGCCTTCGGGCTCGCTGGGGTTGTCGGAGTGTGGACGACCGGCGTACTGGTCGATCGCCGTCCACGCGGCGCGACCCTGCTCTTCGCCGGCGCGATGGCACTGGCCTTCGCGGCGTTGGCCGCCACGGGCAGGGCCACGTCCGTGAGTCTCGTCCTGATCGCCGTATGGGGCCTGCTCTTCGCGGGTCTGCCCACCCTCTTGCAGTCCGCCGCGCTCACGGCCGCACCGCAGGCCCGGGCCGCGGTGTCCGCGCTGTACGTCATCAGCGTCAACTTCAGTATCGGCGCCGGGTCCATCGCGGGCGGGCAGGTACTGGACCGTCTGGGAGTGGCGTCCTTGCCGCTGTTCGCCGCCGTGCCCGCGGCCGCGGGGTGGTTCATCATCGTCGGCGCTCGCCGCCATGCCTTCCCCCGACGTCCGATCGCCAGTGCCGGCTCCCGGCCGGAACAGGACAGCGGCGCCAGCACGCCCCGCGACGCAGGCGGCGCGTCACTCACCGCCCGGCCACCCGCCGACGCTGACCAAGCGGGTGACTTGGGCCTCTCATGCCCGGAACAGGCGACCGCGGGTAGCTGCGACTGAGCACGCCCGGCCCGCCGGGCCGTTGAGGCGGGGGTACAGCGCGAACACGGGAAGCTCCTGCTAGACGGATTACCGACCAAGATCGCCTGTCCACCAGGGGGCTCCGCGTGCTTATCTGCCCTTCCGGCGTCGATGTGTCCACCGCGAGCCTGCGCTACCTGTCCGCCTGCCTGCGGACCAGTCGCAGGGAACGCGGTACCCGTGGCGCCGGCCGCCCGCCAACACGCGACCGCGAGACCTACAGGCAGTGCAACACCTTCGACGACGCACCAACGGCCTGAAGCAGTGGCGCGGCACCGCCACCCGCTACGAGAAGACCGCCACCATCCATCTGTGGCCGGACTCCACATCGCGGGCACCTTCCCAGGGTGACCTTCCTGGTGAGCCTCGTCCGGGAGGTCCACCACGCGCCGAACGTACTGCTCGTGCCGGGTGCCGCGGACACCTTGGGACGAGCGTCGCCTCCGGAGCGATCGAACTCGACGACCGCACCCCGGCCGCACTGGACGCCGTCGAGTTCCGTCCTGCGACATCACCCTCGACTGAGTCCGTCGCAGCGGGCGCTTGCCCCTGCCCGCCGCTCAGCGGCGGAGGAAGGCGGACCACGCGGAGATGGCGAAGCCATCGCCGTCCCGCCGGATCTCGCCGGCTCCGTGTCCCGGCCAGTGGGCCGGGATGACGAGCTCGCGCAGCTCGGCGGCGCGGGAGAGATAGGCGCGGCGGGTCTTGGCCGCGAGTTGGAGGTCGTCGCAGAAGCAGCTGTTCCAGCCGGGTTCGAGGACTTGGACGGGGCTGTGCAGCATGTCTCCGACGAAGACGGCGCGGTCGGTGCCCGAGCGGAGGGTGAGGACGGACGATCCCGGGGTGTGACCAGGAGCGGCCTCCAGCAGCAGGTTGCCGTCGATGCGGTGGGTGTCCTCCCACAGCACGGCCTGTCCGGCTCGGTGGATGGGGGCGATGCTGTCGTTGAACACGAGCTTGCTGCCCTCCCAGCGGATGCGCTCGTGATCGTCACGCGGCCCCCGGGTCCGGTGGGCTCCGTCCGGGTCGAAGTACCGGTTGTCGGCGCGGGGGATCAGGTATGTGGCGTTGGGGAAGGTGGGTACCCATTCCCCGTCGCGCAGCTCGGTGTTCCAGCCGACGTGGTCGTAGTGGATGTGCGTGTTGACGACGAGGTCCACGTCCTCGGGCGCGACGCCGGCCTCGCGCAGGCGGGCCAGGTAGTCGGTTTGCAGCCCGGCGAACTGCGGGACCTGCGGACGCTCCCGGTCGTTGCCGACCCCGGTGTCCACCAGGATGGTCCTGCCCTCGCTGCGCAGCACCCAGGTCTGGATACGGCAACGGTAGGCGTCGTCGGCCGCGGTCCAGAAGTCCGGCGCCAGCCACTCCTGGTTGCGCCGCCAGGTTTCCTCGTCGCTCTCCGGGAGGATGAAACGTGCGGTACGGATGGGGCCGGACCACTCGACGACGCGCGTGATCTCGACGTCGCCGAGGGAGATGCTGTCCGCGGGCATGCCGGGGCCTTTCGGGACGGAGGGGATGCGGATGGCGGCGGTCGTGCGGCGGGCAGGTCAGGCGAGCCGCGCCGGGTCGTGCGGCGCAGGTGCGTAGCGGGCCAGGAAGGTGCGCACGGCCTCCACGATCACCACCTCCGCGGCGGGTTGGGCGATGGTCTCCTCCTCGAAGGCCATGACCCTCGGCCAGACGAGGAACTCCTGCACGAGGCCCATGAATTGGCGTGCCGCGAGGTAAGTGTCCGCGCATCGCAGGCGACCGCTGAGGACCAGGCCCTCCAGGCACTCGACGAACGCCGCCACTACTGGCCCCTTGCCCAGCCGGTAGAACTCGTCGGCGATCCACGGCAGACGCGCGGACTCGGCCACCACGAGCCGGGCGAAACGGATCTGGTCCGTCTCGGCCGCGAAACGCTCCAGCGACCGGGCGAACCCGAGCAGCACCTCCTCCGGGCTCGCGTCCGCGTCACATCCGGCCGCCCGGCCGTCCAGGCCGGCGAACGCGGACCAGTGGTAGCGGACCATCTCCCGGAAAACGGTCTCCTTTGCCCCGAAGCGGTTGTAGACGGTCTGCCGCGAGACGCCGGCACGTTCGGCGACCTGCTCCAGATTGACGCCGTCGTAGCGGCCGGCAAGGAACAGTTCCTTCGCAGCCGCGAGGATCTTCTCGTCGGAGGCCGATCTGCGGCGTCCGGGCGCTTTGCCCCGGGTTCCGGCTCGGGCCGAGTCCATACGGGTCCTCCCTCAATCGAAGTGTGTACTTTACAGTACAGTCAAAGATCCGGCTCCTGCAATTCCCCAGAGGGTCGGGCTCCAGGCGGCCCGTACTCCGGAGCCGGCGGGACTGGCGGGGCGGGTGCGGTCGTTTCGCCGCCCTGACCCGAGGGGGCGAGGCGAACACGGGCGCCGCCAGGGAGTGTCCGTCAAAGGACCGTGGGCGGGTTCGCGGAGCCAGAGGGTGAGTGAGGCGAGGCCGGCCCGCTCGGGGAGCACGGCCTGGATGCCCCGCCCGCGCACGGCCTGGCGTACTCGCCCGCGGGCGAGTACGCCTTGTCCGCGAGGACCGCGTCGGGTCTGCGGCGGGGGCGTCCGGCACCGGTCCGGGGCACTCGCAGCCCGCCCGTGACGGTGTCGAAGACGGTGGAGCCGTTGGCGTTGCCCGGCATGACGACGACGGCCGGGGCAGGCCCCGGCCGTCGCACGCATGATGAACCTTGGTGGTCAGCCCGCCGCGGGACCGGCCCAGCGCTCGGCGAGCCGCCGAGCGTGCCGGATCTTCCTGTTCGTCCCCGCACCCGCCCCCTTGTGCGAGCACCGGCGACGTGCCGGCGAGCCCGGCTGACCGTGGAGTCGACCGAGACGGTCCACTCCACGGCCCCGACGGGGTCGTCGCGGACCTGGCGCTGCTCCAGCAGCCGGGCCCAGGTCCCGTCCGTCTCCCTGGGCGGAACCCTCATGAACCGTCTGCCACGGCCCGTAGCGCTCCGGCGGACCACGCCGCGGTGCCCCTGTTCGCAGCCGCCACAACACCCCGTAGATCACTTGCCGATGATCCCGCCACGGCCGCCCACGGCCATCGACACCAGGCGGCAACGGCGCAATCGGCTGCCACGCTGCATCCGCCAGCCCACCACGATCCACCACAGGATCGATCATCGGACAGGGCCTGGGCCGCGTGCCCCGACCGTCAGGGTCGCGTGTCCGGGGGCCAGTTGAGGAGAGCCATGTCGGCCACCAGTTGGAGGTCGGAGCGTGGGGTGCCCCCCGAGGCCTGGACGGCGATGCCGTTCGCCACGGTCATGAGGTAGCGGGCGAGTGCCTCGGGATCGGCGTCGCGTGGCAGATCGCCCTCCTCGACGGCGCGCCTGAAGCGGTCGCGGAGGAGGGCGACGCCCTCGTTGCGCCAGTCGGCGAGGGCGCCGCGGGCGTGGCTGCCAGCCTCGCCCGCGGCGAGGGCTCCCTGGACTCCGAGGCACCCCGCGGGGCAGCCGGGCATGGTGGTGGCCAGGGTGGAGCCGACGAGGAACGCGGTGGCGACCCGTCGGGCGGTGGGTTCGCGAAGGGCCCGGCCTGCGTACGAGGCGGGTCCCTCGCTGTAGCGGTCCAGGGCCTTGCGGAAGAGGTCCTCCTTGTTGCCGAAGGCCGCGTACATGCTGGTGCGGCTTATGCCCATGGCCTCGGTGAGGTCGGTCAGACTGGCGCCCTCGTACCCCTGTCGCCAGAAGACCCGCATGGCCTGTTCGAGGGCCGCGTCGGCGTCGAAACCTCTCGGCCTGCCGACAGTCGCCTTGCGCCGTGACTCCATGCAGCGATCCTATCTCTTCCACACCGATCGGTCCGGAAGTGCTACGGTCTCATTCTGTATCGATCGGTACGTAAAAAAGTGGAGGTCATTGAAGTGGGAGAGTTCGAAGGCAAGACAGCTGTCGTCACCGGCGGCAGCACGGGGATCGGCCTTGCGACCGCCGTCAGGCTGGCGGCGGAAGGCGCGCATGTCTTCATCACCGGTCGGCGCGCGGCCACGCTGGACGCGGCCGTCGCGACCATCGGCGAAGAACGGGCCACCGCGGTGCTCGGCGACATCGCGGAACCGGCCGACCTGGACCGGCTGTACGACGCGGTCCGCGCCAGGGGCGGCGGCCTCGACGTGCTGTTCGCCAACGCGGGCACCGGGTCGTTCGCTACGCTGGAAGAGGTCACCGAGGAGCACTACGGGGAGACGTTCGGTGTCAACGTGCGGGGGACGCTGTTCACGGTGCAGAAGGCGCTGCCGCTGCTCAATGACGGTGCGTCCGTGATCTTGAACTCCTCGGTGCGCGCCGATGACGGCGCCCCTGCGTTCGGCGTGTACGCCGCGTCCAAGGCCGCGGTGCGGTCGTTCGCCAGGACCTGGGCCAACGAGCTCAAGGGGCGCGGTGTCCGGGTCAACGCCGTGTCTCCCGGCACCATCGACACCCCCGGGCTCGACGCCGTGACCTCGGGTGACACCGCCCTCACGAAGTCGCAGTTCGCCCAAGGCGTCCCACTGGGCCGGGTCGGCCGCGCGGACGAGGTCGCCGACGCCGTGGTCTTCCTCGCGTCCAGCCGGAGCAGCTTCGTCCTCGGCGCCAACTTGTACGTCGACGGGGGCGAGAAGCAGATCTGACCCGCGGCGACGCCCCTTGTTGTCGCAACAACACCGGTCCGGGGCGTCGTGAGGACGACCATCAAGGTGTCGCTCGTCACGGGCCGCAGGGGCTTGCGGTCTTCTTCGTCGACGGGACGGGGGACCGCGGCTGCCCGGCAACCCGCCGCTGTCGTCCTCTCCCCGCGACCTCGCCTCGGCCGGGACCACTCTGCGCCGGGCTCACGCCCCAAGGGGACGTCACGCATCCACTTCACGAGCGAGAGCGGGCCGCGGCACACGACGATCCTGTCGACCACGACGTCGCTGGAGGTCCCGGTCGGCGGACTCGCCCTCCGTACGTACTCGATCTGGCACTACGACCCCTCCGGCGGCATCGAGTTGTGCGTACCGCACCACGCAGCGGGCGGACCGGGCGCCCGAGGCCGACGGCGGGTCCGCGGACCGGGTGAAGGCCGCGAGGCGGCGGACGCAGCCTCGCGAGGCGGGGGGGGCGCGGGCCGGGAAACGGTCGAGGGAAGCGCAAGAGGCACTGGCGGGGCGCCGTTGGTGCCGGCGGACGTGTCGCCGGAGCGGAGCCGGAGCCGGAGCGGTGCCGGCTCCGTCCATACCGCGGGTCTCATCCGGACACGCGTGGAGTGGTGTGCCGCACCTCGTACCGCGCCATCAGCCGGGCCGTGGCGAGTCGGCGGTGGCCCGGTCGACGGGCAGCGTGTCAGTGCGCCGGGGAGTGGAGCGGCTCGTGGTCCCTCTCGTAGTTTGCCAGGGCGAGGCCGAGGGCGAAGAAGCTCGGTGCCCATTCACCGACGAAGATGCCCCACCTGTCGGCCCGCGCCATGCCCGCGGGCTCGGCTTTGAGTGACCCGTACCACGACAGGACGGAAAGGCCGATCGACGCGAAAGCCGCGGTGTACGCGTGCTCGGACTTGAGGCCCTTTTCGTGCAGCATCTTGACGAGCATGATTCCCCCTTAGGGAAAGAGGACTCTGTGCCTCTACCTTGGCTCCGGAGGTCTCCGCCCGCATCTCGGCTCCGGTGAGCCTGGCGTCGTCACGCCGTGCCTCTCCCCAGAGAAGGAGACACGCCTGTGACAGACACCGCCGACGGAGCCACCGAGACAGTCATGACCGATGCCGGTGCGCTGGTCCCGAAGCGATAGCCGGCAGCGCCGGAGGCCTCCGGCGCCACCCGAATCGCGCCGCCGCCCGCGGAGCGCGCCGGCGAGCCGGTCACCGCTGAGGACGTGTCCCACCTCGCCGCCCAGGAGCATCCGGAGGTCGTCGACCCCTGCACAGGGACCGGGGCCCCTGTACTCCGCGGCGTCGGCACGTGAACGCGACGCCGCGGTCGTCGGCGAGCGCGGCGTGGGAGGCGCCGAGTCCGCCCCGCCCCGGGGCCGCCGCGGTCCGCGGCCTCGCTACCTCCCGGCCCGCCGATCGGGACCGGATCGCGCTCTCGTACGAGCGACAGGAGGCTGCGGCTGACACCGGGCCGCGCAGACACGGCAGCCGAGACGGGTCCGCCTCATGGTGGCATCCGCGGTCAGTCATGAGTACGACTTTCCGTCACTGGGCTTTCACTCAAAGAGTTCGTGGGTATGGCGGTCCCAGTGGGCTGAGGAGGCCCTCTCGATTGGCTCTGACCATGCCGGTATGTCGCTCAACAGCCTGAGGGGAACTGACATGAGGCGCATTCATAGGAGCGCGGCCGCAACCGTGTCGGCGCTGGTGATCGTGGGCGCCGTCGCCGTCGCCGTCGCGCCTGGAGCCACGGCGAGTGCCGTCGCGCCGCGGGCCGGCTGTGCGGACGAGAACGCGGCATCGCGTGTTCTGGCGAACTTCGGTCTCTTCGACATCGCAGGGCACGGTGGCGCTCCCGACAATCGCGTCTCGTTGGACGACTTGGCCGCCGTCGGCCGATTCGAGAACGGCTATCCGCTGGAATTGCAGAATGCCGCCAACCATATCCGGTACACCCCCGGCCTCTTCCACGCCCTCGACACAGCTGCCCACGGTGGTAGCGGCGACGGCCGCATCTCACCGAACGACATCAAAGCCTTCAACGGCAGCGCGGGATGCGACTGACGCGGCAGCGCCCCGCCTGATGCCCCTGCCCCTCGGTGTCCGCTCTGCGGCGGGAAGGCTTCAGGGGACTGGACGGCGGCCGGCACCTGTGCGGTACGCGGTCCGCCTCCTCACGGGAGGGCCGGACGGCCGGTGGGCTGTACGGGCCCCGGCGGCGGACCGGCCGGCCCG
>NZ_BAABEP010000010.1:0-158896 GCF_039540215.1 Streptomyces tremellae
GGCCCGAGCCCCCGGGCCCGCCGCCCGGGTCGGACCCGTCCGGGCGTGTGGCGCGGCCCGTGCCGCCGGGGCGGCCCTCGCCGCCGCGGGCGCCGCGAGCGCCCTCGGCCTCCCTGTTCCGCGTGGTCATCCGGCGTCCGGCCCGGGGCCGCCCGCCTCCTCTTCTTCCCAACGGCGGGCGAGCGCCGACGCCTTGGCCGCCGCCTCGGCGACCGCCTGCTCGCCCCGGCCCGCGGCGCGGGCCGCCGCGTAGCCGACCAGGAAGGTCGTCAGTGGGGCGGCCGGACGAGCGACGCCGTGCGCGGCGTCGCTCGCCAGGTCGAGGAGCAGTGTGGTGTCGACGTCCAGCTCGATGCCGAGCTCGTCCTTGACTGCGGTGATCCATTCGTCCAGCACGGTCCCATGCTCCCTGATCCGCGTCCGGGCTGTGGAGATGTCGTCCCAGGTGTCGCAGTCGAAGGCGGCGAGGGGACCGGCATCGACCCGGACAAGGTCGAGTTCGCGCGCGAGCAGCCGCAGCGGCAGGCCCGCGAGGCCGCCGTACTCGGCGGCGAGCAGGCCGAGGCCCCGGCGCAGCGGCTCGGTGCGGTAGGCCGCGACCAGCGGCTGGTCGCGGCCGTCCGCGTCGACGAGGAGCGCGGCCTCCGCCGGGTCCGCCGCAAGCGCCTCCCGCAGGCGGCGCACGGTCCCGGTGTCGAGGAACGGCAGGTCGGCGGAGAGCACCACGGCCGTGTCCGCGGCCACCTCGCGGATGCCGGCGCCGAGCGCGGCCACGGGCCCGCCGCCCGGCGGCTGCTCCCGCGCCCACAGGACCGGCCGCGCGGTGGGCCGCCTGCCGCCCACGACGACCGTGCGCCCGGCGCCCGCGCAGGCCGCGAGCACCCGGTCGAGGAGGGTGCGGCCGCCGACGCGCACGCCCGGCTTGTCGGCGCCGCCGAGGCGCCTGGCCGCGCCGCCCGCGAGCACCACGGCGTCGTAGCCGGGCGCCGGCTGCGCCGCGCGGGCGTCCGGGGAGTGGCTCGCGGCTTCCATGGCTGAAGTATCGTCCGTGGCCGGCCGCTCCGCGCACGCCGGGTGGGCGCTCCGCCGCCCGGGTGGCGGGCGGGCCGCGCCGCGTCAGAGCGTGCGCAGCAGCACGGCGGGCCGCTCCACGCAGTCCGCCACATAGCGCAGGAAGCCGCCCGCGACACCCCCGTCGCAGACCCGGTGGTCGAACGTCAGGGAGAGCTGGACGACCTGGCGTACCGCGAGCTCGCCCTGGTGCACCCACGGCTTGGGCGCGATCCGGCCGACGCCCAGCATGGCGGCCTCGGGGTGGTTGATGATCGGGGTGGAGCCGTCCACGCCGAACACGCCGTAGTTGTTGAGCGTGAACGTCCCGCCCGTGAGGTCCCCCGGCGTCAGCGCGCCCTCCCTCGCCAGGGCGGTGAGGCGGGCGAACTCCTCCGTGAGCGACTCGGCGGTGCGCGCCTGCGCGTCCCGTACGACGGGCACGACGAGGCCCCGGTCGGTCTGCGCGGCGAAGCCGAGGTGGACCGCGGGCAGTCGGACGATCTCCCTGGCCGCCTGGTCGACCGTGGCGTTCAGCTCGGGGAAGCGGTCAAGCGCGGCCGTGCAGATCCGGGCGAGCAGCGCGAGGACGGAGATCTTCCGGCCGCCCGCCGCGTTCATCGCGGCGCGGGCCGCGAGGAGTTCTGTGGCGTCCGCGTCGACCCAGCAGGTGGCCTCGGGGATCTCGCGCCTGCTGCGGGCCAGCTTCTCCGCGACCGCGCCCCGCACACCCCGAAGCGGCACGCGCACGGCACCTTCGGGTACCGCCGCGGCCCCCTCACGCGCGCCCCCGGCCGCCGCGGCGGACCCGTCCGTGGCGGACCCCGCCGCTCCCTGCTCGATCGCGCGCTCCACGTCGACGCGGAGTATCAGCCCCTCGCGGCCCGAGCCGTCGAGCTGCCGCAGGTCGAGCCCGTGCTGCCGGGCGAGCCGCCGCACGAGCGGCGACACGACGGGCACAGGCCCCACGTCCGCGCCCGCCCGCGCCCCGTGCCCCGGCCCGGCACCGCGCCCGTCCACCACCACACCGGCACCGCGCGAACCGGCACCGCGCCCGTCCGGCCCGGAGCCGTACCGGCCTGAGCCCGGACGCCGCCCGTCCATGCCCGTACCGGAGCCGCCCTGCCCCGCCGTATCCGCACCGGGCCCGTGCCCGTCCGCCTCGGGACCGCGCCCGCCAGAACCGGCACCGCGCCCGTCCGGCACCGCGCCCCGCCCGGCGCCGCCGTACGCGTCGGGTCCCGCGCCGTTCCCGGGCCCCGGCCGACCGTTCCGGCCGAAGGCGTCGTGCCGTTCGGGGTCCGGGCGCTGCCCGGACCACGCCCCCGGCCCCACGCCGTCCGCGCCGCCCGCGCCGTTCAGGAGGCCCCGCGGGCCGACCCTGCGGCGGCGGGTGGCGGGCGGCGCCGTGCCGTATCCGACCAGCACGTTGCCCGACGCGGTGTCCGCCTCCGCCGTCGCGGGGGGTGCGCCGTCCGGGCCCCCAGGGGCGGCGGGAGCGCCGACCGCGACCGTCATCAGCGGCGCGCCGACCGGGAGTTCCGTGCCCTCCTCGCCGAAGCGGGCCGTCACCACCCCGCCGTACGGGCAGGGCACCTCCACCCGCGCCTTCGCGGTCTCGACCTCCACCACCGGCTGGTCCACGGCGACCACGTCGCCCACTGCGACGAGCCAGCCCACGATCTCCGCCTCGGTCAGTCCCTCGCCGAGGTCGGGCAGCCTGAACTCCCGTACCTGGCTCATCGGCTCTCCGCCTCCCACTGGAGCCGCGCGACCGCGTCCAGTACCCGGTCCACTCCAGGAAGATGGTGCCTCTCCAGCATCGGCGGCGGATAGGGGATGTCGAATCCCGCCACCCGCAGCACCGGCGCCTCCAGGTGGTGGAAGCAGCGCTCGGTGATCCGTGCGGCGATCTCGCCGCCGGGGCCGCCGAAGCCGACCGCCTCGTGCACGACCACCGCGCGGCCCGTGCGCCGCACCGACCGCGCCACCGTCTCGTCGTCGAACGGCACCAGCGACCTGAGGTCGACCACCTCCAGGTCCCAGCCCTCCTCGCGCGCGGCCTCCGCCGCGTCGAGGCACACCGGCAGGCTCGGCCCGTAGGTGATCAGCGTGGCGCTCGTGCCGGGGCGCCGCACGACGGCCCGGCCGATCGGCTCCACGGCCGGCGGCGCCTCGGGCGACCAGGGCGCCTTCGACCAGTAGAGCCGCTTCGGTTCGAGGAAGACGACGGGGTCGTCGGAGGCGATGGCCGCGCGCAGCAGGCCGTAGGCGTCCCCGACCGTCGCGGGCGTGACCACGTGCAGTCCGGGGGTCGCCATGTAGTACGCCTCGGAGGAGTCGCTGTGGTGCTCGACGCCGCCGATGCCGCCGCCGTAGGGGATACGCACCGTCAGCGGCATCGGCACCGCGCCGCCCGTGCGGTTGCGCATCTTGGCGACATGGCTCACGAGCTGCTCGAACGACGGGTACGCGAAGGCGTCGAACTGCATCTCGACGACCGGCCGCAGCCCGTACATGGCCATGCCGACCGCCGTGCCGAGGATGCCCGCCTCGGCGAGCGGGGTGTCGGTGCACCGGTCGTCGCCGAACTCCTCCGCGAGGCCGTCCGTGACCCGGAAGACCCCGCCGAGGGTGCCGACGTCCTCGCCGAGCACATGGACCGCGGGGTCCTCGGCCATCGCGTCCCGCAGCGCCCGCTTGAGGGCCTGCGCCATGGTGGCGGGTTTGGCCGCGACCGTGGTCATCGGGCCCCCTCCGGCTCCTGCGAGCCGGCCTCGGCCGCCGCGTCCAGCTCGGCGCGCAGCCGCTCGGCCTGCTCGGCGAGCTGGGTGGTGCGCTCCGCGTACACCTGGCCGAACAGGTCCATCGGGTCGAGCGCGGGCTCCGCGTTCATCCGGTCGCGCAGCCCGGCCGCGAGTTCCTCCGCGCCGCGTGCGACGCGCTCGGCCGCCGCGTCGTCGAGCAGGCCGCGGGCGCGCAGGGCGGCTTCGAGCAGCCGCACCGGGTCGTAGGCGCGCCAGGCGGCGACCTCGTCGTCCGCGCGGTAGCGCGTCGCGTCGTCGGCGTTCGTATGGGCCTCGACCCGGTACGTCACGGCCTCCACGAGCGTCGGCCCGCCACCGCCGCGGGCCCGGTCGACGGCCTCGGCGAGCACCGTGTGCACGGCCGCGACGTCGTTGCCGTCGACCAGGCGGCCCGGCATCCCGTAGCCGACCGCCTTGTGCGCGAGGGTCGGCGCGGCGCTCTGCTTGGCGAGTGGCACGGAGATCGCGAAGCCGTTGTTCTGCACGAGGAAGACGGCGGGCGCCTGCCAGACCGCGGCGAAGTTCATGGCCTCGTGGAAGTCGCCCTCGCTGGTCCCGCCGTCGCCGACCAGGGCGAGCGCCACCACGTCGTCGCCCTTGAGGCGGGCCGCGTGCGCGAGCCCGACCGCGTGAGGGAGCTGGGTCGCGAGCGGGGTGGACAGCGGGGCCACGCGGTAGCGGTGCGGGTCGTAGCCGGTGTGGCGGTCACCGCGCAGCAGCGTCAGCGCCTCCACCGGGTCCACGCCCCGGGCGACCACGGCCAGCGTGTCGCGGTAGCTGGGGAACAGCCAGTCGCGCTCGGCGAGCACGGCGGCCGCGGCGACCTGGCACGCCTCCTGGCCCGTGCTCGACGGGTAGACGGCGAGCCTGCCCTGCCGGGTGAGCGCCGTGGCCTGTGTGTTGAACCTGCGGCCGCGCACCAGGCCGTCGTAGAGGCGCAGCAGCAGCGCGGGGTCGGCGGCCGCCTCCGCGGGGGTGCCGAGCACGCGCAGCGGCCGCTCGTCGGGCAGCAGGGGCGCGGGGTCCGTGCGCACCCGCCAGGCGGGGGCGGCGGGCAGCCCGGCGGAGCCGCGTGCGGCGGTGTCCGAGGGCGCGGTGCGCGCCGCGGGGTCCCTGACCGGCGTACTGCTCTTCTTCACGCGTGCCCCTCCTCATGCCTCCTGCGGCGGTGCCCGCACGGCTCGTGGCAGCGGGCTGCGGAGCCGACAGTGTGTGACGGCCCTCACCTACCGATTGTTCGGTCGCCGGGGCATTTTGGCTACACGGGCCACCATCCTGTGGACAAACGGTTCGGCAGGGCCTGTGATGGACGCAGGCCGTCCACGGCGCCGAGGCGGGAAGACAGGGGGACTGAACAAATGGCCGAGGATCCGGGCGAGGGCGCCGTGCGGCGCGCCGCGGCGGCCCGCCCGCTCGACCCGGTGGACCGCGCGATCCTGCGCATCCTCCAGGCGGACGGCCGCACGTCGGTGCGCTCCGTGGCCGAGCGGGTGCACGTCTCGCGCGCCAACGCGTACGCGCGGATCAACCGGCTCGTCGAGGACGGCGTGATCCGCGGCTTCACGGCGAGCGTCGACCACGAGCGGGCCGGGCAGGGGACGTCCGCGTACATCACCCTGAAGATCGTGCAGAACTCCTGGCGCACCGTGCGCGGGCAGCTGGAGGAGCTGCCTGGCGCGGCGCACATCGCCCTCGTCGGCGGCGACTTCGACGTGCTGCTGCTGGTCCACACGCCCGACAACAGGACGCTGCGCGAGCTGGTGCTCACCCGCCTCCAGGCCATCCCCGAGGTGCTCTCCACCCGTACCCTGCTGGTCTTCGAGGAGACCGACCTGAGCCCGGGGGCGCCGCTGCCGGAGTGACGGGCCGCGCGGCCCCGGCCCCCGCCGTGCCCGCCCTCCGGCCGGGCGCGCCCCTCAGCCCCGCGCCCGCAGCCCGTCGAAGGCGAGGCGTACGACGGTGTCGGCCACCTGGTCGCGGTCGTAGCCGCCGGCCTGCGGGCGGTACCACTCGACCAGCGAGTTGACCATGCCGAACACCAGCCGGGTCGCGAGCCGGGTGTCCACGTCCGCCCGCAGGTCGCCGTCGGCGACGGCCGCCTTCAGCAGCTCGGCGACCCGCTGGTCGAACGCGCGCCGCCGCTCCATCGCCCACCGCTCGGTCCTGGTGTTGCCCCGCACCCGCAGCAGCAGCGTCACGTAGGGCAGCTCGGCGGTCAGCACCTCGACCATGCGCCGCGTCACGTACTCGACACGCGCCAGCGCGCTGCCGCGGCCCGCGGCCTCCTCGTCGAGGATGCCGAACAGCCCGTCGAGCGCCCGGCTCACGGCCCGCCGCAGCAGCTCCTCCTTGCCGACGACGTGGTGGTAGATGGACGACTTCGAGATGCCCGCCGCCTTGGAGAGGTGCTCCATCGAGGTGCCGTCGTAGCCGCGCTCGTTGAAGACGGCGACGGCGACGGACAGCAGTGTCTCCGGCGTGTACGTGCCGCGCCTCGGCGTGCTCATCGGCGGGCCTCCGCGGCCGCGGCCCGCGCCAGGGCGCGTGAGGGCGCGTAGCGCCCGCCCGGATACGCGGCCTCCAGTCCTCCGAGGACCCCGAGGATCCAGCCGGGGCCGACCGCGCGCGCCCATTCGTTGGGGCCCGCCGGGTAGTTCACGCCGAGTTTCATGGCGGTGTCGATGTCCTCCTGGGTGGCGACGCCGCGCGCCGCGGCGTCGAATGCGAGGTCGGCGAGGAGCGCGACCGTGCGCGCGACGACCATTCCGGGGACGTCGCCGATGACGCTGACCTTCTTGCCGGCCAGCTGGAAGAGGCCCACGGCGGCGCGCACGTCCGTGTCGTGCGCGTCGGCGGACGGGGCGAGCGCGACGCGCGCGCAGGTCCGGTAGTCGAGGGCCAGGTCGAACGCGACGCTCGGGACGCCGCGCGCCTCCGAGGGCCGCCCGTCCGTGAGCAGCAGCCGCGCGCCGCCGGGCAGCGCGACGAAGCCCGGACCTGACCCCTCGTCCCCCGGCTCCGCGCGGACCGCGACGCCCGCTTCGCCGAACAGCTCCGGCAGGGCGGACGCGGGCCCGAGGCCGCCGACGACGGTGATCTCGGCGGGCGCCCCGCAGGGCTCCTCGGTGCGGGGCTCCGGCCGCACCGCGCCGGGGCCGTACGGGTACCAGCCGTGCCCGGACTTGCGGCCGAGGCGACCCGACTGCACCAGTCTGCGCTGGGCGAGCGACGGCGTGAACCGCGGGTCGCCGTGGAAGGCGTCCCAGACGGAGCGGGTCACCGCCTCGTTGACGTCCTGGCCGATCAGGTCGGTCAGCTCGAACGGACCCATGCGGAAGCCGCCGCACTCGCGCAGCACCGCGTCGAGCGTCGCGGGGTCCGCCGCGCGCTCCTCGTACACGCGCAGCGCCTCGGCGTAGAAGGGGCGGGCGATCCGGTTGACGACGAAGCCCGGGGTGTCGGCGCAGCGCACCGGCGTCTTGCCCCAGGCGCGCGCCGTCCCGTACGCCAGGTCCGCGGCCTCCCGGTCCGTGGCGAAGCCGCTGACGACCTCGACCAGCGGGAGCAGCGGCGCCGGGTTGAAGAAGTGCAGCCCCACGAAGCGTCCCGGCAGCCGCAGCGCGGCGGCGATCTCCGTGACGGAGAGTGAGGAGGTGTTGGTGGCGAGAAGGCAGTCGTCCGCGACGGCCTTCTCCACGGCGGTGAACAGTTCGCGCTTGGCCGCCGCGTCCTCCGCCACGGCCTCCACGACCAGCCCGCAGCCGGCCAGCTCCGCGAGGTCGTCCACGGCCGTGAGCCGGTCCAGCGCGGCCGCCGACTCCCGCTCGCCGAGCCGCCCCTTCTCGACCAGCCTGGCGAGCCGCGCCGCCACGTCGTCCGCCGCCTCGCGTGCGCGCCCCTGCACCGCGTCGTGGAGGCGTACGGGGTGCCCCGCGACCAGGGCGACCTGGGCGATGCCCCGGCCCATGGTGCCGGTGCCGACGACCGCGACGGGGCTGCTGAACGCGAGTGCTGCCATGGACGCCATCCTCCCTCGTGGTTTTCCACAGACCCGTCCGGCCCTGTTGAACCGACCGATCGTTCGGTTACTGTAACCCTGTCCGCGCACACGTGTCCCGGGCTCCGCGCGGACCGCCCGCCCGCCCCGGCTCGACGAGGAGTTGGTCCCCACCTATGACCGCGCAGCTCAGCCTCCAGAAGCTGGCCGAGACCCGCAGGGCCACGCTCGACCAGGCGCTCGACGCGATCCGCACCCGCGCCTACTGGTCGCCCCACCCCGAACACCCCAAGGCGTACGGGGAGACGGCGCCCGCGGAAGGGCTCGCGGCCTTCGAGGCGCTGCGCGGTGGACGCTTCGAGCTCGACCAGCCGGGCACCGACGGCTGGACGGGCGCGGAGACCTCGCCGTACGGCCCCGCGCTCGGCATCGAGTACCCGCACGCGGACATCGAGGTGCTGCTGCCGGCCCTGCGCGCGGGGATGGGGGCCTGGCGCGCGGCGGGCCCCGAGGCCAGGGCGCTGGTCTGCCTGGAGATCCTGGCGCGGATCTCCGCGCGCACCCACGAGTTCGCCCACGCGGTGATGCACACCAGCGGGCAGGCGTTCGTGATGGCGCTCCAGGCGGGCGGGGCCAACGCGCAGGACCGCGGCCTCGAAGCGGTGGCCTACGCGTACGCGGAGCAGACCCGGGTGCCGGAGCGCGCCGACTGGTCGAAGCCGCAGGGCAGGCGCGACCCGCTGGAGATGCGCAAGACGTTCACGGCGGTGCCGCGCGGCGTCTCGCTGCTCGTCGGGTGCAACACCTTCCCCACGTGGAACGGCTATCCGGGCCTGTTCGCCTCGCTGGCCACCGGCAATCCTGTGCTGGTCAAGCCGCACCCGCGCGCGGTGCTTCCGCTCGCGCTGACGGTGCGGATCGCCCGCGAGGTCCTCGCGGAGACCGGCTTCGACCCGAATCTGGTGGCGCTCGCGGTGGAGCGGCCGGGCGAGGGCCTCGCCAAGGACCTGGCGGTCCGCCCCGAGGTACGGATCGTCGACTACACGGGCTCGACGGCGTTCGGCGACTGGCTGGAGACGCACGCCCGGCAGGCGCAGGTCTACACGGAGAAGGCCGGCGTGAACACCGTCGTGATCGACTCGACCGGCGACTACCGCGGCATGCTCGGCAATCTGGCCTTCTCGCTCTCCCTCTACAGCGGCCAGATGTGCACCACCCCGCAGAACCTGCTCATCCCCCGCGACGGCATCGCCACGGACGCGGGCCCCCGGACGTACGACGAGGTCGTGGCGGACCTCGCGGCCTCGGTGGACACGCTGCTCGGCGACGACGCGCGGGCGAGCGCGCTGCTCGGCGCGCTGGTCAATCCGGACGTGAAGGCCCGCCTGGAGGCCGCGGCCGAGCTGGGCGAGGTCGCGCTCGCCTCCCGCGAGGTGCGCAGTCCGGAGTGGCCCGACGCGGTGGTGCGCACGCCGCTGATCGTGAAGGCGGACGGCGGGGCCGGGTCCGGTGCGCCCTATCTGGCCGAGTGCTTCGGTCCTGTCTCCTTCGCGGTCGCCGTCGCCTCGACCGCCGACGCGCTGGAGCTGCTGCGGCGCACGGTCCGCGAGCGGGGCGCCATGACGGTCGGCGCGTACACGACCTCCCCCGAGGTCGAGGCGGCCGTCGAGGAGGTCTGCCTCGACGAGGCGGCGCAGCTGTCGCTCAATCTGACCGGTGGCGTGTTCGTGAACCAGACGGCCGCGTTCTCCGACTTCCACGGCTCGGGCGGCAACCCCGCGGCCAACGCGGCGCTGTGCGACGCGGCGTTCGTGGCCAACCGATTCCGCACGGTGGAGGTGCGCCGCCCGGCCTGAGCCGGCGCCGGGCCGCCGGGGCCGCCCCGCTCCGGCCGCCCCGGGCGTCAGCGGGGCGGCGGGGCCGCCGGGATCTCCGCGTGGCGCTGCACCCAGGCGTGCATGGCGATCGCCGCGGCGGCCCCCGCGTTGATCGAGCGCGTCGAGCCGAACTGCGCGATCGAGCAGACCATCAGGGCGTGCTCGCGGGCCTCCTCGGTGAGCCCGGGGCCCTCCTGCCCGAAGAGGAGCACGCAGCGGCGCGGCAGTTCGGTGCGCTCCAGCGGCACGGCGCCCGGCAGGTTGTCGATGCCGATGACGGGCAGCCGCTCGGCCGCCGCCCAGGCCGTCAGGGCCGCCGTGTCCGGGTGGTGGCGGACATGCTGGTAGCGGTCGGTCACCATGGCGCCGCGCCGGTTCCACCTGCGCCGGCCGACGATGTGCACCTCCCGCGCCAGGAAGGCGTTGGCGGTCCGCACGACGGAGCCGATGTTGAAGTCGTGGCCCCAGTTCTCCACCGCCACGTGGAAGGCGTGACGGCGCGTGTCGAGCTCGGCGACGATGGCCTCCCGGCGCCAGTAGCGGTACCGGTCGGCGACGTTGCGCCGGTCGCCGTGGGCCAGCAGCTCGGGGTCGTAGCGCTCGCCGCGCGGCCAGGGCTCGGGGTGCGGCCCCACCCCGACCACGGGCGCGAAGCCCTCGTCGTACTGGAGCGGCTCGCCGGCCGCGCCCGGAGGGGGATCGTCGTGCGGGGCGGGCGCCGCCGGCGGTCTCTCGCTGCTCATCCGACGAGGGTACGGGGCTGGTCACCGGCCTCGTGCCGCTGGCCGGGCAGGCCGCCGCCCCCGCGCCCGCGCAGTCGGGCGCGGCCCGCCGCGATCCGGGCTCCGAGCCACAGGAGGAAGCCGGTCGGCAGGAAGACCGCGTCCGCGGTGATCATCGCCAGGGAGAAGAACGGCAGACCGAGCAGCACGGCGATTCCGGCGTGCTCCAGCATCATCCCCACCAGCAGGACGTTCTTGACCCGCCGGTTGAACAGCGTGAAGGGGAAGGCGACCTGCACCATCACCGTGCCGTAGGTGAAGACCAGGACGAAGAGGCTGCTCGCGGCGAGCACCCCGGACAGCCAGGGCCACGGGGTGAAGTAGTCCAGCTTGAGCGGGTAGAACAGCGCGGTGCCGTCCTCCCACCGGGTGCCCTGGATCTTGTACCAGCCCGCCGTGGAGTAGATGAAGCAGACCTCCACGGCGATCACGACCAGCGCCGCGTTGTGCAGGAGGTGCGCGAGGACGTCGAGGAGGCTGCGCTCGTGGCTGCCCGGCGCGTACCGGTTCACCGCCCACCACAGCCCCTGCACGGCCCAGGCGCCCCACAGCAGCGCCTGCGTCCACAGCTGCACATGGCCGGGTCCTGTGGCCGCTCCCACGGCGAGCACCGCGCCGAGCACCACCCACAGGACCGGGCCCGTGCGGTCCTTGAGGCGGGCGCAGGAGCCGCCGTCCCGCGCCGCACGCGCCGCGCGCCGCGCGTCCAGCGACCAGACCTGCCCGCAGCGGGTGAAGACCAGGTAGATCGCCATGATGTGGATGACGTTGTCGCCGCCGTCGCCGAGGAAGACGGAGCGGTTCTGGAGCGAGAGCACGCCGACCATGAAGACCGCGGAGAGCGTCCGGGTCCGCCAGCCGAGCATCAGCAGCAGGCTGGAGAGGACCGCGACGGCGTAGACGGTCTCGAACCAGACCCGGCTGTCCGACCACATCAGCGCGGAGAAGGCGCTGTTGCCCGCGATGAGCTGCCGCGCCAGGTCCCAGCTCCAGGGCGCGCCGGGGCCGTACAGCTCGCCGCGGTGCGGGAGTTCACGCAGCAGGAAGACCAGCCAGGTGCCCGCGAAGCCGATGCGTATGACCGCGCTCTGGTACGGGCCGAAGGAGGTGGAGGTGACGCGCTGGAGGGCGCGCGCGACGGCGGCGTACGCGGTGCCGCGCGCCGGGGGCGCGGCCGTGGGGCCCTGCTCCGCCGTACTCACCCGGCCGCCTCCGTGCCGCTCGCCGTGCCCGTGCCGTGGGGTGCCCCCACCGGGCCAGCGGCGACGACCGTCGCGGGGACGCCGTCGGGGACGTCCGAGGGGCCGACGCCCCACCAGGGGAAGGTCCGGTAGAAGGTCCGGGTGTCGACGCGCTCCTTGGCGTACGGCGGCGGCGCTACCGCCGTGGTCGCCGAGCGGACCTCGATGCGGGCCACGCGGCCCGTCAGGTGCTCGCGGCCGAGGCGGAGCACGACGATCCGCCGCAGGTAGGCCTCAGAGAGCCGGCCCCTGGTGCCGATCGGCCGCCCCTTGTCGTCGTGGGTCTGGGTGACGTAGTCCCAGGCTCTGCGCAGCTCGTTCTGCTGGGTGTGGCTCGGCAGCGGGTTGTGCAGGATCGCCGCTCCGTCCTGTGCCGAGAGGTCCTGCCAGCCGCCGACCGAGCGCCGTCCTGAGGCGTTTACGACCTCGACGCGTGCCTGGACGTGGATGTTCTGCTGGAGCGGGTTGGGCGCGAACAGCTTCCAGTTCTGCTCGAACTCCGGGTTCACCCAGCGGTTGATCAGCTGGGCGTGCGCCTTGGAGACCGTGTTGGCGGGGGCCACGTAGAAGAAGACCATCGCCAGGTGCGTGCAGGCGACGGCGAGCACGGCGACGGCCGCGACGCCCGCCACGACCTGGTACCTGCGGGGCAGTCCCGCGATGCCGGCCCCGGTCCGCCGCGAGCCGTGCGCGCCGCCGGGGGGCGGCACGGGCGTGCCGGGTCCTTCCCCCGCGGGGGACGCGCCCCGGCCCCGCGGCGCCCCGGCGGGCGCCGGCGCGTCCTGCGGCCCCTGCGCCCCGGTGGCGGCAGGACCGCCCGGCGCGCCGGGCTGCCGCGGCCCGGCCGCGGCGTCCTCGTCCCCCCAGGCCCCCGGGCCCCCCGGGTCCCCGTAACTCTTCATCCCGCCCCGATCCGTCGCCCCGCGCCGAGCCAGTTATCCACAGGGTTGACACCCTACGGGCCGCCGACCGACCATTGAAGTCCGGGAACCGAACGATCGGTCGGTAGGGAGTCGGGATGGCGACGGTGGCGAGCAGTACGAGCGGCACGAGCAGTACGGGCGGCACGGCCGGCGCGGCGCGTGCCACCGGCGAGACCGGCGGGCCCGGTGAGGACGCCCTGCTCGCGGCCTTCGACGCCGCCGTCGCGGCGGAGGAGCGCATCGAGCCGCGCGACTGGATGCCGGACGCCTACCGCGCGACGCTGGTGCGCCAGATGGCGCAGCACGCGCACTCCGAGATCATCGGCATGCAGCCCGAGGCCAACTGGATCACCCGCGCGCCCTCCCTGCGGCGCAAGGCGATCCTGATGGCCAAGGTCCAGGACGAGGTGGGCCACGGCCTGTATCTCTACAGCGCCACCGAGACGCTCGGCACCAGCAGGGACGAGCTGCTCGACAAGCTGCACTCGGGGCGCCAGAAGTACTCGTCGATCTTCAACTACCCCACGCTGACCTGGGCGGACGTCGGCGCGATCGGCTGGCTCGTGGACGGCGCCGCGATCACCAACCAGGTGCCGCTGTGCCGCTGCTCCTACGGGCCCTACGCGCGCGCCATGGTCCGCGTCTGCAAGGAGGAGTCCTTCCACCAGCGCCAGGGTTTCGAGCTGCTGATGGCGCTCAGCAAGGGCACCCCCGAGCAGCACGCGATGGCGCAGGACGCGGTGGACCGCTGGTGGTGGCCCTCGCTGATGATGTTCGGCCCGCCGGACGGCGAGTCCGCCCACTCCGCGCAGTCGATGGCCTGGCGCATCAAGCGGTTCTCCAACGACGACCTGCGGCAGCGGTTCGTGGACATCTGCGTCCCGCAGGCCGAGGCGCTCGGCCTCACGCTCCCCGACCCCGGCCTCAGGTGGAACGAGGAGAAGGGGGGCTACGACCACGGACCGATCGACTGGACGGAGTTCCAGCAGGTCCTCAGGGGCAACGGCCCGTGCAACGAGGAGCGGATCACCCGCCGCAGGACGGCCCACGAGGAGGGCGCCTGGGTGCGCGAGGCAGCCGCGGCGTACGCGGCGAAGCACTCCCCTGCCGCGGCGGACGCGACGGCGGTGGCGGCGTGAGCGGGCAGGGCGAGTGGCCCCTGTGGGAGGTCTTCGTGCGGGCGAGGCGTGGCCTGTCCCACACCCATGCGGGCAGCCTGCACGCCCCGGACGCGGAGTTCGCTTTGCGCAACGCCCGGGACCTGTACACGCGCCGCGGCGAGGGCGTGTCGATCTGGGTGGTGCCGTCCGCCGCGATCACGGCCTCCTCGCCGGACGAGCGCGACCCCTTCTTCGACCCGGCTGCCGACAAGGCGTACCGCCACCCGACGTTCTACGAGATCCCGGACGGGGTGAAGCACCTGTGAGCGCCGCACTCGCCCTGGGCGACGACGCGCTGGTGCTCTCGCACCGGCTGGGGGAGTGGGCGGGCCGCGCCCCTGTCCTCGAAGAGGAGGTCGCCCTCGCCAACATCGCGCTCGACCTGCTCGGCCAGGCCAGGTCGCTGCTCTCCCTGGTCGGCGACGAGGACGAGTTGGCCTACCTCAGACAGGAGCGCGCCTTCCGCAACGTCCAGTTGGTCGAGCAGCCCAACGGCGACTTCGCCCACACCATCGCCCGCCAGCTGTACTTCTCCGCATACCAGCTCCCCCTCTACCGCGAACTGGCCGTGGCTGATGGCCCGTTCGCCCCGCTCGCCGCGAAGGCCGCCAAGGAGGTCGAGTACCACCTCGACCACGCGCGGCAGTGGACGCTCAGGCTCGGCGACGGCACCGAGGAGAGCCATGAGCGCATGCGGCGGGCGTGTGCCGCGCTGTGGCGGTTCACCGGCGAGCTGTTCCGGCCCGTCGAGGGCCTGGACGCGGACCCCGCGGCCCTGGAGGCCGAGTGGCTCGCGACCGTGCGGGACGTGCTGGAGCGCGCCACCCTGCCGCTCCCCGAGGGACCGCGCTCCGGCGGCTGGGCCGCGGGCGCGGGCCGCGAGGGCCTGCACACCGAGGCGTTCAGCCGGATGCTCGCCGAGATGCAGCACCTGCACCGCAGCCACCCGGGGGCGTCATGGTGACCCCGACCCGGGCCGAGGAGGCACTGGAGCGCGAGCTGCGCCGCGTCGCCGGCGCCGTGCCCGACCCAGAGCTCCCGGTGGTCTCCCTCGCGGAGCTCGGCGTCCTGCGCGACGTGCGGGTCTCCTACGGTCCCTGCGGCCACCGCTCGGTGCGGGTCGAGCTGACGCCGACGTACACCGGCTGCCCTGCCGTCGAGACGATGTCCGAGGACATCGAGGCGGCGCTGCGCGCGCACGGCCAGCGGGACGTCGCGGTGGTCACGGTGCTCTCCCCGCCCTGGTCCACGGAGGACATCAGCGACGAGGGCAGGCGCAAGCTCGCCGAGGCGGGCATCGCGCCGCCGCGGCCGCAGGGGGGTGGCGGGGCCGTGCCGCTCTCCCTCGCCATCCGCTGCCCGCACTGCGGCTCCACGGCCACCGAGCTGCTCAGCCGGTTCTCCTCCACCGCGTGCAAGGCGCTGCGCCGCTGCTCGGCGTGCGGGGAGCCGTTCGATCACTTCAAGGAGTTGTAGATGTTCCATACGCTCCGGGTCGCCGCGGTCGAACGCCTCACGGACGACGCGGTGGCCCTCACCTTCGAGGTGCCGCCCGCGCTGCGCGAGCGCTTCCTGCACGCGCCGGGCCAGCATGTCGCCCTGCGCAGGCGGGATCCGGACGGCCGGGAGGTCAGGCGTACGTACTCGGTCTGCGCGCCCGCGGGCGGCGCACTGCGGGTGGGGGTGCGGCTCGTGGAGGGCGGCGCGTTCTCCCCGTACGCCTTCAAGGAGCTCGCGGCCGGGGACACGGTCGACGTGATGGAGCCCGCGGGCCGGTTCGTGCTGGAGCCGCGGCCTGGGCGCTTCGCCGCGGTCGTCGGGGGCAGCGGTATCACCCCCGTCCTCTCGATGGCGGCGACGCTGCTCGCCCGGGAGCCCGAGGCGCGGTTCTGCCTGGTGCGCAGCGACCGTACGGTGGCGTCCGCGATGTTCCTCGACGAGGTCGCCGACCTCAAGGACCGCTACCCCGACCGGTTCCAGCTGGTTCCCGTGGTCTCGCGGGAGGAGCAGCGGGCGGGCCTGCCGGCCGGCCGCCTCGACCGGCGCCGGCTCGCGGCGCTGCTGCCGTCGATCCTGCCCGTGGCCGACGTGGCCGGCTGGTTCCTGTGCGGGCCGCTCGGCCTGGTCACCGGCGCCGACCGGGCGCTGCGCGACCTCGGCGTCGACCGCTCCCGCATCCACCAGGAGATCTTTTACGTGGACGAGGCGACGGCCCCCGCGCCCCCGCCCGCCGCCCCCGTCGCGGGCTCCTCGCTCACGGCGACGCTGGCAGGCCGCTCGGGCACCTGGCCGGTCAGGGGCGGCGAGCCGCTGCTCGAAACGGTCCTCAGGGCCCGCGCGGACGCGCCGTACGCGTGCCGGGGCGGCGTCTGCGGCACCTGCAGGGCGTTCCTGGTCTCCGGCGAGGTCACGATGGACCGCAACTTCGCGCTGGAGCCCGAGGAGACCGACGCGGGCCACGTCCTGGCGTGCCAGTCGCACGCGGCCACCCCGGAGGTCGAACTCGACTTCGACCGCTAGCAGTTGACCGCCGAGCCGACCGGGCCCGCAGACCGCGGCCACCCCGTCTCGCCCGTCCGGGTCCGGCGGTCCAAGACACCGCGGCGACCGGCCTCGCCCGCCCGAGCCTGCCGGTCGCGGAGGACCTCGCCCGCCCGAGCCTGCCGGTCGGCCTGTCGGCCTGCCTCAGAGGACGACGGGCGCCGCGCCGCTGTCGGTGACCAGGGGACGGCCCACGCCCTCCCAGGCCAGCATGCCGCCGTCGACGTTGACCGCGTCCACGCCCTGCTGCACGAGGTACTGCGTGACCTGCGCGGACCTGCCGCCCGCCTTGCACACGACATAGGCCGTGCGGCCGTCGGCCGCCTCGGACACCTCGCCGAAACGCGCGACGAAGTCGCTCATCGGCACGTGCAGGGCGCCTTCCGCGTGGCCGGCGGCCCACTCGTCGTCCTCCCGGACGTCCACGAGGAAGGCGTCGGCGGGCAGCGCGGACACGTCGACCGAGGGCAGTGCGGCGAAGCTCATGGGGATGCTCTCTTCCGGTTCGGGCCAGTCCTTCGAACCTACTGCACCAGCCGTGCGAGTTCGGCCTCACGCTCGGAGACCTGGGCGAGCAGCTGCTCGGCGATCTCGTCGAGCAGCCGGTCGGGGTCGTCGGGCGCCATCCGGAGCATGGCGCCGATCGCCGACTCCTCCAGGTCCTTGGCGAGGAGCGTCAGCAGCTCCTTGCGCTGGGAGAGCCATTCGAGGCGCGCGTAGAGCTCCTCGCTCTCGGTCAGCGGCGCGGGCTCCGGGCGGGGCCCCGCCTCCCACTCGGCGGCCAGCTCGCGCAGCAGCGCCTCGTCGCCGCGCCCGTAGGCGCCGTTGACGCGCGCGATGAACTCCTCGCGCCGCGCCCGCTCGCCATCCTCCTGCGCCAGGTCGGGGTGGGCCTTGCGCGCCAGCTCGCGGTAGAGCTTGCGGGCCTCGTCGCTCGGCCGGACGCGGCGCGGCGGCCGCACGGGCTGCTCGGTGAGCATCGCGGCGGCCTCGGGGGAGAGCCCGTCGCCGTCGAGCCAGTCGTGGAACAGCTCGTCCACGCCCGGCATCGGCTGCACCATGCCGCGCGCCTCCTGCGCCTTGCGCAGGTCCTCGGGGTCGCCGCTGCTGCGCGCCCTCGCCTCGGCGATCAGGGCGTCCAGCTCGTCGAGGCGGGTGTACATGGGACCGAGCTTCTGGTGGTGCAGCCGGGAGAAGTTCTCCACCTCGATCCGGAACGTCTCCAGGGCGATCTCGAACTCGATCAGCGCCTGCTCGGCAGCGCGCACGGCCCGTTCGAGCCGCGCGCTCTGGGATTCACGTGGTACGTCCTGCGTCACCCGCCCAGCGTAGTGGCCACGCCCACCCGCCCGTACGGCCTCGCGCCCCGCGGGCCCCCCGCGCCCGCCCGCCGGCACAGCCCCGCACACGGCCGCAAGGAGAAACCGGGAGACGGCCCGGCGCGGACGTGCCCTGGTCGTGTCCGCGAGATCGCGTCCCGCGCCCGACGACGCTCCCTAGCAGCTGCCCTTCTTCACACCCATGTGTGATTCCGCCCACCTCAGCAGCTCGTTGAGCGCGGGCTCCATCGCCGCGCCGCTCTCCGTGAGCCGGTAGGCGACCCGCAGTGGGGGCCCCTCGTCCACCTCGCGGACGACCAGCCCCTCGGAGCCGAGCTCGCTCAGACGGTCGGAGAGCATCCGCTCGCTGATCCCCGGGATCGCCCTCCTGAGCTCGGAGAAGTGCACGGGGCGGGACATCAGGACGGAGATGATCGGGCCCGTCCAGCGCTTTCCGAGCAGCTCGAAGACACGGGTGATCCCCACGTCCACCTGTTTGCACACGTCTTCGCTGTGCTGCGCCATGCCTCACAGACTACTGGCCGCGCTGCTCTTTCCGACGGGGGTGAAAAAAAGTAAGTCGCTGTGTTATCCATAGGTGCGAAGAGAACCCAAGGGTCCGCTTCGCGTCCACACCCCGTGTCCCGATTTCTGGAGAACGCCCATGGCCACGCTGCTGCACATCGACTCCTCCCTCTTCCCCGAGGGCTCCGCCTCGCGTGAGGTCACCGCGAAGTTCGTCGAGGCCTGGAAGGAGCAGCACCCGACCGGCACCGTGATCTACCGCGACCTGGCCGCCCAGCCGCTCCCGCACCTCGACGCCGCCGCCGCGGCCGGGGGCCCCGACCACGCCCTGCGCGCCGAGCTGGCCGCCGAGCTTGAGGCCGCGGACGCCATCCTCATCGGCGCCCCGATGTACAACTTCTCGATCCCCTCGACCCTGAAGGCGTGGTTCGACCACGCGATCATCGCCGGCCACAACGCCACCCCCGACTCCGCCGTCGGCAAGAAGCCCTTCACCATCGTGGCCAGCCGCGGCGGCTCGTACGCCCCCGGCACGCCCCGCGAGGACTTCGAGTTCGTGCAGACCTACCTGCGCAAGCTCCTTGAGGGCATGTTCGGCGCCACGGACATCGAGTTCATCGTCCCCGAGCTGACCCTGGCCCCGGCCAAGGAGGAGATGGCGGCGCTGCGCCCGCTCGCCGAGCAGTCCCGCACCCAGGCCCACGAGCGGGCCACGGCCAAGGCGAAGGAACTGGCCGCCCGCCTGGCCGCCTGACCCGGGCACCGCGATCGACGGATCGCCCCCGCCCGCGGCGACGCGGCGGGCCGCCTCCCACCGGGGCGCCCCGCCGCGTTCTCGCGTACGGGGCCGTGACGACACGCCTGCGCCTATGAAGAAAGCCACACCCGGCACGCACCGGACGGCACAGACAACCAACACGGACGGCACGGCCGCGCCACGGGCCCCGCAGCCGACCCGGGCAGCAGCACATACACGCGAGAAGGGCCCCTGCCGAGCAGGGGCCCTTCTCCTGTGGTGCGCGAGGGGGGAGTTGAACCCCCACGCCCTTTCGGGCACTGGAACCTGAATCCAGCGCGTCTGCCTATTCCGCCACCCGCGCATTGGGTGCGTCCCCGTGGGGTCCGCTGCTGCGTTCCCCTGGCGACATCTGAAGATTAGCACGCTGAACAGGGTGGGTTCACATCCGTTTCCGCCCCGCCTACCCGGGGAAGGGGCGGCCCTCTCAGCCCCCGGTCAGGCCCCCGGGGCGGTCGCCGTACGGCCGGGCACGACAGCGGCCGTACAGGGAACGGACAGGGTCGGTACCCGCTCCTCAAGGGAGGACGCCGAGTGCGGGACACTGTCGGAGGGCCACCTCTACGATCCGTGTGAGAGGCGACACCCATCGACCGGGCAGACAAGGGGAACCAGCCGATTTCCCGACGCGTGGATACGATCAGTAAGCAGTACGAGAGGCAGTGCGAGCGGTACGTTCCGCGCGGCGACGACGCCCGGTCCGGCCCGCGCAGCGCGGGCGCCGCGGCGGCCGGCCGGGGCGGACACGGCCGAGGACGCCGGCGCACGACCCGGCACCAGAGCCGGTACGACCACGGCAACGACTACGGAGGAGGTGCCTCATGGGAGTCCTGAAGAAGTTCGAACAGCGCCTTGAGGGTTTGGTCAACGGCACCTTCGCGAAGGTGTTCAAGTCCGAGGTCCAGCCCGTCGAGATCGCCGGCGCCCTCCAGCGCGAGTGCGACAACAACGCGACGATCTGGAACCGCGAGCGGACCGTCGTGCCCAACGACTTCATCGTCGAGCTCAGCACCCCGGACCACGAGCGCCTGAGCCCCTACTCGGGCCAGCTCGGCGACGAACTGGCCGGCCTGGTCAGGGACTACGCCAAGCAGCAGCGCTACACCTTCATGGGCCCCATCAAGGTCCACCTGGAGAAGGCGGACGACCTCGACACCGGCCTGTACCGGGTCCGCAGCCGCACCCTCGCGTCGAGTACGTCACAGCAGCCGCCCCAGCAGCCCCCGCAGCACCAGGGCTACCGGCAGCAGGAGGGGTACGGCTACCCGCCGCGCGCCGTGCCGCCCATGCCCGACACCCCGCCGCCCGGCGCGGCCCGCGGCGGCTACGGTGCCCCGGGCCCCGCCCCGAGTGCGGTGCCCCCCACCAGGACCCGGCACTGGATCGAGATCAACGGCACCCGGCACCAGATCTCCCGCTCCACCCTGGTCCTCGGCCGCAGCACCGACGCCGACGTGCGCATCGACGACCCCGGCGTGTCCCGCAGGCACTGCGAGATCAGGACCGGAACGCCCTCGACGATCCAGGATCTCGGCTCCACCAACGGCATCGTGGTGGACGGACAGCACACCACCCGCGCTACGCTCCGCGACGGCTCGCGGATCGTCGTGGGCAGTACCACCATCGTTTACCGGCAAGCCGAAGGGTGAAGCGGGGGCAATGTCAGAGCTGACCCTGACGGTCATGCGGCTGGGTTTCCTGGCCGTTCTGTGGCTGTTCGTCATCGTGGCCGTCCAGGTCATCCGCAGCGACCTGTTCGGTACGCGCGTCACGCAGCGCGGCGCGCGCCGCGGCGGCGGCGACACGAGGCCGCAGCAGAACCGGCAGAGCGCCGGGCCGCCGCACCAGCGCCAGCAGCAGGGGGCGGGCCGGCAGCGCCGCGGCGCCCCGACCAAGCTCGTGGTCTCCGAGGGCACCCTCACGGGCACCACGGTCGCCCTCCAGGGCCAGACCATCACGCTGGGCCGCGCGCACGACTCCACGATCGTGCTGGACGACGACTACGCGTCCAGCAGGCATGCCAGGATCTACCCGGACCGCGACGGCCAGTGGATCGTCGAGGACCTCGGGTCCACCAACGGCACGTATCTCGACCGGACCCGGCTGACCACTCCGACCCCGGTCCCCCTGGGTGCACCGATCCGCATCGGCAAGACCGTCATCGAGCTGCGGAAGTAGTCACGACAATGATCGAGCGGAGCGAGCGAGCCGCCGCGGTCCCGCCAGCGGACCCGTGCGTGCTCCCGACCGGAGGGTGGGCACTGTGGCTCCAGACCGGCTGGTGCCGGATTCAGCGGGCGGCCCGACCGGAGGCGTGCGCATGACACTCACGCTGCGCTTCGCCGCCGGATCGCACAAGGGCATGATCCGCGAGGGCAACGAGGACTCCGGCTACGCGGGTCCCCGGCTGCTCGCCATCGCCGACGGCATGGGCGGCCAGGCGGCGGGCGAGGTCGCGTCCTCCGAGGTCATCTCCACGCTCGTCCAGCTCGACGACGACGTGCCGGGCTCCGACGTCCTCACCTCCCTCGGCGCCGCGGTCCAGCGCGCCAACGAGCAGCTGCGCCTGATGGTCGACGAGGACCCGCAGCTCGAAGGCATGGGCACGACCCTCACCGCGCTGCTGTGGACGGGCCGCAGGCTCGGTCTCGTCCACGTCGGCGACTCCCGCGCGTACCTGCTGCGCGACGGCGTCCTCACCCAGATCACCCAGGACCACACCTGGGTCCAGCGGCTCGTGGACGAAGGGCGGATCACCGAGGAGGAGGCCACCACGCACCCGCAGCGCTCGCTGCTGATGCGCGCGCTGGGCAGCGGCGACCATGTGGAGCCCGATCTCTCGATCCGCGAAGTACGTGCGGGCGACCGGTACTTGATCTGCTCGGACGGCCTCTCCGCGGTCGTCTCGCACCAGACGATCGAGGAGGCGCTCGCCGACTACCAGGGCCCGCAGGAGACCGTCCAGCACCTGATCGAACTGGCGCTGCGCGGCGGCGGCCCCGACAACATCACCTGCATCGTCGCCGACGTCCTCGACCAGGAC
This sequence comes from Streptomyces tremellae, assembly GCF_039540215.1. Classification (NCBI taxonomy): domain Bacteria; kingdom Bacillati; phylum Actinomycetota; class Actinomycetes; order Kitasatosporales; family Streptomycetaceae; genus Streptomyces; species Streptomyces tremellae. The sequence continues at coordinate 22,062 of NZ_BAABEP010000010.1, forward strand.
ATGGGCGACACCCTCGCCGGCCGGCTCAGCGACACCCCCGTCGTGGTCGGCGCCGTCGCGGAGAACCAGCAGCTCGGCCACGACCCGACCGTCATGCAGACCCCCGCGGGCCGGGCGGCCGGCCTCGGCAGGCCGGTGCCCCAGCAGTCCCCCGCCGGTGCCTTCGGCCCGCCGGGCAGCGGCGACGCGGGATACGGCGGCGCGCCGTCGGAGAACGGCGCGGGCGGCCCCGAGGGACCGCACGGCTACCGCAAGGGCCACAGGTCGGACGGGGGCCCGCGCACGAAGCGCACCTGGCTCAGGGCGTCCCTCTACACCGTGCTCGTGGTCGTCGTGGTCGCGGGCGGCCTCTACGGGGGCTACCGCTGGACCCAGACCCAGTACTACGTGGGCTCCAACAAGCAGCACGTGGCGCTCTACCGGGGCATCAGCCAGGACCTGGCATGGGTCTCGCTCTCGAAGGTGCAGGCCGACCACCCCGAGATCGAGCTGAAGTACCTCCCCGACTACCAGCGCAAGCAGGTCGAGGACACCATCACGGAAGGCAGCCTCGGCACCGCCCAGGGCAAGATCAAGGAACTGGGCACCCAGGCCTCCGCATGCAAGAAGAACGAGGAGCGCAAGCGGGCCGAACGCAGCTCGGAGCAGCAGGCGAGCAAGTCGCCCACGCCCGGCACGTCCGGCGCACCGTCCGCCGGCGCCTCGCCGGGCACGGGCGCCGCCGGCACCGCGGGCACGGCCAGTGCCGGGGGAGGCGCCGCCGGCACCGTGGGCGAGCAGACCGCCGCGCACTCCACCGTCAACCAGCCGCACCCTCCGTCTCCGGGCCCCACCCTCTCGGAGGAGGAGCAGAAGCTGGTCTCCAACTGCGAGCAGCAGTAACGGGGGCACAGGGGGCCTCTCCACCACCATGAGCATCTCCAACACCACCACCATCGGCGCGATCGACGCACCCAGCAGGCGCAACACCGAGCTGCTCCTGCTCGTCTTCGCCGTCGCCGTCGCCGTGTTCGCGTACCTCAACGTCGGCCTCGCGCTGGACGGCAAGGTCCCGTCCGGCGTCCTCGGCTACGCGCTCGGGCTCGCCGCGCTCGCCGGCGTCGCCCACCTCGTGGTGCGGAAGTTCGCCCGCTACGCGGACCCGCTGCTGCTGCCGCTCGCCACACTGCTCAACGGCATCGGACTCGTCTTCATCTGGCGCCTCGACCAGTCGCCCCGCCTGATCAGCCTGGCCAAGCTGGCCTACGGGTCGTTCACGCCGTCCGCGCCCAAGCAGATGCTCTACTCGGCGATCGGCGTCGCGATCTTCGTGGTGGTCCTGCTGTTCCTCAAGGACCACCGCGTCCTCCAGCGGTACACGTACGTGTCGATGGTCGTGGCGCTGATCCTGCTCATCGCGCCCGTCTTCTTCCCCGCGCAGTTCGGCGCACGCATCTGGATCCGCATCCCGGGCCTCGGCTCGCTCCAGCCCGGCGAGTTCGCGAAGATCATCATCGCGGTGTTCTTCGCCGGCTACCTCATGGTCAAGCGCGACGCCCTGGCCCTGGCGAGCCGCCGCTTCCTCGGGCTCTACCTGCCGCGCGGCCGCGACCTCGGCCCGATCCTGGTGATCTGGGCCCTGTCCATCCTGATCCTGGTCTTCGAGACCGACCTCGGCACCTCGCTGCTGTTCTTCGGCCTCTTCGTGGTCATGCTGTACGTGGCGACGGAGCGCACCAGCTGGATCGTCTTCGGCCTGCTGATGTCGGCGATCGCCTCGGTCGGCGTCGCGTCCTTCGAGCCGCACGTCAAGTCCCGGGTCACGGCCTGGCTCAACCCGTTCGACTGCTACAAGTCGACCGGCGCCTGCCAGCAGATCGGCGACGCCCTGATGTCCTTCGGCTCGGGCGGCACCCTCGGCACGGGGCTCGGCCAGGGCAACTCCGACCTGATCGGCTTCGCCGCCAACGCGGACTTCATCCTCTCCACCGTGGGCGAGGAACTCGGCCTGGCCGGCACGATGGCGATCCTGCTCGTGTACGGGCTGATCGTCGAGCGCGGCGTACGGACCGCCCTCGCGGCCCGCGACCCGTTCGGCAAGCTGCTCGCGATCGGCCTCACCAGCGGCTTCGCGATCCAGGTCTTCGTGGTGGCGGGCGGCGTGATGGGCCTCATCCCGCTGACGGGCATGACGATGCCGTTCCTCGCGGCGGGCGGCTCCTCCGTCATCGCCAACTGGGCCCTCATCGGCATCCTGATCAGAATCAGCGACACCGCGCGCCGTCCGGCCCCGGCTCCCGCCCCCTCACCCGACGCCGAGATGACCCAGGTGGTCCGACCGTGAACAAGCCGCTGCGCCGCATCGCGATCTTCTGCGGCCTCCTCGTCCTCGCCCTGCTGGTCCGCGAGAACTGGCTGGGCTACGTCAAGGCGGACGCGCTCAACACCAACAAGTACAACCAGCGCCCGACGATCGAGCGCTACAGCCACCCGCCGGGCAACATCATCGTCGACGGCAAGCCGATCACCGGCGCGGTCAAGACCGACGACCCGTACTACAAGTACAAGCAGACCTGGAAGGACGGCTCCCTGTGGGCGCCGGTCACCGGGTACGGGTCGCAGGCGTACGGCTCCACGATGCTGGAGGGCGTCGAGGACGGCGTCCTCAGCGGAAACGACCCGCGGCTGTTCTTCGACCGCACCGTCTCGATGTTCACCGGCAAGACGCAGACCGGCGGCGACGTCGTCACGACGCTCAACGCCGACGCCCAGAAGGCCGCGTACGACGGGCTCAAGGGCAAGAAGGGCGCGGCCGTCGCGATCGACCCCACGACCGGGAAGATCCTCGCCCTCGCCTCCACGCCGAGCTACGACCCCTCGACGATCGCGGGCCGCACCGACGGCACGAGCTGGAAGCAGCTGACCGGCGACAAGAACCAGCCCATGCTCAACCGGGCCCTGCGCCAGACCTATCCGCCCGGCTCCACGTTCAAGCTGGTCACCGCGGCAGCCGCGCTCCAGAACGGCGAGGTCACCGACCCCGACGCGAAGACGGACTCGCCGCTCCCCTACATCATGCCGGGCACCACCACCCCGCTGGCCAACGAGGGCAACCTGCCCTGCAAGAACGCGACGCTCCGGCTCGCCCTCACGGTCTCCTGCAACAGTGTCTTCGGCCACCTCGGCGTCGAGGTCGGCAAGGACAAGATGCTGGACGAGGCGAAGAAGTTCGGCTTCAACACCGAGCAGTTCGTGCCGGTGCGCTCGGCCGCGTCGGAGTTCCCGACCGACATCAACCAGTCGCAGACCGCGCTGTCCTCCATCGGCCAGTTCGACACCCGCGCCACCCCGCTGCAGATGGCCATGGTCGCCTCGGCGATCGCCAACGACGGCAAGCTGATGAAGCCGTACATGGTGGACGAGCTGCGCGCGCCCAACCTGGACGTGATCGACAAGACGCAGCCCGAGCAGATGAGCCAGCCGCTCAGCCCGGAGAACGCGCAGAAGCTCCAGTCGATGATGGAGTCCGTGGTCAACGACCCTCAGGGCACCGGTGGCAGGGCCAAGATCAGCGGCGCCACCGTGGGCGGCAAGACCGGCACGGCGCAGCACGGCGAGAACAACAGCGGCCTGCCGTACGCCTGGTTCGTCTCGTACGCGAAGGTCGGCGACAGCTCGCCCGTGGCGGTCGCCGTGGTCGTCGAGGACGGCGACGCGAACCGCGACGACATTTCCGGCGGCGGCCTCGCGGGCCCGATCGCGCGGGACATGATGAAGGCCGTGATCGACAGTGGCAGGTGAGCCCCGCCGGCTGCGCCTCTCCGCGTCCGGGTCACGGCCGGTGCCCGGAACCCGGACACGGAGAGGCCCCGCGGCCTGCGTACCGGTCCTGTATCAGCTCAGACGCTCCGGCGAATCCGGTGCGGCGGGCCCGGTAGCCTTGCCGCGGACAGCACACCGCCGGACCACACACAGGTGCGGTCGGTACTGACGGAGAGGGCCGGAACAGACATGGATGAGCCGCGTCGCCTCGGCGGCCGGTACGAGCTGGGCTCGGTGCTCGGCCGTGGTGGCATGGCCGAGGTCTACCTCGCGCATGACACCAGGCTCGGCAGGACCGTCGCCGTGAAGACGCTCCGCGCGGACCTCGCGCGCGACCCGTCCTTCCAGGCCCGGTTCCGCCGGGAGGCCCAGTCCGCAGCCTCGCTCAACCACCCGGCGATCGTCGCGGTCTACGACACGGGCGAGGACTACGTCGACGGCGTCTCCATCCCGTACATCGTCATGGAGTACGTCGACGGCTCCACCCTGCGCGAGCTGCTGCACTCCGGCCGCAAGCTGCTGCCCGAGCGCACGCTCGAAATGACGATCGGCATCCTCCAGGCGCTGGAGTACTCGCACCGCAGCGGCATCGTGCACCGCGACATCAAGCCGGCGAACGTCATGCTCACCCGCACCGGCCAGGTCAAGGTCATGGACTTCGGCATCGCGCGCGCCATGGGCGACGCCGGCATGACCATGACGCAGACCGCCGCCGTGATCGGCACCGCGCAGTACCTCTCCCCCGAGCAGGCCAAGGGGGAGACCGTCGACGCGCGCTCGGACCTCTACTCCACCGGCTGCCTGCTGTACGAGCTGCTCACGGTGCGGCCCCCGTTCGTCGGCGACTCGCCCGTGGCGGTCGCGTACCAGCACGTGCGGGAGGAGCCGCAGCCGCCGAGCGTCTTCGACCCGGAGATCACGCCCGACATGGACGCGATCGTCCTGAAGGCGCTGGTGAAGGACCCGGACTACCGCTACCAGTCGGCCGACGAGATGCGCGCCGACATCGAGGCGTGCCTCGACGGCCAGCCCGTCGCGGCGGCCGCCGCGCTCGGTGCCGTCGGGTACGGCGGCGGCTACGGCCCGCAGGACCAGCCCACCACGGCGCTGCGCCCCCAGGACCAGGGCGGCCAGACCTCGATGCTCCCGCCGATGAACCCGGACGACGGGGGCTACGGCGGCTATGACGACCGCTCCGGCGGGCGGCGCCGGCAGAAGAAGTCCAACACCGGGACGATCCTCATCGTGATCGCGGCGATCTGCGTGCTGGTGGGCGCGATCCTCATCGGGAAGTACATCTTCACCCGCGACTCGGGCTCGGACCAGATCACCGTCCCCTCGCTGGTCGGGCAGACGCTGCCGGAAGCGCGGAAGTCCGCGCAGAACGCGGACGTCAAGCTCACCCAGTCCGGCACGGACAACTGCGACCAGCCCAAGGGTTCCATCTGCAGCCAGAGCCCCGCCAAGGGCAAGATGGACGTGGGCGGCACGATCAGCGTCGTCGTCTCCGCGGGCGCCGCGAAGGTCGAGGTGCCGGACGAGAAGGGCTCCGACCAGGACTCGGCCACCCAGGACCTGGAGTCCAAGGGCTTCAAGGTCGACGTGCGGACGGTCGAGTCCGACCAGGACGAGGGCACGGTCGTCAGCCAGGACCCCGCGGGCGGCTCCAAGGCGGCGAAGGGCGCGACGATCACGCTCAAGGTCGCGAAGACCGCGCAGGTCGTGGTGCCGCCGGTCACCGGCAAGCAGGTGGCGGACGCCAAGAGCCAGCTGGAGTCGATCGGCTTCGTGGTCGACACCCAGGAGGTCGACTCCGACCAGGACGCCGGCACGGTGATCTCGCAGAGCCCGCAGGGCAACGAGAAGGCGCCCGAGCACAGCCATGTGAAGCTCCAGGTCTCCAAGGGCCCGCAGAAGCAGCAGGTCGCCGTCCCGACCATCAATCCCGGCACGAAGCTGGGGGACGCGCAGAACGCCATCAAGGGCGCCGGGCTCAACCCGGTGGTCGCGGACGGCTCGCCGAACGACCCGAACAACTCCTACGTCGCCAGCATCGACCCGGGCGCGGGCACCATGGTCGACCAGGGGAGCAACGTCACCCTGACCACGGTGGGGCCGCCGTCCGGCGGTGACGGGGGCGACCAGAACAGCGGCCTGCCCGGCGGGTTCTTCGGCGGGAACCACTGACGCCCGGCCGCACCCCGCCTCAGCGCAGCTCGCGCGGCGGGGTGCGGTCCTTGCCGACCTTCTCGGTGCGCACCAGCTGCGACCAGACGATGTAGCGGTAGTCCGACGTGTAGACCGGCGTGCAGGTGGTCAGCGTCAGATAGCGGCCGGCCTTGGTCTTCCCCGACTCCCTGGGGATCTGCTGGATCGTGTTGACGTTGTACTTCGACGTCGACGGCAGGATCTTGTAGACCTTGTAGACGTACCAGGTGTCCCGGGTCTCGACCACGACCGGGTCGCCGACCTTGACCTTGTGGATGTTGTGGAACCTGGCGCCGTGGCCGTCGCGGTGCGCGGCCAGTGTGACGTTGCCCGTCCTGTCCCAGGGGAGCGCGGACTTGACGGGGGACGTGTAGTAGCCCGCGACGCCCTGGTTGAGGACGCCGACGCCGGTGCCCTTCTTGATCAGCACCTCGCCGTTCTTCATCGAGGGCACGTGCAGGAAGCCGATGCCGTCCTTCGTGTCGAACGACGGCGCCTTGCCGTCCGGGACGGACGGCGGGGCCTCGGCCCAGTGCCTGCGCACCTGGTCCGCCTGGCGCCCCGCCTCCTTGTCGGCCGTGACGTTGGTCCACCACAGCGAGTAGACGACGAACAGGCCGAGCAACAGGCCCGCGGTGATGAGCAGTTCGCCGACGACGGAGAAGACGGCGGCGACCGGGCCGCGCCGCGCCCTCGGCGGGGGGCCGGACCGCCGCCGTGCTCTGCCGTCGTGCCCGGTCGTGGATGCCACCCCTGCTCGCCCCGTTTCCCCTGGTCGGTCCGTGTCGTTCGGCGCCGCGCCCCCGCCGTCAGCCGTGCTGGAGAGCCGCGGGGAGCCCCTGGCTGCGAGGCTGTTCGCTGACCATCTTGCCCCAGACGATGAGCCGGTAGGTGCTGGTGAACTCGGGCGTGCACGTGGTCAGCGTGATGTAGCGGCCCGGCTTGGTGAAGCCCGAGCCCTGCGGGATCGGGGAGATCACCCCCACGTTGGAGGGCGAGGTCTGCGGCAGCGTACGCGTCATCTCGTACGTGTAGTACTCGTCCTGCGTCTCGACGACGACCTTGTCGCCCGGCACCAGCTGGTTGATGTAGCGGAACGGCTCGCCGTGGGTGTTGCGGTGGCCCGCCAGTGCGAAGTTGCCGCTCTTGTCCTCGGGCATCGCCGTCTTGAGCGGCCCCTCGGAGTAGTGGCCGACCTCGCCGTGGTCGAGGACCTTCTCCTTGCTGACGCCCTGCGCGATCGGCGCGACCACGTCCAGCTTCGGGATGTGGATGATCGCGAACCCCTGGCCGGGCTCGAACGCCCCGGCCGCCGGGCCCTTGTGGGACTTCCAGGTGCTCTGGATCTTGCTCGCCTCGTTGTCGGCGAAGTTGTCGGCGCGGACGTTGGTCCACCACAGCTGGTACGTCACGAACAGCAGCATCAGCACGCCGAAGGTGATGAACAGCTCGCCCACGGCACGGCTGATCACCACGCCGGGACTGTCCTTGAGGGCGCGGGCGGCCTGCCGGGCCTCGATCCGCGTCAGGGGGCGGCCGGTCGGCGCCGCGGGCGCGGGCGCGGGCCGTCTGCGTCCGCGCGCCCCGGCCCTGGCCGCCTTCCGGCGCTCGGCCCTGCCGCCCGCGGGCGCCGGCTCCTCGCCCCCCACGGCCCTGCGGACGTCCGCGGAGCGCAGAGCCACGGTCTCCTGGTCCACCACGGGCCCCCCGGGCGCGGGCGCGGCGGCGGGCGTCTTCGGCAGGAACGTCGTAGGGCCGTCGCCCACAGGCGGCACAGGAGCGGGCGGCGTCTTCGGCAGGAACGTCGTCGGGGTGTCCGCGACCGGCGGCGCGGGGGCAGGGGGCGTCCTGGGCAGGAACGTCGTGGACGTGTCGCCCGCAGGCGGCGCCGGGGCCGCGCCCTGAGGCCGGGGAGCAGGGGGCGTCTTCGGCAGGAACGTCGTCGGGGTGTCCGCGACCGGCGGCGCGGGCGGCACCTTCGGCAGGTACTCGGTGGCCGCCTCGGCGGACACCGGAGGCCGGTGCGGCGCCGGGGCCTCGCGGGGTGCCGGCCGGGGCGCTTGCGGCTGCGGCGCCGGTACGGGCCGCGTCGCCCCGGGCCCGGCCTCGGGCGACCGCGCGGGCGTGCGGGGGTCGCGTACCGCGCCGGGCGGCGGCCCGTCCTGCGCGGGCCCGGCGGCCGGCGGGCGCTCCACGGGGGGCGGGGGCACCGACGCGGGCGGCGGGCGCGCGTGCCGGCCCGAGGGGCGCTCGGGCGGCAGACTGCCGGGAGGCTCCTGCGGTATCGGCTCGGCGGCGGGCGCCGCCCGCTCCGGCTCCCCCGCGGCGCGGCGGGGTGGCGCGCCGGGGATCGGGTCGGTCAGCGGGTCGGCGAGGCCGCTGACGACCGCCTCGAACCCGGCGGCGCCGGACTCGCGACCCGCCCGCGGCCCGTCCGGGGCGCCGTCCTGCTCGGGGCGGAGTGCGGTCACGCGACGGCTGCCTTCCCCACCACCGGCGCGAGGCCGGCGGACCTGGCCACCGCACCCGGGTCGCCGCACCGCGCGAGCCAGTTGGCGAGCATCAGGTGGCCGTGTTCCGTGAGGACCGACTCGGGATGGAACTGGACACCCTCGACGGGCAGTTCACGGTGGCGCAGGCCCATCACGATGCCGTCCCGGGTGCGTGCGGTGATCTCGAGCTCGGGCGGCACGGTCGCGGGCTCGGCGGCCAGCGAGTGGTAGCGCGTCGCCGTGAACGGCGAGGGCAGCCCCGTGAAGACGCCCTGCCCGCCGTGCTCCACCGGCGAGGTCTTGCCGTGCAGCAGCTCGGGGGCGCGGCCGACGACCCCGCCGTACGCGACGGCCATCGCCTGCATGCCGAGGCAGACGCCGAAGACGGGCACGCCGGTCGCCGCGCAGTGGCGGACCATGTCCACGCAGATGCCCGCCTGTTCGGGGGTGCCGGGGCCCGGCGAGAGCAGGACGCCGTCGAAGCCGTCCTGCGCGCGGGCGGTCGTCACCTCGTCGTTGCGCACCACCTCGCACTCGGCGCCGAGCTGGTACAGGTACTGCACGAGGTTGAAGACGAAGCTGTCGTAGTTGTCGACGACAAGAACGCGTGCGCTCATCCCGCGGCACCTCCGGATCCACCGTCGACGGTGACGTCGTTGAAGGGCAACAGCGGCTCCGCCCACGGGAAGACGTACTGGAACAGCAGATACACGACCAGGAGTACGAGAACGATCGAAAGGGCCGCACGCACCCACGTGTTGCCCGGCAGATGCCGCCAGAACCACCCGTACATGCCCGCGCTCGCCGCCCCTTCGGTCCCTGCCGCCCCGGGCGCACCGCCCGCGTTCCGCTCGCACCAGACTAAACGGCGGCGGCGGCCCGCGGGCGGCGCATTCCTGACCTGCCCGGGGGTTTGCCGGTTGTGCTTCGTCACAGTCCTCGCAGCGGTGTTCGGGTGCCGCGCTCAGTCATTCCACAGGCTGCGCATAGTGGAGGTCCGTCGTGCCTGCGTAGCCGGGCAGTGTGGTGCTGCCGTCGTCGTGGACGCGCCACCCGAGCCCGTACGCCTGTACGTACAGCAGGTAGTTGCGGATCGAGGGCGCCGCGTCGAGCGCCTTGTGCAGCTTCGCCGGGTCTCCGACCGCGGTGATCCGGTACGGGGGCGAGTAGACGCGGCCCTGGAGGATCAGCGTGTTGCCGACGCAGCGCACGGCGCTCGTCGCGATCAGCCGCTGGTCCATCACGCGGATGCCGCGGGCGCCGCCGTTCCACAGGGCGTTCACCACGGCCTGGAGGTCCTGCTGGTGGATGACGAGGTCGTTGGGCTGCGGCTCGGGGTAGCCGGGTGCCGCGGTGGCGTCGGGCGGGGCGTCGTCGAGGGTGACGGTGACGGCGTCGCCGGTCAGCGTCCTGGTGCCCGCCCTGTCCTCCAGCGCCCGCAGGTGCGCGTCCTCCGCGGCGGTCGAGCCGTCGTCGCGCCCGGCGAGCGCATCGACGTCCCGGCGCACCGCGGCGTCGTCGCGGTCGAGCTCCGCGTTCTTGGCGCTGCGCTCCTGGATCAGGTCGGAGAGCTTCAGCAGGGACGTGTCGGTGCGGATGTCCGTGCCCTTCGCGGTGTTGAAGCTCGTCACGAAGAGGAGGCCCGCGAGGCCGAACACGGCGAGCGTGAGCAGCCGGACGGGCCGGACTCCGCGGCGTCCCGCGGGCGCGTCCGGGGCTCGGGCGCCTGGTGCTGAATTGCTCAACGTACCCTTATCTCCTCCGGAGCCACGGAAGCACTACGCTAACGGAGCGCCCGGCCGGGTCGCCCGTCCCCCGGCCTCCGGTCTCCCGGTTCGCCGGCCGTTCAGTCCCCTGCGCGGTCACGCAGCACATCGACAGGAGAGTTCCTCGTGCCGAAGTCCCGCATCCGCAAGAAGGCGGATTTCACGCCGCCGCCCGCCGCCAAGGCCACGGACATCAGGCTGTCCAACCGGAACTGGGTGGCCCCGGTCATGCTGGCGATGTTCCTGATCGGACTGGCCTGGATCGTCCTCTACTACGTGACGGGCGGGGACCTCCCCGTCGAGGCGCTGGGCAGCTGGAACATCGCGGTCGGGTTCGGGTTCATCGCGGCGGGGTTCGGCTTCTCCACCCAGTGGAAATGAGGAAAACCCGTCCGAGGGCGTAACCCGGGGGCGGTCGCGAGAGTTATCCACAGTCGTTTCCACAGCGGGGGAAAAGGTCTGAAGATCTGTGGATAACTTCACGACAGGTTGACGCCGGTATGACCGCAGGGGTCGCCTACCACACCGTACGGGCCTGGCTCACCTCGTCTCCCGACCGGCGTTCACGCAGGTCAGGGGCGCGCGGCGGCAGCTGGGACGGTAGCGCGCCCACCGCACGCACAGGATCCGGCACGCACTGTGGAAAACTTCGGCGCCCCGGCACCCCGGAGCCCCCCGTGCGGAGGCCGCCGCGTGTGCGGCCTCAGGTCAGCCGTGTGCGGCCTCAGGTCAGCATCGCCGTCCTGACCAGGATCACCACGGCCGTCGCGGCCAGCACCCCGGCGAAGGTCGCCGCCTGCACGAGGTCGCGGTGCGCACGCGGCGCGTGCACCAGGCCGACGGCGAGCACCGCGCCCGCGACGAGCCCGCCGATGTGCGCCTGCCAGGCGATGCCCGACCAGAAGAACGTGATGAAGAGGTTGATCGCGAGGAGCGCGATCACCGGCCGCATGTCGTAGCGCAGCCTGCGCACGAGCACGGCCGTCGCGGCGAACAGCCCGAAGATCGCGCCCGACGCACCCAGCGAACCCTGGAAGGGGCTGGCGATCAGGTAGGTGAGCGCGCTGCCCGCGAGCCCCGAGACCAGGTAGAGCGCGGTGTAGCGCAGCCGGCCGAGCGCCGCCTCCAGGGGCGCGCCGATCCACCACAGGCTCAGCATGTTGAAGCCGATGTGGAAGATCTGCTGGTGGTCGAAGACCGACGTGAGCAGGCGGTACGGCTGGCCGTCCGCGACGCCGTACCCGAACAGCAGAAGGTCGTTCGCGGTCTGGCCGCGCACCTGCACCGCGAGGTACACCGCGATGTTGATGCCGATGAGGATCTGCGTGACGAGCCGCGGGTTCTGCCCCTGGCGGACCGGGGCGCCCGCGATCGTGCGGGGCCGGTTGTCGCCCGTACGACCGGAGGCCGCGGGCGACCTGACGGCCCAGGGAGCACCCCCCGCCGCGGTGGACGGCGCCGCCGACGCGACCGGACGCGCCCCGGCGGACGCGCCGGGACCCGTGCCCCGCACGCAGTCGGGACACTGGAAGCCGACCGAGGCGCTCACCATGCACTCGGGGCAGATCGGGCGCTCGCAGCGCGTGCACCGCACGCCCGTGCCGCGCCCCTGGTGCCGGTAGCAGCCGGGCAGGCCCGCTGCCGCCTCCGCCTGATCCATCCCACGGTCCTCTACACGTCGGTGACGACGGCGGCTGTGGCGCCGCCCCTGGCCCCGGCCGCTCCCGGAGGAGCGGACGCCCGCCCCCCGCCCGTCGCGCGCCGGGCTCCGTCCGCCGCGCGGACGGTACACCAGCTACACGGACGGGCGGGGTCGGAAGGTTCCCGCCCGGGTCAGCGCGTCTCGACCGAGACCGACTCGATCACGACGTCCTGGAGGGGGCGGTCGGTGCGCGGGTTGGTCTGCGAACCGATGATCGAGTCGACGACCTGCTTGCCCGACTCGGTGCTGACCTCGCCGAAGATGGTGTGGCGGCGGTTGAGGTGACCCGTGGGGACCGCGGTGATGAAGAACTGCGAGCCGTTGGTGCCGGGGCCCGCGTTCGCCATCGCCAGCAGGTAGGGGCGGTCGAACGACAGGTCCGGGTGGAACTCGTCGCCGAACTCGTACCCCGGGCCGCCGGTGCCGTTGCCCAGCGGGTCACCGCCCTGGATCATGAAGCCGCTGATCACACGGTGGAAGATGGTCCCGTTGTAGAGGGGCGCGGTCGTCTTCTCACCCGTCGCTGGGTGCACCCACTCGCGCCCGCCCGTGGCGAGGTCGACGAAGTTCTTGACCGTCTTCGGCGCCTGGTCCGGAAAGAGCCGGAGTTCGATGTCGCCGTGGTTGGTCTTCAGGGTGGCGTAAAGCTGCTCGGCCACGATGTGCCTTCCGTAAGTCTGCTCTGACTTACCCGATCCTCGCACGGACGCCGCCGCCGAGGGGCGCGCGGGCATGCGAGAGCACCCCGGGGCGCATTCGGGGCCGCGACGGGGGTAACGGGGAGCTACGGGGCCTTCGGAGTGGCCGAGGGGCCGCCAGGAGGACGGATCCGTGACACGGATGCCTGTAACGCATGCCGACAGGGGGTGCGCCAGGCATGATTTCGAAAAAGCAAAAAAGGGTGGACAGGCGACATTTCACACGCCACCGAGGAGGATGATCCTGTGACCCGCATGGACAGCGTGCGCGCCGCTACCGATTCAGCGAGGGAGAGCGTGCAGCACGCCGCGGAAGCGGTGGCTCCGTACGCCGGAACGGCCAGGGACCAGGCCGCGCAGTACGCACACGAGGCACGGGTGCGGCTCGCGCCGACCGTGTCGAAGGCAGCTCAGCAGGCACGCGTCCAGTACGACGCGCTGGTCGCGCCGCACGTGCCGCCGAAGGTCGATCTCGCGGCGCAGAAGGCCGCCAAGCGTACGAGGACCGCAGCTCGGCAGGCCGCCGAGTACACGGCTCCCCGGGTCGAGCAGGCCAGGGCAGCCGCTGGTCCGATGGCGGAGGAGGCCGCGGCGCGTTCCGCCGCCGCGTTCGCCGCGCTGCGCGGACAGGTCACGCTGCGCGAGATCCAGAAGCTGGCGGCGAAGCAGCGCCGCCGGGCGAGGGCGGGCCGGGCCTTCAAGGGTCTGGCGATCCTTGGCGTGGTCGCGGGCGGTGCCTTCGCGGCGTGGAAGTGGTGGGACAAGCAGGCCAACCCCGACTGGCTGGTCGAACCGCCGGCTCCCACCGAGGTGTCGGACCGGCCGAACCTGACGTCGGTGGACGGCTCGTCCGACGCGGAGGAGGCCGCGAAGGGCGGCGCCACCAGGGACACGGAGCAGGAGACCCGCAACAAGCGGTCTTCCTGACGTCCCGTCCTGCGGGGCCCTGCCCCGCGGTGGCCGCTCGTCGGCGCCGGCACCTTCTGGTGCCCTGCGCCTGTGGCCGTGGAACGACCGGTTCCACGACGCTCCGTGCCGCACACGGTGTTCAGTGGGGCGCCGGGACTCCCGTACGGGACCCGGCGCCTCATGCTGCCGCGAGCGCGACGTCGCCGAGTCCTGCGAGTCCGCTGTCGAGGGGCTGCTCCGCGGGGATGCGGCGGACCGAGGGGGAGGAGCCGTGGGCCTCCGCGGTGATGCGCTGCCTGATCGTGGGCGGCAGGGCGCGTTCGCTGGGCGCGGCTTCCGCGGAGGCGGCCTCGGGGGCACGGTCGCGTGCTGTGGCGCCGTGCTGAGTGGCCGCCGTGCCACCGGCGCCGGCGCGTGGCGCGGGCACGGGGACCGGCGCGGCGGGCGCGGGGAGGACGGTCTCGGCTCCGCGGTCGGCGGGCTGGTCGGCCGGCTGCGCGACGGAGCGCGCGGCGCTCGCGGGGGCGGTGAGGCCGAGCGTGGCGAGTACGGCGAAGAACGCGGTGATGAACGCGGTCCAGAGGTTCCTGACCTTGACGACGGCCATGACTCCTCGCTTTCGGGTAAGAGGCGGCCGCACAATCGGCTTATCCGGATTTGCGCGGTTTGAGTACGTTCATCATGATGAGGATCCGCAGCCGATTCCGGTGGAGATACGCCGTCGTGCGCGCAGTTCTTCGGATGAACACCACCCGTTCAGCCGATCCTCACATGCGAAAAGCAGAAAACCGCCGATCCGCCGACGCCCGCCCCGAACCCCTGGCGCGCGCCCCGATCGCCCCCAACACCCCATCCGGTGCGGCTAGTTGATCCGATTCCCGTCCCCGCACTCCCCTCGGCACGCCCGCCGCAGGTCCGCAACCCGAGCGCGCCCCGCCGCAGGCGACCACGCCGCACCCGCGCGTCGCGCTCGCACGGGGAGGCCACGCGGCGGGTCGGCCCCTCGGCGGACCGACCCCTGGGCGGACCGCCACCCGCCGACCGGGTCCCCTCGGCGGATCACCGCCCCGCAACCGGGCACCCTCGACGGGCCCAGGACCCGCGGCACACAGGACCTCCCGGCCGTCTCACCTCGGGGATTGCATGGCCATGCAAGAGGATGCATACTCTTGCTATGTCCAAGGTCCTCTCCTCCCTGCCTGTCGGCGAGCGCGTCGGCATTGCCTTCTCCGGCGGCCTCGACACCTCTGTCGCGGTCGCCTGGATGCGTGACAAGGGCGCCGTCCCCTGTACGTACACCGCCGACATCGGCCAGTACGACGAGCCCGACATCGCCTCGGTGCCCGACCGGGCGAAGGCCTACGGTGCCGAGGTCGCGCGCCTCGTCGACTGCCGTGCCGCCCTCGTCGAGGAGGGGCTCGCCGCCCTGGCGTGCGGGGCCTTCCACATCCGTTCGGGCGGGCGCGCCTACTTCAACACCACGCCGCTGGGGCGCGCGGTCACCGGGACGCTCCTCGTCCAGGCCATGCTCAAGGACGACGTGCAGATCTGGGGCGACGGGTCGACCTTCAAGGGCAACGACATCGAGCGCTTCTACCGCTACGGCCTGCTGGCCAACCCCCGGCTGCGGATCTACAAGCCGTGGCTCGACGCGGACTTCGTCACCGAGCTCGGCGGCCGCAAGGAGATGTCGGAGTGGCTGACCGCCCACGGGCTCCCCTACCGCGACAGCGCCGAGAAGGCGTACTCGACCGACGCCAACATCTGGGGCGCGACCCACGAGGCGAAGACCCTGGAGCACCTGAACACCGGCGCGGAGACCGTCGATCCGATCATGGGCGTCCGGTTCTGGGACCCCGAGGTCGAGATCCCCGCTGAGGACGTGACGATCGGCTTCGACCAGGGCAGGCCGGTGACGGTCAACGGCAAGCAGTTCGCCTCCGCGGTCGACCTCGTGATGGAGGCGAACGCCATCGGCGGCCGGCACGGCCTCGGCATGTCGGACCAGATCGAGAACCGCGTCATCGAGGCCAAGAGCCGCGGCATCTACGAGGCGCCCGGCATGGCCCTGCTGCACGCGGCCTACGAGCGCCTGGTCAACGCGATCCACAACGAGGACACCCTCGCCCAGTACCACACCGAGGGCCGGCGCCTCGGCCGCCTCATGTACGAGGGCCGCTGGCTCGACCCGCAGGCGCTGATGATCCGGGAGTCGCTCCAGCGCTGGGTAGGCTCCGCGGTCACCGGCGAGGTCACCCTCCGGCTGCGCCGCGGAGAGGACTACTCGATCCTCGACACCGCGGGCCCCGCGTTCAGCTACCACCCGGACAAGCTGTCGATGGAGCGTACCGAGGACGCCGCGTTCGGCCCCGTGGACCGCATCGGCCAGCTCACCATGCGCAATCTCGACATCGCCGACTCGCGCGCCAAGCTGGAGCAGTACGCGGGCATCGGTCTGATCGGCACCGCGGGCCCGGCCATCGGCGCCGCGCAGGCCGCCGCGACCGGGCTGATCGGCGCCCTGTCAGAGGGCGGCGCCGAGGCCATCGCGTCCCGCGACGGGGAGCCCGGCGACGAGGAGCTGCTGGACCGCGCCGCGATGGAAGCCGGCACGGACTGACCCCGTACCGGAGGCACCTGGGCGAGAAGAGGCCGCCAGGTCCGCGTCTGCGGTCCTGGCGGCCTCTTCTTTCTGCGCGTGGAGCCTAGGGGAGTCGAACCCCTGACATCTGCCATGCAAAGACAGCGCTCTACCAACTGAGCTAAGGCCCCGTGCCGGGAACAGCGTACCGGGTCGGGAGGGGCATCCCGCAAAGCTCGGGGGTCCCCGCCGCCGTGCACGCTCCGTAGGATGCCCCACAAGGTTCGCAGCAGTGAAGCTGGGGCCGCCGCTTGGGGAAGCGATGGGGAGACGCGATGGACGCCACACAGCAGGACACGACAGCCCGTGCCAGAGAACTCCAGAGAAGCTGGTACGGGGAGCCGCTGGGGGCGCTCTTTCGCCGGCTCATCGACGACCTCGGGCTGAACCAGGCCAGGCTCGCGAACGTGCTCGGCCTCTCCGCCCCGATGCTCTCACAGCTGATGAGCGGACAGCGGGCGAAGATCGGGAATCCCGCCGTCGTGCAGCGCGTCCAGTCGCTCCAGGACCTGTCGGGACAGGTCGCGGACGGCAGCGTGAGCGCGGCCGAGGCGACCGCGCGCATGGAGGAGATCAAGCGGTCGCAGGGCGGCTCCGTGCTGACCACGAGCCAGTCGACCAACACGGCGGGCGCCCCCACGGTGCGCAGGGTCGTGCGGGAGATCCAGTCGCTGCTGCGGTCGGTGGCCGCCGCGGGCGACATCATCGACGCCGCGAACGCGCTCGCGCCGTCCCAGCCCGAGCTGGCCGAGTTCCTGCGCGTGTACGGCGCGGGGCGCACCGCCGACGCGGTCGCCCACTACGAGGCGCACCAGAGCTGAGGCCGACCGGCCGAGGGGGACGAGCGGCATGGGTGAGGTGTTCGCGGGCCGGTACGAGCTGGCCGACCCGATCGGGCGGGGCGGCATCGGCGCCGTCTGGCGCGCGTGGGACCACAGGCGCCGCCGCTACGTGGCGGCGAAGGTCCTCCAGCAGAGCGACGCGCACACCCTGCTGAGATTCGTGCGCGAGCAGGCCGTGCGGATCGACCACCCCCATGTCCTCGCCCCCGCCTCGTGGGCCGCCGACGACGACAAGGTCCTCTTCACGATGGACCTCGTCGCCGGCGGCTCGCTCGCCCACCTCATCGGCGACTACGGGCCGCTGCCGCCGCGCTATGTGGGCGTCCTGCTCGACCAGTTGCTCGCCGGGCTCGCCGCGGTGCACGCCGAGGGGATCGTGCACCGGGACATCAAGCCCGCGAACGTGCTCCTCGAAGCGACCGGCACGCGCCGCCCGCACCTGCGCCTCTCCGACTTCGGCATCTCCCTGCGCAAG
Organism: Streptomyces tremellae; assembly: GCF_039540215.1. Classification (NCBI taxonomy): domain Bacteria; kingdom Bacillati; phylum Actinomycetota; class Actinomycetes; order Kitasatosporales; family Streptomycetaceae; genus Streptomyces; species Streptomyces tremellae. The sequence continues at coordinate 39,596 of NZ_BAABEP010000010.1, forward strand.
GGCGATCCCCGGCTGACGGAGACCAACTACGTGATGGGGACGCCGGGTTACTTCGCGCCCGAGCAACTGCTCGGGGCCGAGCCCGACTTCCCCGCCGACCTGTTCGCGACCGGTCTCGTCGCGCTCTACCTGCTCGAAGGCCACAAACCCGACGCCAAGAAGCTCGTCGAGTACTTCGCCGAGCACGGCACCCCCGGCGCCCCGCAGGGCGTGCCCGAACCCCTCTGGCAGGTGCTCGCGGGGCTGCTCCAGCCCGACCCGGAGATCAGGTTCCGTACGGCGACGGGGGCGCGCAAGGCGCTGGCCGCCGCGGTGGAGCTGCTGCCGCCCGAGGACCCGACGGCCGAGCCCGTCGAGGTCTTCGACCAGATCGGGCCGCTGCCCCACGGCTTCGGCCCTCAGGGCCCGCTGCGGGGGCCGCTGCACGGCGCGGGCGCCGGAGCGGGCGCGGCTCGGGGCGCGGGGGCCGACGGCCCCGCGGGTACCGGCGGTCCGGGCGGCAGCGGCGGTGTACCCGCCGCGGGCACACCGCCGCGGCCCACCGCGCCCCCCGCGCCGCTCACCCCGCCGGTCCCGGCGTACGCGCCGCTCCCGCCCGCGGTCCCGCCGCCGGGCGACCCCCGGGTGGCGACGGCGGCCCGGGTGGCGGGCCGCTGGGCGTCCCACACCCCGGCGCCGCCCGCGGGCCCCACGCCGTCCGCGGGCCCCACGCCGTCCGCGGGCCCGGCCTCGCCCGTGAGCCCGGGGCCCTCGGCCGCACCGGTGACACCGGAGGCACCAGGCGCATCGAGCGCACCGGGGGTCCCGGGTGGCTCCGGGGTCCCGGGTGGCTCCGGGGCCCCGGACACGCCAGAGCCGGCGGGCGCACCAAGCGCAGCAGGCGCACCAGGCGCACCGAGACTGCCGGGCGCACCCGGTGCCTTGGCCGCCCCAGGCACCTTCGGGGCCTCCGCCGCCCCAGGCGCCCACAGAGCCCCGGGGGCGTCCTCCGACACCGGGAGCTTCCCCCTTCCGCCGCCCGCGCAGCCGGGCCCCGCGCAGCCGGGCCCCGCGCCGTACGGTCCGGCCGCGGCCCGCCCGTACACCCCCACGCGCAGCGCGGCCGCTCCCAGTCCGGCCCCGCCGGCCGGGCGGGCGCACGCGGCGGCGCGCCGCCCGGGGCCGCCCGCGAGGGTCACCGTCCCCGTGCTGCTGCTGGCCCTGCTCTGCTTCGCCGTGGGGTTCTGGGCGCTGGGCCAGGCGTGACGGCCAAGGGGCCGCCTCTCAGCCCGAGTCGGCGTGGCGGCGCCGCGCGGCGGCGGTCCAGGCGAGCAGCGCGAGGACCAGGGCCGTACCGGTGCCGATGCCCGCGTAGCCGACCAGCCGCATGGTGCGGGGGTCGAAGCGGCCGCCGGACGCCGGGCCCGCCGCGCCGGCCGCCGCGTGGTCGCCCGCCACGGTGAAGGGCCCAGCGGACCCGGCGTACGCGGGTGCGGACGCGGGCTTCCCCGTGACGTCGAGGCGCAGCGTGATCCCGTAGGGTCCTTCGCCGTACACCGTGCCGACCTTCGGGTTGAGGCTGATCCGCAGGTAGTACCAGCCCGCGAAGCGCATGTCCCGCTCGCCCGAGCGGTAGGAGAAGCGGTTCTGGTACGCCACGGGCGGCAGCGGGTCGAGCGAGACGGTCTTCTGCCGGCCGTCGTACAGCGGGGCGTCCGCGCTCTCCACGAAGCCGAGCGCCGGGTTGAAGAGGGAGACCGCCATCGCGCCGTTCACCAGGCCGAACCCGCCGGGCGTGGGCGCGGCCGAACTCGCCAGGTCCACGCTGCCGAACAGCTGCTGCCCCCAGTCCACCGGCACCCGGTAGAACAGCGTCTCGCCCGGCCTGATGGACGCCGTCCAGGCGCCGCCGGGCGCGAGGCGCGCCGCGTCGTGGAAACCGGTGCCGCCCAGCGCCGCCGCGGTGGCGCCTGAGCGCGGCGTGGGGGAGGCGCTCGGCCAGTCCTGCGGCGCGTCGGTCGGGCCCGGCTTCGCCAGGGCGGGCTCGACCAGGCTGCGCAGCTCCAGGTCCCAGGTGTCGTGCGACGAGCCCGCGTCGCCGCTGCGCCGCACCACGGCGAAGTACGGGCCCGCCTGCGCGCAGGCCGTGGTGGTGCCGCCCGCGGTCCGGTAGGCGTACGCGGCGAGCGGGCGCGGGAAGTCGGTCGACGCCCCGAACTCGCTGTCGTTCTCACTGCACTGGCGGCCGTTGCGGTCTTCGAGCGCGACCTCGATCCCGTCCCCGTACGCCACCTTCGTACCGGCCTTCGGCACGGCGACGGCGGAGACGTACGCGCTGCTCGACGCGTCCAAATCCACCCGGTACACGCGGGTGGCGCCCGGCGCGAGCCGGTCCCGGTAGGTGCCGCCCGCGGCGAGGGCGGGCGCGTCCGCGGTCGTCGCGGCCCCCGTGACGTGCCGCGCGCCGGGGTCGAAGGAGTAGGCCGCGGCCCCCGACGCCGCCGCCGGCTGGCCCGGCGTACCGAGCGCGCACAGCAGCGCGCAGGCGCCGGACAGCGCCCTGTTCCTGAGGAGTTGACGGCCCGCCACGCTTCTTCCCCCTGCCGCTCGAACCGGCGCCGATGGCCGCTTGACCCGGCCCATCCTGCCCGTGCGTGCCCGTCCCTGCCAGCGTGCCCCGGGCCGCCGGGCGGCGGCGCCAGGCAGCACGAAGCCCCGGTCGCGTCCACGCGCGGCCGGGGCTCGCTTCTTCAGGACTGTGTGCCGGGGGCGTGCCTCAGGCGTCGGCTCCGGAGGACGGCACGGAGTCGGTCGCCTCCGTCCACAGATCCTGCTCGGCGCGATCCGCCTGGATCTGGCGGTACACGAGGAACCCGCCGATGGCGGCCAGTGCGACCAGGAGGAGCTTCTTCACCGCGCGACCTCGTCTTTCATTGACGTAGGAGACCTTCTCTCGCCGACTATACACACCGGCCGATACCGATCGGTGACCTGCCGGTACACCCCCACCGCCGCACCCTTCGCCCCGTTTCGTCCGGTCGCACCCCTGCCTTCCACCGCCCGGCCACGCCCCGTCATCACCGGTGGTTTCCGGCCGGGTTGAGGGGCAACACGCACAGCATGGCCACGGAAGAGAGCAAGGATTCCCACAGGACGAGCAAGGCGACCGCCGGACACGACGGCAGCGCCAACGGCACCGCCGCACGCACGGAGGCCAGGGCCGCCGCACACCGCGCCAAGGCGAGCGGCACGGGCCCGGCGCAGCAGGCCAAGGCGTCGGCGAAGGCCACGGAGAAGTCCGCCGAGTCGGCCGGCACCTCCCTCGGCGCAGCCGCGACGCACGCGGGAAGGACCGCGGCGGCGTCCCTCGACTCCGGCCGCAAGGCGGCGGCCTCCCTCGGTACGAGCGTCACGGCGGGCGCCACCCAGGCGTGGACGGTCGTCAAGGAGCGGAAGAAGATCGCGGCGGGCGCGGGCGCGGGCCTCGCCGGCCTCCTCGGGGCCGCCTTCGCGGCGGGCCGCGCCACCGCGGGCCCCCGGGCCCAGGGCCCCCTGTCACGCCTGACGGGCGGCCGCATCTGACCGTGCCACGGGCCGGCCTTGGACGCCCTGGCCTCAGGGCACACCGGGCCGGACGGGTCCACGGAGCCCGTCCGGCCCACCGCGCCCCCCCCCTGCGCTCTGAGACTGCGCTGAGGCCAGGTCACCATGCCAAAGGCCCCCAACCGGTAACGGCTGGGGGCCTTTCACGCTGGTGGGGCTAACAGGATTTGAACCTGTGGCCTCATCCTTATCAGGGATGCGCTCTAACCAACTGAGCTATAGCCCCGCGCTGCCCCTGAAGATTAGCGCACTTCAAGGCCAGTCCCAAAATCGGTTGGCGGGGGTCACTCGTCCTCGGCGAGGGTGAGCTCGACGCCGCCGACGAAGCCCGCGGAGAGGTTGTAGATGAAGGCGCCGAGCGTCGAAAGGGCCGTGGCGAGCACCACGTCGATGACGGCGATGACGGCGGTGAACATCAGCACGCGCGGGAGCGAGAGGAACGACTGGAGGTCGAACCCGTTGCCCTCGTTGGAGCCGGTCGCCTCGCTGATCGTGCCGCCGACGGTCGAGAAGACACCCATGGCGTCCATGACCATCCACAGGACCGCGGCGGCGACGACCGTGCACACGCCGAGCGCGATCGACAGCAGGAAGCTGACCTTCATCACGGACCACGGGTCGGCCTTGGCGACCCGGAGCCTGGCCTTGCGGGTGCGCGGCGTGGTCCGCGCGCCCGTGCGCGGCCTGCGGACGGCGGTCGTGCCCGCCGCGCCCACGCCGCCCACCGGTCGGCCCTGCCCGCCGCCGTCCCCCGGCTGGGGGTACGCCTGCGGCGGATGGTAAGGGCCCGCCGCCTGCTGCTGCGAGCCGTACGCCTCGTACGGGGGCTGCTGCCCCCGGGTGTCCGTCACCGTAACCCCCTGGGAGTCCGTGGCAGAGCCACGGGCGCTGTTCGCTCCTGTGGAAGAGGCCGACCCGGCGCCCGTGGTTCCACTCACGCTCTACTCCTCGTGCTCCCCGGCCGGGGGCTCATTGCCCTCGGCCACCTCGGCCGCGGCTGCCTGGTCGGTTTCGGGGGCCTCGTCCCCCTCGACCTCCTCGGCCTCGCGGCCTGCCTCGGCGTTGCGTGCGATCCCGACGACGGCATCGCGTTTGCCCAGGTTGATCAGCTGGACACCCATGGTGTCACGGCCCGTCTCCCTGACTTCATTGACTCGCGTGCGAATCACACCGCCGCCCAGCGTGATGGCGAGGATCTCATCGGTCTCCTCGACCACCAGCGCACCGACGAGCGAGCCCCGGTCCTCGACGATCTTGGCGGCCTTGATGCCGAGGCCGCCTCGACCCTGGACGCGGTACTCATCCACATTGGTCCGCTTCGCGTAACCGCCGTCGGTGGCGGTGAACACGAACGTACCGGGCCTGACCACATTCATCGAGAGGAGCTCGTCGCCTTCACGGAAACTCATCCCCTTCACCCCGGATGTGGCACGGCCCATGGGCCGCAGCGCTTCGTCCGTCGCCGTGAACCGGATCGACTGGGCCTTCCTGCTGATGAGCAGCAGGTCGTCCGCGGCCGACACCAGTTCCGCGCCGATCAGTTCGTCGTCCCGGCCGTCCTCCGTCTCCCGGAGGTTGATCGCGATGACGCCACCCGAACGCGGTGAATCGTAGTCCTTCAGCGGGGTCTTCTTGACCAGTCCCGCCTTGGTGGCCAGAACCAGGTACGGAGCGGCCTCGTAGTCGCGGATCGCGAGGATCTCGGCGATCTGCTCGTCCGGCTGGAACGCCAGCAGGTTGGCCACGTGCTGGCCGCGCGCCTCGCGCCCGGCGTCAGGCAGTTCGTACGCCTTCGCCCGGTAGACGCGGCCCTTGTTGGTGAAGAAGAGGAGCCAGTGGTGGGTCGTCGACACGAAGAAGTGGTCGACGATGTCGTCCTCCTTCAGCTTCGTGCCCCGCACGCCCTTGCCGCCGCGCTTCTGCGAGCGGTAGTCGTCGGTCTTCGTCCGCTTCACATAGCCGCCGCGGGTGATCGTGACGACGATGTCCTCCTCGGCGATCAGGTCCTCGATGGACATGTCGCCGTCGAAGGGGACCAGCTTGGAGCGCCGGTCGTCGCCGTACTTCTCGACGAGGACCGCGAGCTCCTCGCGGACGATGGCGCGCTGCCGCTCCTCGGAGGCGAGGATCGCGTTGTACTCGCGGATCTTCGCCTCCAGCTCGTCGTGCTCGGCGACGATCTTCTGCCGCTCCAGGGCGGCCAGGCGGCGCAGCTGCATCTCCAGGATCGCGTTGGCCTGGATCTCGTCGATCTCCAGCAGGCCCATCAGGCCCGTGCGGGCGACGTCGACCGTCTCGCTGCGCCGGATCAGCGCGATGACCTCGTCGATCGCGTCGAGCGCCTTGAGCAGGCCGCGCAGGATGTGGGCGCGCTCCTCGGCCTTGCGCAGGCGGAAGCGCGTACGGCGGACGATGACCTCGATCTGGTGCGCCACCCAGTGCCGGATGAAGGCGTCCAGGGAGAGGGTGCGCGGCACGCCGTCGACCAGCGCGAGCATGTTCGCGCCGAAGTTCGTCTGGAGGTCGGTGTGCTTGTACAGGTTGTTGAGGACGACCTTGGCGACCGCGTCCCGCTTGAGGACGATCACCAGGCGCTGGCCGGTGCGCGAGGAGGTCTCGTCGCGGACGTCGGCGATGCCGCCGATCTTCCCGTCCTTCACCAGGTCGGCGATCTTCTGCGCGAGGTTGTCCGGGTTGACCTGGTACGGCAGCTCGGTGACGACCAGGCACTGCCGGTTCTGGATCTCCTCGACCTCGACCACCGCGCGCATGGTGATCGAGCCGCGGCCCGTGCGGTAGGTCTCCTCGATGCCCTTGCGGCCCACGACCAGCGCGCCGGTCGGGAAGTCGGGGCCCTTGATCCGCTCGATCAGCGCGTCGAGCAGCTCGTCGGGGGTGGCCTCCGGGTTCTCAAGCGCCCACTGCGCGCCGGCCGCGACCTCCCGCAGGTTGTGCGGGGGGATGTTCGTGGCCATGCCGACCGCGATGCCGGCGGAGCCGTTGATCAGCAGGTTCGGGAAGCGGGCCGGCAGGACCGTCGGCTCCTGGTTGCGGCCGTCGTAGTTGTCCGTGAAGTCGACGGTCTCCTCGTCGATGTCGCGGAGCATCTCCATCGACAGCGGCATCATCTTGCACTCGGTGTACCGCATGGCGGCGGCCGGGTCGTTGCCGGGAGAGCCGAAGTTGCCGTTGGAGTCGACGAGCGGCATCCGCATCGACCAGGGCTGCGCGAGCCGCACCAGGGCGTCGTAGATCGACGAGTCGCCGTGCGGGTGGTACGTGCCCATGACGTCGCCGACGACGCGCGCGCACTTGTAGAAGCCGCGCTCGGGGCGGTAGCCGCCGTCGTACATCGCGTAGAGCACGCGGCGGTGGACGGGCTTGAGGCCGTCCCGCACGTCGGGCAGCGCGCGCGACACGATGACGGACATCGCGTAGTCGAGGTAGGAGCGCTGCATCTCCGTTTCGAGCCCGATGGGCTCCACGCGCAGCGCCAGGCCCTCGACGGCGGTCCCGTCGGGGAGCACAGGACCGTCCGGGACGTCCGGTGTGTCAGGGGTGTTCTCGTCGGCCATTGCTGGTCAGCTTTTCCTTCCGGCCTGTTGCGGCCTGTACGGGTACGAGGGCCTGTACGGCGGCCTGTCGGCGCGGCTCCACGGGGCGGACCCGGCGCGGGCGTCCCCGCGGGCCGGTCCACGCGGAGCCGCGCCGGGCCCCGCGGCTCAGATGTCGAGGAAGCGGACGTCCTTGGCGTTGCGCTGGATGAAGGAGCGCCGCGCCTCGACATCCTCGCCCATCAGCACCGAGAACAGGTCGTCGGCCTGCGCGGCGTCGTCCAGCGTGACCTGGCCGAGCACCCGGTGGTCGATGTCCATGGTGGTGACGCGCAGTTCCTCGGCGTTCATCTCGCCGAGGCCCTTGAAGCGCTGGATCGAGTCCTCGCGCACGCGCTTGCCGTTCTGCCTGCCCAACGCGATCAGCGCGTCGCGCTCGCGGTCCGAGTAGGCGTACTGGACGTCGCCCCGCCCCCAGTCGATCTTGTAGAGCGGCGGGCGTGACAGGTAGACGTGGCCCGCCTCGACCAGCGGCCGCATGAAGCGGAACAGGAACGTCAGCAGCAGCGTGGTGATGTGCTGGCCGTCGACGTCGGCGTCCGCCATCAGGATGATCTTGTGATAGCGGAGCTTGTCGATGTCGAAGTCCTCGTGGACCCCGGTGCCGAACGCCGAGATCAGCGCCTGGACCTCGGTGTTCTGGAGGATCTTGTCGACGCGCGCCTTCTCGACGTTCAGGATCTTGCCGCGGATCGGCAGGATCGCCTGGTACATCGGGTCACGGCCGGACTTCGCGGAACCGCCCGCGGAGTCGCCCTCGACGATGAAGATCTCGCACTTCGTCGGGTCGTTGGACTGGCAGTCGCTCAGCTTGCCCGGCAGCGAGGCCGACTCCAGCAGGCCCTTGCGGCGGGTGAGGTCGCGCGCCTTGCGGGCCGCGACGCGCGCGGTGGCCGCCTGGATGCCCTTGCGGATGATGTCCGCGGCCTCGTTGGGGTTGCGGTCGAACCAGTCCGTCAGGTGCTCGTGCACGACCTTCTGCACGAAGGTCTTGGCCTCGGTGTTGCCGAGCTTCGTCTTCGTCTGGCCCTCGAACTGCGGCTCGCCCAGCTTGACCGAGATGATCGCCGTCAAACCCTCGCGGATGTCCTCGCCCGCGAGGTTGTCGTCCTTCTCGCGCAGCAGCCTGCGCTCGCGCGCATACCGGTTGACCAGGCCCGTCAGCGCGGCCCTGAAGCCCTCCTCGTGCGTGCCGCCCTCGTGCGTGTGGATCGTGTTCGCGAACGAGTACACGCCCTCGCTGTACTGCGCGTTCCACTGCATGGCGATCTCGACGGAGATGAGGCGCTCCTTGTCCTCGGCCTCCACGTCGATCACGGTGGGGTGGATCAGCTCCCCCTTGCGGGAGTTGAGGTACTTCACGAAGTCGACGATGCCGCCCTCGTAGTGGTACGTCACCGACATCGGCGGCTGCTCGTCCGTGCCGTCCTCCGCGACGTCGCCGCCGGCCTTCTCCGCGCCGGCGACGGCCTTCGCCGACTCCCGCTCGTCGGTCAGCGACAGGGTGAGGCCCTTGTTGAGGAAGGCCATCTCCTGGAAGCGCCGCGACAGGGTCTCGAAGGAGTAGTCCGTCGTCTCGAAGATGTCCGGGTCCGCCCAGAACGTCACCGTCGTGCCCGACTCGTCGGTCGGCTCGCCGCGCTGCAGCGGGGCCGTCGGCGCGCCCAGCTTGTACTCCTGCGTCCAGCGGTAGCCGTCGCGCTTGATCTCGACGGACACCTTCGTGGACAGGGCGTTGACGACGGAGACGCCGACGCCGTGCAGACCGCCGGAGACCGCGTAGCCGCCGCCGCCGAACTTGCCGCCGGCGTGCAGCACCGTGAGAACGACCTCGACCGCGGGCTTGCCCTCGGAGGGGACGATGTCGACGGGGATGCCGCGGCCGTTGTCCACCACGCGCACGCCGCCGTCCGGCAGAATCGTCACGTCGATGGTGTCAGCGTGGCCGGCCATGGCCTCGTCGACCGAGTTGTCCACGACCTCCTGGACCAGGTGGTGCAGGCCGCGCTCGCCGGTCGAGCCGATGTACATGCCCGGCCGCTTGCGGACCGCCTCAAGCCCTTCCAGCACGGTGATGGCGCTGGCGTCGTAGGCGTTCTTCACCCCGCCGACGCCCTCGGCGCCGGCGGTCGGTGTCTTCTCTTGGGGGTTGCCGGAATCGGCCACGAAGCGCCCTTTCTGGCACAGCACAGGCCGTTCTCCGGCTCGCGGGAGCGGCTGCGTCGCTCGGCTTCTGTCGCGCTTGACGCGCTTGTCGGTGTTGATCGCGTCTGTCGACGGGGAGGGCTCCCGCGAGCGTCGCGGGATTGTCCCCCAGTCTACCGGTACCGGCGACTTGAATGGGGGTTTGCGGGTACCTCAGTCCTCACGTGCCGCCCTCGGGGCTCCCCATTCGACTCCCCATATGCGCGACGGGGCTCCAGGTGGCTCAGGCGGGCACTCAGCGCTTCGGGCTGTCAACCTCTGGCTACCGACGGAAACCCCGCACATCTGTGCCCTGTATCCCCAGGTCAGCGGGGGGTTTACGGGCCGGTGCCGCGGTCTGGTCGGCCCCGGCGGGCCCGCGACCGGGCCGGACCCGCCCCGGGAGGGTCCTGGCGACGCTGCCACGTGACCGGTTCACGCCCCCGCCGCGCGCGGCACCCATGACGCACATCACGTCGCGCTGCGGCCCCGGCCGTCCCTCTTCCGGCCTGTCCCGCGCCGCCGCGGGCGGGCGGGCGGCCGTGCCCGTCCCCCGGGCAGCGGCAGCGCCGGTACGCACCGCGGCCGTACGCACGGGACGCCTCGGGCGCGGCTCAGCCGTAGGTGTCCCCGGGGCCCCGGCTGCCGGGGGCGCGCAGCCGTCCGTACCGCTGGGGCGGCCCGCCGGGGCCCTGCACCTTGATCAGCCGTACGGTGCCCTGCCCCAGGTCCTCGTTGAGCCGGGCGAGCAGGCGCGGCACCAGCAGGCGCAGCTGGGTCGCCCAGGCCGTCGAGTCGCACACGACCGTCAGCACCCGCGCGTCGTCCGCCTCGTCGAACCGCTCGGGCACGCAGTGCTTCGCCAGCTCCTCGCCGACGATCTGCGGCCAGCGGCCCATCACGCCGCCGACCGCGGCGGGCGCCTCCCAGCCGCGCTCCGTGATCAGCCGGCTGACGGCCGCGCCCAGCGGCAGCGGGTCCCGCCCGTCCGCCCGCGCTCCCGACCTGAGCCCGCCGCCGCGGCGGGCCTGCTTGCGCTCGCGCACCGCGTCGCCGCGCGCCCTCGCCTGTTCGCGGGCGGCCCGCAGCGCCACCCGCGCCAGGTCGACACCGGACGGCTCCGCGTCGGCGCCGCCCTTGGCCTGCCCCTGCGCGCCCGCCCCGCCTTCCTCGCCGCTCACAGCCGCTCCACCGCCCCGTCCGCCACCGAGAACCGCGCCCCGCTGAGCACCCCGGGCACGTCGTCGTCGACCGCCGCCGTCACCAGCACCTGCTCGCCCTGGGCGACCAGCTCGGCGAGCCGCTCCCTGCGCCTGGCATCCAGCTCGGCGAAGACGTCGTCGAGCACGAGCACCGGCTCATTGCCCTCGGCGCGCAGCAGTTCGTACGACGCGAGCCGCAGCGCCAGCGCGTACGACCAGGACTCGCCGTGGCTCGCGTACCCCTTCGCGGGCAACTCCCCGAGTTTCAGCACCAGGTCGTCGCGGTGCGGGCCCACCAGGGTCACTCCGCGCTCGACCTCCTGCCTGCGCACCGCCCCGAGCGCGGCGAGCAGCTGCTCGTACAGCTCCTCGCGCCCCGCGCCGCCGGGTGCCGGGCCGCCGTCCGTGCTCTGCTCGGCCGCGTCGTCCCCTCCGGCGTTCCGCCCGGCCGCCGACGACCGGTACTCCAGGGTGACAGGGCCGCCGCCGGGGGCCACGTCGCCGTACGCCTTGTCGGCGAGCGGGCCGAGCGCCGCCACCAGGTCGGCACGCTGCACGAGCACCTCGGCCCCCACCCGCGCCAGGTGCTGGTCCCACACGTCGAGCGTGGACAGGTCCATGCCGCGGCCGCCGTGCCGCCTGGCCATCGCCGCCGACTTGAGCAGTGTGTTGCGCTGCTTGAGCACCCGGTCGTAGTCGGAGCGCACGCCCGCCATGCGCGGCACCCTGGCCGTCACCAGCTCGTCGAGGAACCTGCGGCGCTCGCCAGGATCGCCCTTGACCAGCGCCAGGTCCTCGGGCGCGAACAGCACAGAACGCACGATCCCCAGCACGTCGCGCGGCCGCACCTGCGAGGAGCGGTTGATCCGCGCCCTGTTGGCCCGGCCCGGGTTGAGCTCGATCTCCACGAGCTGCGAGCGCTCGCCCTGCGTCACCGACGCCCGGATCACCGCGCGCTCGGCGCCCGCCCGCACCAGCGGCGCGTCCGACGACACCCGGTGGCTGCCCAGGGTGGCGAGATAGCCCACCGCCTCGACCAGGTTGGTCTTGCCCTGGCCGTTGGCGCCGACGAACACGCAGACGCCCGGACCGAGAGGCACCTCGATCCGGGCGTACGACCGGAAGTCGGCCAGCGACAGATGCGTGACGTGCATGGATGTGCGCCGGCCTCCCGGGAAGGACCGCTGTCCGGCGGCTCGACCGGACGGCGGCCCGACTACTTGTCGGACTTCTTGCTGCTTTTCTTCATCGCCTTCGCCTCGGCCGCGTTGGCCTCGACGGCGTGGCCGCCGAACTGGTTGCGCAGGGCGGAGACCATCTTCATCTGCGGCGAGTCGTCCTGCCGCGAGGCGAACCTGGCGAACAGCGACGCCGTGATCGCGGGCAGCGGCACCGCGTGGTCGATCGCGGCCTCCACCGTCCAGCGGCCCTCGCCCGAGTCCTCGGCGTAACCCTTGAGCTTCTCCAGGTGCTCGTCGTCGTCCAGCGCGTTGACCGCGAGGTCGAGCAGCCAGGAGCGGATGACGGTGCCCTCCTGCCAGGAGCGGAACACCTCGCGTACGTCGGTGACCGAGCCGACCTTCTCCAGCAGCTCCCAGCCTTCGGCGTACGCCTGCATCATGGCGTACTCGATGCCGTTGTGGACCATCTTCGCGAAGTGGCCCGCACCGACCTTGCCCGCGTGGACGGCGCCGAAGTCGCCCTCGGGCTTGAGGGAGTCGAAGATCGGCGTGACCTTGGCGACGTCGTCCGGCGTGCCGCCGTACATCAGGGCGTAGCCGTTCTCCAGGCCCCAGACGCCGCCGGAGACACCGCAGTCCACGAAGCCGATGCCCTTGATGCCCAGCTCGACGGCGTGCCGCTCGTCCTCGGTCCAGCGGGAGTTGCCGCCGTCGACCACGACGTCGCCCGGGGAGAGCAGGTCGGCGAGCTCGTCGATGGTCGACTGGGTGGCGGCGCCCGCCGGCACCATCACCCACACGACGCGGGGGCCCTTGAGCTTGTCCACAAGGTCCTTGAGGCTGTGCACATCGGCGATGTCGGGGTTCCGGTCGTATCCGACGACGGTGTGGCCCGCGCGGCGAAGGCGCTCGCGCATGTTGCCGCCCATCTTGCCGAGACCGATGAGACCGAGCTCCATCAGGGATTCCTTAACGTCGTGGCGATGCGTACCCGCGGCCGAGCCTACGCCGCGCCGCCCCGGCTCACCTGCGGGGTCAGCCGCTCAGCCGTACGGGCATGATCAGGTACTTGTACGCCTCGTCGGCCTCGGCATCCACCGCGGGCCTGCCGCTCAGCAGCGCGGGCTTGGTGGACGTCGTGAACGACAGCTGGGCGACGGGGGAGTCGATCGCGCTCAGCCCGTCGAGCAGGAAGGTCGGGTTGAAGGCGATCGAGATGTCGTCGCCCTCCAACTGCGCGTCGACCCTTTCCACAGCCTGTGCGTCGTCACTGGAACCCGCCTCCAGAATCAGCACGCCCTGCTCGAAGCTGAGACGCACCGGGGTGTTCCGCTCGGCCACCAGTGCCACGCGCTTCACGGCCTCCACGAACGGCGCCGTCTCGATCACGGCCACGGAGTTGAACTCCGTCGGGAACAGCGTGCGGTACTTGGGCAGGTCGCCTTCGAGCAGCCGCGTCGTGGTGCGGCGCCCGGCGCCCTCGAACCCGATCAGGCCCTCGCCCGCCCCCGCGCCCGCGAGCGCGAGGGTGACCGTGTCGCCGCTGGTGAGCGCCTTGGCCGTGTCCAGCAGGGTCTTCGCGGGCACCAGAGCGACCGCCGAGGCGTCCGGGGACTCCGGCTTCCACAGGAACTCGCGGACCGCGAAGCGGTAGCGGTCGGTCGACGCGAGGGTGACCGTGTCGCCCTCGATCTCGATCCGCACGCCGGTGAGCACCGGGAGCGTGTCGTCGCGGCCGGCCGCGATGGCGACCTGCGCGGCGGCGGAGGCGAAGACCTCGCCGGGGACGGTGCCCGTCGCCGTGGGCATCTGCGGCAGCGCGGGGTACTCCTCCACCGGCAGGGTGTGGAGGGTGAAGCGCGAGGAGCCGCAGACCACGGTCGCCCGTACACCGTCTGTGGAGATCTCCACCGGGCGGTTGGGGAGGGCGCGGCAGATGTCGGCGAGGAGGCGGCCGGAGACGAGGACCGTGCCGTCCTCCTCGACCTCCGCCTCGACCGAGACACGCGCCGAGACCTCGTAGTCGAAGCTGGAGAAGCTCAGCGCGCCGTCCTCGGCCTTCAGCAGCAGGCCCGCGAGGACCGGCGCCGGCGGACGGGCAGGGAGGCTGCGCGCCACCCAGGCCACCGCCTCCGCGAGTACATCGCGCTCCACCCGGATCTTCACCGTAAGCCGCCTCCTGTGTTGCTGCGTCCTGCTGGCCTTGTCGGCACGGTTCCCCGGCACGGGCCGGGGGAAGGATGCCGGGGACCAGTCTGACGCACCGCACTGACAGCTGTTGCTGCTCCGGGTCAAATCGCCGCGAGGGCCTCGGGGCCGAGTTACGCACAGGCCCCACTTCGAAACGGATTCCCAGCTCACTCTAGGTGGGAGTAGTAGTAGGGCCTGTGGAAACCGTGGATAACGTCGTCTGCGCAGGTCAGCGGCGGTTTTTTGTCCACCGCGCCTGTGGGCGGCGGCCGTGGACAACTCGGTCCGACTGTGGACGAGCGGAAGTTCTGCACACCCCATGCACAGCCGAGGGCGACTTCTCCCCAGCTGCGTCCCCAGGTTTACCCGTCTTTCCCACAGCCCAATCCGTGGACTTGGTGTGACGCCTTTCACTCGACACGGTGAGAGGGCGTGTTCCGTTACCGAACAGTGGACGCAGCTGTGGATGAGCTGTGGGTAACCGCCCTGGTCCTGTGGGCGGCCAGTGGACAAGTCTGGCGCCGTGTTGACGCCACGTTTTCTGTCCACAGCCTGTGGATAGGGGTTGCGCACAATTCCACAGGCAGTTGACCTGCCTTGATCATCCTCTGTACGGCCCGCCTGTGGACGCTATCTGGACAACGAGGCAGTCCCCAGGGTGTGGACGCGGAAAATCCCGCGGATCTGTGGAGAAGCGGTTCGCCTGCGGCCCCCGGGGCCCGTATTCGAACAGCGCCGCAGACGGGGAGGGCCTCCGGAGCAAGCTCCCGAGGCCCTGGAGACGCCGCGCACGGGCGCGTGGGAGGCGTCTCGGCGGCGCCGGACACCGTTTCGCGCTCTCGGGAAGCGGCCTCAGGGGGACGGGGTGTGGCGCGCGCCGGCACCCGGGGTGCGGCAGCCGCGCATGTCGGCCGCGCCGGGCGGCGGCGCGCGCCAAGGGTGAACGGTGGCGTCGGAGTCGCGTGCTGATGGCGTCGGGAGGCGTGGCCGCCGCGCGGGTGCGGGGCTCGTCGTCTCCTCGCGGGGGGCCGCGCGGGTCCGTGGACGGCAGCGGCACGTCCCGTGGCGCCTCCGGTGCGGGTGGGCGGTGCCCCATCAGCCGGTGCGCGGAGGCGGCTGCCGCTGCCCGGTGTGCGGTGCCCGCCTGCCGCTGTCCGGTGCGTTGTACGGCCCCGGCGTACGCACGGCGGTCGTACGGGCCCGCCGTGCGTACCGGTCCTTCGCGTACCGGTCCTTCGCGTACCGGACGTCCGCGTACCGGTCCTTCGCGTACCGAACGTCCGCGTACCGGCCCCTCGCGTACCGGACGTCCGCGTACCGGCCCCTCGCGTACCGGACGTCCGCCCGGCGTCAGCCGTTCTTGATGCGGTTGGTCAGCTCGGTGACCTGGTTGTAGATCGACCTGCGCTCGGCCATGAGCGCGCGGATCTTGCGGTCGGCGTGCATCACCGTCGTATGGTCCCGGCCGCCGAACTGCGCGCCGATCTTCGGCAGCGACAGGTCCGTCAGCTCCCTGCACAGGTACATCGCGATCTGGCGGGCCGTCACCAGCACGCGGCTGCGCGAGGAGCCGCAGAGGTCCTCGACGCTCAGGCCGAAGTAGTCGGCCGTCGCGGCCATGATCGCGGCGGCCGTGATCTCGGGAGCGGCGTCCTCGCCGCCGGGGATCAGGTCCTTCAGCACGATCTCGGTGAGCCCGAGGTCCACCGGCTGCCGGTTGAGCGAGGCGAAGGCGGTCACCCGGATCAGCGCGCCCTCCAGCTCGCGGATGTTGCGCGAGATCCGGGACGCGATGAACTCCAGCACCTCGGGCGGAGCGTTCAGCTGCTCCTGTACCGCCTTCTTGCGCAGGATCGCGATCCGCGTCTCCAGCTCAGGCGGCTGGACGTCCGTGGTCAGGCCCCACTCGAAGCGGTTCCTGAGCCGGTCCTCCAGCGTCATCAGCTGTTTCGGCGGCCGGTCGGAGGAGAGCACGATCTGCTTGTTGGCGTTGTGCAGCGTGTTGAAGGTGTGGAAGAACTCCTCCTGCGTCGACTCCTTGCTCGCGAGGAACTGGATGTCGTCGACGAGCAGGATGTCCACGTCGCGGTACCGCTTGCGGAAGGTGTCGCCCTTGCCGTCGCGGATCGAGTTGATGAACTCGTTCGTGAACTCCTCCGAGCTCACGTACCGCACCCGGGTGCCGGGGAAGAGGCTGCGCGCGTAGTGCCCGATGGCGTGCAGGAGGTGCGTCTTGCCGAGGCCCGACTCCCCGTAGATGAACAGCGGGTTGTACGCCTTCGCCGGGGCCTCGGCCACCGCGACGGCGGCCGCGTGCGCGAAGCGGTTGGACGCGCCGATGACGAACGTGTCGAAGAGGTACTTCGGGTTGAGCCGCGCGTGCGGCTCTCCGGGGCCGGGGGCGGGCGCGGGCTGCGCGCCGAGCGGGCCCGGCACCCCGCGGTGCCGGCCGCCGGGCCCCGGCCCCGGCCCCGGAGAGCCGTGCCCGCCCGGCGCAGGAGTGCCCGCGTGCGCGCCACCGCCCCGGCCGAGCTGCGGCTCCGGCAGGCCCCTGCCGTCCGGGCGCTGCGGCTCGTAGGGGCCGCGGTCGCCGCCCGAGGACGGCCGGTAGTCGCTCTCGGGCTGCCGGTAGTCGTTCTCCGCGCGCCGGAAGTCGCCGTCCTTGCCGCTCCGGTAGTCGCCGTCCTGCCCCGGGCCGCCGGGTCGGTAGTCGCCGCCGTCCTGTCCGGGGCCGCCGGCGCGGTAGTCGTCGTGGGCCGGGCGGTAGTCGCTCTCGGGCTGCCGGTAGTCGCCGTCCTTGCGCCCGTAGTCGTCGTCGGGCCTGCCGTAGTCGTCCGCCTGCCGCCGGTATTCGTGCTGCTGCGGCCGCGGGCCGCCGTACGGATCGTCCTGGTAGCCGCCGAGGCGCGGCTGCTGCCAGGACAGCTCCTCCTGGCCGCGCGGCCAGGAGCCTGGCTCGGGCCGTTGCTGCTGGTACTCGGGGTAGGCCGGGCGTACGGACGGGAGCCCGTCGTCCTGCGTGTGGCGCGCGTAGCCGTCGTCGTACGCACCGTGCCGCGGCTGCGGTACCGGCGCGGGCGCGGGTTCAGCGGCGGACGGGTCCACCGTGATGGCGATCCTGATCGGACGGCCGCACTCGCGGCTCAGCGTCTCGCTGATGAGGGGGGCGAGCCTCCCCTCAAGGACCCGCTTTCCCCATTCATTGGGGACGGAGAGCAGCGCCGTGTCCGCGACCAGGGCGAGCGGCTGGCAGCGCTCGATCCACTGCTTGTCCTTGCTCTCCACACCCTGCTGGCCGTCCCTGAGGAGTTGCTCCAGCACTCGCGGCCACACTGCGGCAAGATCGGCAGGTACGTCAGCCACGGGGCACGCTCTCTCACAGGTCCCACGAATGTGTGCTTCTCAGGACGGGATGGGAAGACCGGCGGATTCGGGAAGCCGGAGTTCCGTCACGGTAGTCAGGCCGACCCGCGCGGTTCAAGTCGTTGTCCACAGGCTGTGCACAGTGGTGGGGGCGCATACTGCTGGTTTGACCGGATGGCGTAACGCCGCGTACCGTGACCAGGTCGAGTTGTCGATGGCTGCTGCCGCCTGCCTCCGATGGGCAAAGATCACGGGCTCAAGATCATGGGCTGTGGTCGTGAAGCGGTGCACTCGGGCGTTGAACGAGAGCTGCTACTCGTGGGCGCACGGTGACAGCCAGACGATGTCCCGCCATCACCCATCATTTTCTGGAGCCCCCGAGTGAGCAAGCGCACCTTCCAGCCGAACAACCGTCGCCGCGCCAAGACCCACGGGTTCAGGCTGCGTATGCGCACCCGTGCCGGCCGCGCGATCCTCGCGTCCCGCCGTGGCAAGGGTCGCGCCCGTCTGTCCGCCTGATCCGCGCCAGGTCATGACGTGCTGCCTACCGAGCATCGGCTGAGGCGGCGCGAAGAGTTCGCGATCGCGGTACGCCGAGGACGCAGAGCGGGACGGCCACTGCTGGTCGTCCACCTGCGCAGCGGTGACCAGGACCCGCACGCACCGGGGGGGAGTGCCTTCCCGGCGCGTGCGGGTTTCGTCGTGAGCAAAGCCGTCGGCGGTGCGGTCGTCAGGACGCGCGTGAAGCGGCAGCTTCGTCACCTTGTCCGCGAACGCCTGTCCGTACTTCCCCCCGGTAGCCTGGTTGTCGTACGAGCGTTGCCCGGTTCGGGTGACGCGTCCCATGAACAACTGGCCCGAGACCTGGACGCCGCCCTCCAGCGGCTGCTGGGAGGGGGCGCGCGATGAAGTATCCACTGCTTGCCCTGATCAAGCTGTACCAGTGGACGATCAGCCCTCTGCTGGGACCGGTCTGTCGTTACTACCCCTCGTGTTCGCACTATGGGTACACCGCCATCGACCGACACGGCGCGGTCAAGGGCACGGCGCTTACCGCCTGGCGCATCCTGCGGTGCAATCCGTGGTCGCCGGGTGGTGTGGATCATGTCCCCCCGCGGAAGCGGCCGCGGTGGCATGAAGCGCTGCGCGACGCGTGGCGCAGCAAGAGCGGGCACTCCGCGACTGGCGTGCCTTCCGGAGGACCGGGGTCGGATCCGTCGTCCTCCAGTCCGGCCGCAGAGACCTCGCCCCACGCTCAAGGAGCCTGAATGTTCGACTCGATTGCCAGTCTGTTCAGTTTTATCACCTGGCCCGTTTCCTGGGTCATCGTCCAGTTCCACTCGCTGTACGGGGCGGTCTTCGGCCCTGACACGGGCTGGGCCTGGGGACTGTCCATCGTGTCCCTGGTGGTGCTGATCCGTATCTGCCTGATTCCGCTGTTCGTCAAGCAGATCAAGTCGACGCGCAACATGCAGGTGCTCCAGCCGAAGATGAAGGCGATCCAGGAGCGCTACAAGAACGACAAGCAGCGACAGTCCGAAGAGATGATGAAGCTGTACAAGGAGACGGGGACCAACCCGCTCTCCTCGTGTCTGCCGATCATCGCCCAGTCGCCGTTCTTCTTCGCGCTCTACCACGTGCTCGCGGGCATCGCCAACGGCACCAAGATCGGCGCCATCAACCAGCCGCTGCTCGACAGCGCACGGCAGGCCCACATCTTCGGTGCCCCGCTCGCCGTGAAGTTCCTGGACAGCGCCGACAAGGCGGCGTCGCTCGGCGCCTCGCTGACCGATGTGCGCGTCGTCGCGGGCGCCATGATCATCCTGATGTCGGCGTCGCAGTTCTACACGCAGCGGCAGCTGATGACGAAGAACGTCGACGTCACGGTCAAGACCCCGTACATGCAGCAGCAGAAGATGCTGATGTACGTGTTCCCGCTGATCTTCATGGGCATGGGCGTGAACTTCCCCGTCGGTGTCCTCGTCTACTGGCTGACCACCAACGTGTGGACCATGGGCCAGCAGATGTACGTGATCAACCAGAACCCCACCCCGGGCAGCAAGGCGCAGGACGCCTTCCTCCAGCGGCTCCTCAAGACGGCCACCACGCACGAGCAGGTGCGCTCCAGCCGGAAGCGGAAGATGATCGCGGCGATCGTCTCCAAGGGCCCCGACCGCAACGACAACGAGCGCAAGTTCATCACCGGCCTTGCCAAGGCGGGCCTGGTGGCCCAGGCCGACGGGTCGCTGGCCAAGAGCGACACGGTCGCGGCGGAGAGCGGCGTTGGCGGCGGTGCGGTGCGGCGGCAGCAGCCGAAGCGCCAGACCAAGGCCCAGCGGCAGTCCTCGGGCACGGCGACGGCGTCCACGGAGACGGTCGAGAAGACCGGCGGCGAGGGCGGGGCGGACCTGGAGAAGCGGCCCGCGGCCAAGCCGGCCGGCGGCTCCTCGCAGGGCGGCGGGGCCAAGGGCGGGGCGCAGGCCAAGGGCGGCGCCCAGAAGCAGGGCGGCCAGAAGTCCGGCCAGCAGGGGCAGCAGCCCACCAGGTCGAAGGCCTCGGGCAAGCCCGCCGCCGCGCGGTCGGGCCAAGCAAAGTCGGGGCAGCGCAAGGGCCAGCAGCGGTCCAAGCACCCCTCCAAGAAGTGACGAAGGAGACCATCCGTGACGGAAGGAACCGTTGCCGCCGCCGAGGGCCCCGCGGAGAGCGGTGACACCCTGACCCGCCTGGAGCAGGAGGGTGAGATCGCGGCCGACTACCTGGAAGGTCTTCTCGACATCGCCGACCTCGACGGCGACATCGACATGGACGTCGAGGCGGACCGTGCCGCAGTCTCGATCATCAGCGACTCCGGCAGCCGTGACCTGCAGAAGCTGGTCGGGCGCGATGGCGAGGTGCTTGAGGCGCTGCAGGAGCTGACGCGGCTCGCCGTGCACCGTGAGACCGGTGACCGCAGCCGGCTGATGCTGGACATCGCCGGGTTCCGCGCCAAGAAGCGCACCGAGCTGGCCGAGCTGGGCGCGAAGGCCGCGAGCGAGGTCAAGTCCACAGGACAGCCGGTGCGGCTCGACCCGATGACGCCCTTCGAGCGCAAGGTGGTGCACGACGCGGTGGCCGCCGCGGGACTTCGCAGCGAGTCCGAGGGCGAGGAGCCCGGCCGCTTCGTCGTGGTCCTGCCCGCCTGACCGGACCCCCTGCGCACCGGCCCCGTCTGTTCGCAGACGGGGCCGGTCTTTGTCAGCCTTGACGGTGAGCCCCCGCGCGGTGGCTCGGTATGGAAGGACGGTTCCCGTGACGGAGGCTGCTGAGCTTCCCCCTGCCCCCGAGGGGGCGCGGACGGTCTTCGGCGAGTACTTCCCCGAGGCGGTCCGCTATGCGGAACTACTCGCGGACGCGGGGGTAAAGCGGGGACTGATCGGTCCGCGCGAGGTGCCGCGGCTCTGGGAGCGCCACCTGCTGAACTGTGCGGTGCTCTCCGAGGTCGTGCCCGAGAACGTCACGGTGTGCGACGTAGGGTCGGGCGCGGGGCTGCCGGGCATCCCGCTCGCGCTGGTCCGCCGCGACCTGAGGCTCACGCTGCTGGAGCCGCTGCTGCGGAGGACGAACTTCCTCCAGGAGGTCGTGGAGCTGCTGGGACTCGACCATGTGACGATCGAGCGCGGGCGCGCCGAGGAGATGCTGGGCAAGGTCCCGCCCGTGCATGTGGTGACCGCGCGCGCGGTCGCCCCGCTGGACCGCCTCGCCGGCTGGGGCGTACCGCTGCTGCGGCCCTACGGGGAGATGCTGGCGCTCAAGGGTGACACCGCGGAGGAGGAGCTGAAGGGCGCGAGGGCCGCCCTGGGCAAGCTGGGCGTCGTCGACACCTCCATCCTGAAGGCGGGGGAGGGCATCGTCGACCCGCCGGCCACGGTCGTCCGGGTCGAGGTGGGCGAGAGCCCGGGCGGCGTCCGGTTCGCCGCGAAGCGCGCCAAGGCCGCTCGTACGGGGCGCACCCGCCGCCGTCGCTGACGCGCGCCTCGCCGAGTGTCGCGGCCGGGGCCGTGGCGCGGCGGCCGGGAGCGGTGGTGGCCGGGTGCGCTGCTCGGCTCCGCCGGCCGGTCGCCGACCGTGCTGCCGGAGCAGACGGGAGCTGCCGGGGCCTGTGGGCGTGATGCTCCATAGATGGCGCGGTGCCGGATTCTCCCGGAGTGTCGGGGGTGTCTCGTCCGGTGGCGCGTGCATCGTGTTTCACGTGAAACGTCGCTCACTGCTTCAGGGAATCATCGACCGTGGGCGCGCGGCAGCCGCACCGCGAGCCCGGAAACCCCTCGGACGGGGCACGGAGTTGTCCACAGAGGGGCTTTCCTCCACAGAACAACGGGCCTCGCTGGTTCGCCGCCCCCAAAGCATGGCAGGCTCTGTTCATTGCGAGTCTGAAGTCGAGGAGAGTGAATCCTTGCGGTCCGACGCCAACATCGCGGGACCGATGGCCGATCCGGTCCCCGGTCCCCGTACCGAGCCCGTGGGGGACGATGTTTCACGTGAAACACCGCCCCCGATGGACGACACCCCCATCGGCAGAGCCGCCCAGCTCGCAGTGGAGGCGCTGGGTCGCGCCGGCGAGGGGCTGCCACGCCCCGAGCAGACGCGCGTCATGGTGGTCGCCAACCAGAAGGGCGGCGTGGGTAAGACCACCACCACGGTGAACCTGGCCGCCTCCCTGGCGCTGCACGGCGCGCGCGTGCTGGTGGTGGACCTGGACCCCCAGGGCAACGCCTCCACCGCGCTGGGCATCGACCACCACGCCGAGGTGCCCTCCATCTATGACGTCCTCGTGGAGAGCAAGCCGCTCTCCGAGGTCGTCCAGCCGGTGCCGGACGTCGAGGGCCTCTTCTGTGCCCCCGCCACCATCGATCTCGCCGGCGCGGAGATCGAGTTGGTGTCGCTGGTGGCCCGCGAGAGCAGGCTCCAGCGCGCGATCTCCTCGTACGAGCAGCCGCTGGACTACGTCCTGATCGACTGCCCGCCCTCCCTGGGCCTGCTCACCGTCAACGCGCTGGTGGCCGGCGCGGAGGTACTGATCCCGATCCAGTGCGAGTACTACGCGCTGGAGGGTCTGGGGCAGTTGCTGCGCAACGTGGAACTGGTCCGCGGCCACCTCAACCCGGCCCTGCACGTCTCCACGATCCTGCTCACGATGTACGACGGCAGGACGCGACTGGCCTCCCAGGTCGCCGACGAGGTGCGCAGCCACTTCGGCGAGGAGGTCCTGCGGACCAGCATCCCCCGCTCAGTGCGGATTTCCGAGGCCCCCAGCTACGGGCAGACGGTGCTGACCTATGATCCCGGATCGAGCGGCTCGCTGTCCTACCTCGAAGCGGCACGCGAGATCGCGTTGCGCGGGGTCGGTATCCGCTACGACGACCGCACGGCCCACCAGGGCGACCCGAACAGCCGGCAGAGCATGTCAGAGGGGATCATCCAGTGAGCGAACGACGCAGGGGGCTGGGGCGGGGGCTCGGCGCGCTGATTCCCGCTGCCCCGCAGGAGCCGGTGCCGGCGTCCGGGGACGAAACCTCTTCGGGGGCGGCCCTGTTGACCGCGGAGCGAGGCGTGGCGGCGGCGAAGGTCGCCTCGCTGCCCGCTGCCACCACCTCCCCGGAGTCCGAGCCGTCCGGCGGGCGGCCCGCCGACGAGCCGGCCCAGGAGAGCCCGAACACGGTGGCGGGCGCGCACTTCGCGGAGGTGCCGATCGGCTTCATCACGCCGAACCCACGGCAGCCCCGTGAGGTCTTCGACGAGGACGCACTCTTCGAACTGGTCACCTCCATCAAGGAGGTCGGGCTGCTGCAGCCGGTCGTCGTGCGGCAGACCGGGCCCGAGCGCTACGAGCTCATCATGGGTGAGCGGCGCTGGCGCGCTTGTCGCGAGGCGGGCCTTGAGCGCATCCCCGCGATCGTGCGGGCCACGGACGACGAGAAGCTGCTGCTGGACGCGCTGCTGGAAAACCTGCACCGCGCACAGCTCAACCCGCTCGAAGAGGCCGCGGCCTACGACCAGTTGCTCAAGGACTTCCACTGCACGCACGACCAGCTCGCCGACCGGATCGGTCGCTCGCGCCCCCAGGTCTCCAACACCCTGCGGCTGCTGCGGCTCTCCCCCTCGGTCCAACGGAGGGTCGCGGCCGGGGTCCTGTCGGCCGGCCACGCTCGCGCGCTGCTGTCCGTGGAGGACTCCGAGGAGCAGGACCGCCTCGCCCTGCGCATCGTGGCGGAGGGCCTTTCGGTGCGGGCCGTCGAGGAGATCGTCCAGCTGATGGGTGACAGCCCCACGGCGACACCCAAGGCGAAGGGGCCGCGGGCCGGCGCCCGCGTCTCCCCCGCGCTCTCCGAGCTGGCGACGCGGCTCTCGGACCGCTTCGAGACCCGGGTGAAGGTCGACCTCGGACAGAAGAAGGGCAAGATCGTGGTCGAGTTCGCCTCGATGGACGATCTGGACCGCATCCTCGGCACGCTGGCCCCCGGAGAGGGACGCGTCATGGACCACGCGCGGTCCGAGGAGGCAGAGGAGAACGACGACGAGGGCTGAGCCGCCGCTCCCGCCGCCGAGGGCGGGTCGTGCGCCGGGACATCACCGGCGCGCGACCCGCCCTTTGCTCGCTCTCTGTGTCTCGGAGGCGGGTGCCTGGATACGATGCGATCTGTGCCCCCTGGGCCCGGCCTGTGCTCCCGGGCGCACGGGCGAGGAAGCGAGGAACAGCTTTCATGGGACGTCGGCTCGTACCGCTCACTCTGGACAACCTCTCCGACCTTCCGGGCCCCTGCCGCTCGTGCGTGTTCTGGGAGCTGGACCCGGTCCGCGGGGAGGCTGCCGTGAACGGCGGCACGGCCGAGGACGAGAAGGAGGCCTGGATCTCGTCCGTCCTGCTGGAGTGGGGATCCTGCGGCCGCGTCGCCTATGTGGACGAGGTCCCGGTCGGGTTCGTGCTCTACGCGCCGCCTGCCTATGTGCCGCGCTCCACGGCGTTCCCGACGAGTCCGGCCTCCCCCGACGCCTGTCTGCTGATGGCCTCGCGGATCATTCCCGCGTACCAGGGGCAGGGCATCGGGCGGGTCCTGGTACAGACCGTCGCGAAGGACCTCATCCGCCGTGAGTTCAAGGCGATCGAGGCGTTCGGCAACGCCCGATGGCAGCGGCCCGCCTGTGTGCTGCCCGCCGACCATCTGCTGGCGGTGGGGTTCAAGACGGTGCGCTCGCACCCCGCGTATCCGCGGATGAGGCTGGAGCTGCGCTCCACCCTCTCCTGGAAGGACGACATGGAGATGGCGCTGGACCGGCTCCTCGGCGCCGTGCAGAAGGAGCCCGTGCTGCGTCCGCTGTGAGGACGGCCCGCGCCGTCGGGCTTCCGGCCCTCGCGTCGGCGGATCCCAGCGTGCCGAAACGGCCCGCCCCCGACGGGGAGCGGGCCGTTTCACGTGAAACATCGCCACCGCCGGGGGTGGCGGGAGCGGATCACTGGCTGATGAAGGTCTCCAGGTCGCGCACGAGCGCGGCCTTCGGCTTGGCGCCGACGATGGTCTTGGCGACCTCGCCGTTCTGGTAGACGTTCAGCGTCGGGATCGACATGACGCCGTACTTGGCGGCGGTCGCCGGGTTCTCGTCGATGTTGAGCTTGACGATCTGGATCTTGTCACCGTGCTCGGCGGCGATGGCCTCGAGCGACGGAGCGATCTGGCGGCACGGCCCGCACCACTCGGCCCAGAAGTCGACCAGCACGGGCTTGTCGCTCTTGAGGACGTCCTGCTCGAACGTGTCGTCGGTTACATGCTTCAGGTCGCCGGCCACGGCGGCCTCCTTCACTCGTGGGTGTGGGGTGGGATGGTCGGGGGTGGATCAGACCGTGGCGGTCTGACCCGGCACGGGGGTCTTCTCGGGCTCCGGCGTCTCCTCGCTGTCGCTCAGCGCAGCGAGGTAGCGCTCGGCGTCCAGCGCGGACGAGCAACCGGTGCCCGCGGCGGTGATCGCCTGGCGGTAGGTGTGGTCGACCACGTCGCCGGCGCCGAAGACACCCGGGAGGTTGGTCCTGGTCGTGGGGGCGTCCACCGTGAGGTAGCCCTCGTCGTCCAGGTCCAGCTGGCCCTTGAACAGCTCGGTCCTCGGGTCGTGACCCACCGCGATGAACAGACCCGTCACGGCCAGCTCGGAGGTCTCGCCGGTCTGGGTGTCGCGCAGGGTCAGGCCGCTGAGCTTGGGGTCGCCGTGAATCTCGGCAACCTCCTTGTTCCAGGCGAAGGTGATCTTCGGGTCGGCGAAGGCGCGGTCCTGCATGGCCTTGGAGGCGCGCAGGGTGTCACGGCGGTGCACGATCGTCACGGACTTGGCGAAGCGCGAGAGGAAGGTGGCCTCCTCCATCGCGGTGTCGCCGCCGCCGACCACGACGATGTCCTGGTCCTTGAAGAAGAAGCCGTCACAGGTCGCACACCACGAGACACCGCGGCCGGAGAGCTCGTCCTCGCGGGGCAGCCCCAGCTTGCGGTAGGCGGAGCCGGTCGCGACGATCACGGCCTTGGCGCGGTGCACGGTACCCGCCGTGTCCGTGACGGTCTTGATGGCACCCGTCAGGTCCACCTCGACGATGTCGTCGGGCACGAGTTCCGCGCCGAACCGCTCGGCCTGGGCCTTCATGTTGTCCATGAGGTCCGGGCCCATGATCCCGTCCTGGAACCCGGGGAAGTTCTCCACCTCGGTGGTGTTCATCAGCGCACCACCCGCGGTGACGGCACCCTCGAAGACCAGCGGCTTCAGCGACGCACGCGCGGTGTACAGCGCGGCCGTATAGCCGGCCGGCCCGGAGCCAATGATGATCACGTTACGGACGTCGCTCACGGGTTCTTCCTCGTCTCTGGAGACTGCCTGCTGCCTCATCGGGACCAGTTCAAGGACTGTCATCCCACCCAACGGATACTACGGGCCGCGCATTCCCGGACAAGACGTCGGCACGAAGGGCCTCTGGTCAGCGGCGGGGCAGGGTCTCCGTCTCCAGGACCGCGCCCTTGACGGGTGGGGTCGCCCCCACGCAGGACGAGTCGATCACATAGACCCGGACCGTGGTGTCGTCCGAGGGATTGGCCAGGACGAGGAGGTAGGCGGGCGTCCCCCGGTAGGTGCCCTGCTGGGCGGCGAGGACGGCCTCCGTGCGGCCCGTCCCCTGCTGGACACAGCGCGGCACCTCCGGGAGGGCCTGCATCAGTGGCTGATTGGTCGCGGCGCCCGTGTCCGCCGAGTTGCTCTGGGTGCCGGGTGCGGACCGCGGGGTGCCGCTCGGCTTCGCGGTCAGAAGGGTGTCGACGCGGGTCTCCAGCCGGGAGCCTGAGAACTCGTCGGCGTTCGCCGTGGCACTCGCCCGGGACGACGCGGGACGGTCCGCCGACGTGACCGGCGTCTTCCCGTCCGTCCCCTGGAAGAGGAGGACGCTCGCGCCGATCACGGCTACGCCGAGAGCCGCCCCGAGGGCGACGCTCCGGCGGCGGCGCGGGGTCCTGCCGGGACCGGTCGCGTTGCGGCCCGGGCCGGTGGTCGAGCGGCCCTGGGTTCCGGGAGTGCGTGAGGAGCGCGATGTTTCACGTGAAACATGGGGCCCGCCGACCGTGGAGACGGCCTCCGAAGCGGTTCCCGCCTCCTCTGGCTCGGTGGCCTGCCCGTCGCTACGCGCGTCACCCCGCCCGAGGCGCTCGACGGTGGCCGAGGAACGGTCATCGGCGGCCCCGTTCTCCGGGAGGGCACGGGGGCCGTGGAGAGCTGGGGGCTGTCGTGTGGAGTCGAGCAGGGCCTCCGCCGCCAGAGCGGCGTCGATGCGCTCGGCCACATCGGTCGGAATGGGCGAGGAAGCGGGCAGCGTGCCGAGCAGGTTCCGGATCTCCCGCAGCGAGCGGTGGATGTCCGCGCAGTCCGCGCACTCGTCGAGGTGCCGGCCGATCTCCGCGGTGCGGGACGGAGGAAGGAGTCCCTCGGTGTAGTCGGAGATCTCCTCGACGTCCGGGTGCCGGTCCCTGTCGGACGGGGAAGTCACGCGCGTCCACCTCCGCCCTTCACCGCTGCCGGATCGCCCGGTTCCGTCGAGTTCTGTCCCGTCGTGGGTGGGACGGAAGCCCCGGGTGTCCGGTTCCGTCCCCCGGTCCGCCGGACCGTGTCGCCCGCGTCACTTCTGAGGTGGCTGAGGAGCGGCAGGAGGCGGGCTCTGCCTCGCGCGCAGCGGCTCTTGACCGTGCCGCTCGGCACCCCGAGGACACGGGCCGCCTCCGCGACGGGATAGCCCTGCATGTCCACCAGCACGAGGGCGGCCCGCTGGTCAGGGGGGAGCTTCGCCAGCGCCGCGAACAGTTGGCGGTGGAGGTCCTGGCGCTCCGCGGGGGCCTCGGCCGACTCGTGCGGTCCGAGGAGCTGCTCCATGCGCTCGGTGTCGTCCACCGGGATGGTACGGCGGCTCGCCGTCTTCCTGACGCGGTCGAGGCAGGCGTTCACGGTGATGCGGTGCAGCCAGGTGGTGACGGCGGACTGGCCCCGGAAGGTGTGGGCGGCCCGGAAGGCGGAGACCAGGGCGTCCTGCACGGCGTCGGCGGCCTCTTCGCGGTCGCCCAGCGTGCGCATCGCGACGGCCCACAGCCGGTCGCGGTGGCGGCGGACGAGTTCACCGAAGGCGTCCGGATCGCCGTCGACATGGGCGGCCAGGAGGTCCTGGTCGCTCACGTCGGTGAGTGCGGCGTCGTCCAACGGTGAGCCCCTCCCCTGATCCGGTCAGCTGGTGACGTGGATCTCCGAGACCGAGCCCCGGTAACCGCCGTCGCCGACCGCCGGAAGTTTGGTCAGCCAGACCAGAACGTACCGCGACTTCACCGGAGTGGAAGGCTTCAGCTGTACTTTCTCACCGGTTCCCTCGGCAATCTTCGTGAACCCGTCGAGCGAGGCCGGGCTCGCGCCGGCGTCGGCGGACGCGGCCCTCAGCTCGACGGACGTCTGCCCGACGAAGTCGACCGTGACCGATCCGACCTGCTGGACGCTGCCGAGGTCCAGGACCAGGCCGACCCCGGGCTTCAGATTCCCGAAGGTCGGCTCACCGATGTAGCGCTTGGTCTCCCAGGAGGTGGCGGAGTTGCCGTCGTACGCCTTCGGCACGTCCCCGGGGTTCTCCGACCCGTCGCCCGGCGGGGGGTCGAAGTCGTGGGCCCCGGTGATGGCCAGGGGCTTCGAGGCGGCGGCCTTGTCGCCGTCGTCCTTGGTGACCTTCGAAGGCGGCGGTGAGTCGTCGTCGCGGTGGCTCAGCACCCGGTCGGCGATCTGCCAGCTGCCGAGGCCGAGGGCCACGATCACCAGGGCGGAGACCACCCACTTCAGAAGCCTGCCGGGACGCGTCTGGAGCGGGGGCGGCGGCACGATCGGCGGTGCGACGACCGTGCTGCGCGGGCCCGGCTGCGGCGTCCCGTAGCTGCCCTGCTGGTAGGTGGTCCGCTGGTAGTCAGGGGGTGCGGTGAAGGCAGGCTCGGGCGGCCTGATGCGGGGCATCTCCGCCACGGCCTTCGCGAGTTCGTCGGGTGTGGTGCAGGGCGGCTCCTGGCGTGACGCCGTGGCGCCGTCGTTGGCGAGGGCCCGCATGGCGAGTTCGGAGAGACCCCGGTGGATGCCCGCCCGCACCTGGTCGGGTGGGAGGAGCCCGACGCCCTTCGGCAAGCCGGTCAGCCCGTAGGCGTCGGTCTCGTAGGGCCACCGCTGGGTCAGGGAGGCGTAGAGGAGGGCACCGATGGCCTCGGTATCGGCGCGCTGCGGGCGGTCCGCGGTGATGCCGCGCAGTGCGGCGTTCACCGCGAGGCCGCGGATGCGGTACTGACCGCCCGAGGTGCGCAGCACGGCGCCGGGCGTCAGCCGCAGGTGCGCCAGTCCCTCGCGGTGGGCCGCCGCCATGGCCTGGGACACCTGGCTGACGAGTTGGTAGGCGTCATGGGCCTCCAGGGGCCCCGAGGCGAGGAGCGCGGTGAGTTCGACCGCGTCGGGCAGCCATTCGTGGACGACATAGACGAGGTCGTTCTCCTCGACGGCGTCGAGGACCTGCACGAAGCGGGGATCGCCGAGGAGCGCGGAGGACCGGGCGGCCGCCAGCACGGAGCGGGCGCGGGGGTGCTCGGCGGGGAGGATGTGCACACCGACCGCGCGGCGCAGCTTCTCGTCGACGGCACGCCAGCTGCTGAATCCGTCCAGACGGGTGACGCACTCCTCCAGACGGTAGCGTCTGGCCAGCTTGTGGCCGCTGTGCAACTCGGGCGCCACGAGGTCCTGTCCGGCCTCGCCGGCCTCGTCGCTCGTGTCGGGTGCTGTCGCGCCCGCGGACTGCTCCGCGCTGTCCTGGGCTTCCGCCGCCCCGTCGGCCGTGGTCTCCTCCGCCGTGTCCTGCTGGGCGGACAGCGGCTCGTCGCCACCGTTGTCGGCCACGTCGACGGCAGCCGTGCTACGTTCCGCCACCGTCGCTCCTGCCTCCCCATCCGTTGCGCACTGTTCAACAGCCAAGCCAATTGTGCCCGCAGTACGGTGCTATGCACGACACACGGTGCCCGGCGATGGTTGTGCCCGGCTCGTCGCCCGCTACCGCCCCAGGCGGCCGCGCACCATCCCGACCATGCCGTTCAGCTCCTCGATCCGCATCTTCTTGGCCCCGACGTAGAAGAGAGCCAACATCAGGATGCCGCCGACGAGCAGAGCGATGAACGCTCCTCCGGCGCTGGTGCCGACCACGTGCAGGAGCCCGAAGCCGGCGACTCCCGCGACCACCGCGGCGGGCACGGCGGCCATGCACAGCCGGGCATAGGTCCGCACGACCCGGCTTCCGTCGAGATCGCCGCCCATGCGCTTCTTGAGCCTCCGCCAAGCCACGCCCACGCCCACCGCGTAGGCGAGTCCGTACGACCCCGCCATGCCGACCACGGCCCACCGGTGCGGAAGCACCAGGGCGCACGCGCCCGACGCGGCCGCGTTGACCGCGGCGACGATGACCGTGTTGTAGAAGGGCGTGCGGGTGTCCTCGTAGGCGTAGAAGCCGCGCAGGACGACGTACTGGATCGAGTAGGGGATCAGCCCGAGTCCGAAGGCCATGAGGATGAACCCGATGTTGCGTGCGCCGTCCGCGTCAGCGGCCGCGTAGAGCAGGCTCGCGAGCGGCACGCCCAGAGCCACGAACGCGAAGGCGCAGGGCACGATCGCGACCGCCGACGTGCGCAGGCCGTAGGAGATGTCGTCCCGCACGGCGCCGGTGTCGCCGTCGGCCGCGGCGCGTGCGATGCGCGGCAGCACCGCGGTCATGATCGACACGGTGATGATGGCCTGCGGCATCTGCCACAACAGCAGGGCGTTGTTGTAGCCCGCGATGCCGGTGCCGGACTGGCCCTGTTTCTCGGCGAGCGTGCCGGCCCAGGTGGCCAGTTCCGTCACCACGATCAGCCCCAGCTGATTGGCGAGGACGAAGAAGAAGGTCCACTTGGCGAGACCCGCGGCCTTGCCGAGGCCGTGGCCGCGCCAGTCGAATCGCAGTCGGATCTTGAAGCCGGCCTGCCGCAGGTACGGGATCATGGAGAGCGCCTGCACGGCGAGGCCGAGCAGGGTGCCGAGGCCGAGCAGCCGCACGCCCTCGGGCGGGATGTTCGACGCCTGGACGCCCGAGTGGCTGGACGTGCCGAATGCCCAGATGAACGCGCCGAACGTGGCGATGACGATGATGTTGTTGAGGACCGGGGTCCACATCATCGCGCCGAACCGCTCGCGGGCGTTCAGGATCTGGCCCATCACCACGTGCACGCCCATGAAGAACATGGTCGGCAGGCAGAAGCGGGCGAACTCGATGGCGACCTGGTTGGTGGCCGGGTGGTCCACGTACGTGGGGGACATTACCCGGATCAGCAGGGGAGCGCCGAGCACGCAGAGGGTCGTCACGCCGGCGAGCAGGACGACCACCAGAGTCAGCAGGCGGTTCGCGTACGCCTCGCCGCCGTCGTCGTCGTTCTTCATCGCGCGCACGAGCTGCGGGATGAACACCGCGTTGAGCGCGCCGCCGCCCACGAGGACGTAGATCATTGTGGGCAGGGTGTTGGCGACCTGGTAGGTGTCGTTGAGCGTGCCGACACCGATGGCCGCGGCCATCACCAGGGTGCGCAGGAAGCCGGTCAGGCGGGAGACGATCGTCCCGGCCGCCATGATCGCGCTCGACTTCAGCAGGCTGGCGGCCTTGCCGCCCGACTTCGCGGGCCTCGGGGCCGCGGGCTGCTCGGGTTCGGGCTCGGTGGGGGCCGGGGGCGCGCCCGCCTGCTGGTCGCGGTAGAGGTGGGCGAACGCGTCAGGGTGCTGCGGTTCTGTGCCGGCGCGGGTCACCAGGTCGTCGACGCCGGTGAACTGCATGGTCCTGTCGTCGTCGTAGGACTCCTGCGCGGCGTTCTGCGCCCAGACCCTCGGGTCGGGGCCGTAGTGCTGCTGCTGGGGCTGCGGCCGGTACAGCTGCTGGGTGGCGTCCGCGGGTGCGCCGGGCGCCTGCGGCGGGTGCGCCGCGCGGTCCTGGAGGGCGTCGGTCACCGGGTCCTGGGACGAGCGCTCCCGGGCCCAGTACGGGTCCTCCCGGTACGCCTCCTGGACGTACGGGTCCCCGGGCTGGGGGCCGTAGGGAGGTTGGGGCTGCTGCTGGGTGTGCTGCTGGTCCGGGGGATACGGCTGCTGGGCGTACGGATCGCCCTGCGCGGGCGGTGGTGCGGGGCGCTGCCCCGCGGGGTCGCTGCCCGTGCCAGGGCCGCGCTCACCGTCGTACGGCGCGTTCATGGATTACCCCACCTCATCGTCCCGGGCCGGCCGGCCACGACATCGCTCAACGGTCCACCTTCTCACCCGAGCCCGACGGTGCCGGGTTTCCAGGTCGGGTGTCCACTGCGGGGTCACTCGGCTGCTCGCCGTCCGAGCCGTTCGCGGGGCCGTCGCCAGGATCGTCCGCGGGGCCGTCGCCGGGCCCGCTCTCCGGACCGTCGCCCCGTGCTTCCTGAGCTGCCGCGCGGCGGGCGGCAGCGCGCTTGCGCCTGCTGTACATCTTGACGCCCGCGAAGACGAGCAGCAGCACACCGCTCGCGATGACCAGCATGGCGGTGGGGGTGATCTCCGAGACCTTGACCTCGAAGGTCATCTTCTGGCTGTAGGGGCGGCCGTCCTGGGTGAACAGCTGCGCGCTGACCTCGACCGGACCGTTGGCGTTGCCCGTGCCGGTGAATTTCACGGACTGGCTGTGGCCGCCGCCGACCTTGATCGGCTGGTCCGCCACGGCCTTGTCGCCGTCGAGCTTGAGGCGGGTGGGCTTGCTCGACGAGAGCCGCAGCACCAGGTGCTGGACGTCCTGGAGGAGCTTGTTCTGGACCGTGACGGGGATGGTCGCGCTCGCCCCTGAGAGCGTCAGGTCGGACTTGGGTACGAGCAGCACCTCGCCCTTGAGACCGTCCAGATAGGCCCGCACCGATCCCCGGTAGGCGCTCGCCCGCGGGGCGTCGCCCCGCCAGGAGGTCGACATCGACCGCTCCTGGGCGTTCGCGAACGGCGCCTCGACCCGGTCGGGGGCACTGAGGATGTCCGTGAAGCGGGTGAGCAGGTCCTGGGTGTCCTGGATCTGCTGGAACGCCGAGGTCGGGAGCTCCTGCTTGCGCAGGCTCCGCGGGTAGCGGGACTGCGGGGGGACGCGGGTGTTCGCGTTCGGGTCGGGGGTGGCCGAGGCCGCGTCCATCAGGTTCTGCGGCTCGGTCCAGCGCTCCGAGTCCAGCCCGTGCAGAGCGGCGGCCATCGCCTGGACCTGCCCCGCGTTCGGCATCCGCTGGGGCGCGACGACGATGCTGCGCTGCTTGTCCGGCTCCTGCTGGGTCAGGGCGAGCGACTGGGCGAGGAACCGCTGCACCGCGAGCGTGGAGGCGGAGGCCGTCGTCAGATCGCCCTGGAAGGAGGTGGAGAGCCTGGTGTCGGCGACGACCGCCGTCGTACCGCCGCCCACGGGCCGTGCCGCGGTCGGCGTATAGGGCAGGTCGTCGACGAGGCTGTCGCCGCGGGCGATCACCTTGTCGGCGCCCGCGGAGGTCGCCACGTCGACGATGGAGGGGTCGACCGCCCCGTCGACCGGCCAGGCGAAGTCCGTGGACGGCGTGACATGGAGGATCGTGTCCACGGTGGTCGCGGCGACCTGGGTGGCCGGCTGGAGGTGGCTGAGCCCCCCGGACACGCCCCGCCCGGTGTGGGCCAGGGACGCCAGGTCCGGGTCCGCGAACGGCAGGGCGACCACCGGGTGGTGCTGCACGGCCTTCTCCAGCGAGTTCAGCCACTCGTTGGCAAGCTGCTGGTTCTTGCCGGGGACCGTGGTGTTCCCCTTCTTGACGCGGTACTTGTGCGTCATCGCGTCGACCGTGGCCAGCAGATCGGGATCGATGACCCAGGTGACGGGCAGCTGGCTGCCGAGGGCCACCATCTGCTGGAGCCGTCCGCCGGGCGCCAGGTCGGCCGCGAGGTCGTCGTTGTCGAAGACGGGCGTCTGCTGCTCGTCCGCCCCCGTCTGCGCCGACAGGTGGATCGTGGAGACCATCGGCCACAGGAAGGTCAGCTGCGTCTTCTTGTCCGTGGGCTCGGGCTGCCACGGCAGGAACGTGCGCTGTATGCCGAGCACGTGGTCCCAGGGCTCCTGGGCGGTCTCGCCCGAGAGGGAGACGCCGAGCTGGTAGATGCCGCTCTCGTCGAGGCCGAGGTCGCTGACGGGCACCGAGAGGGCGAAGTCCTGGCGCGCCCTGCCCGGCAGATGCGCGATCTTGACGCGGTACTTGCCGCCCAGCGGCGCGACCTGGACCGCGGTGCCCGCCGACGCGTTCGCGGCGGCGTCGATGGCGCTGCGGCCGGAGAGACGGGGGCCGACCCGCAGGTCGACGTCCGCGTCGTCGATGGTGGTCTTCCCGCGGTTGGTCACGGTGCCTGAGATCGTGAGGGTGTCGCCCTTGACCGGCGCGCTCGGCGAGAGGGTGTTGAGGGCCACGGCGACGGTGCCGTCACCGCCCGCCTTCACCGGCGCGGACGCCGGTTCCGGTGCCGCGGGGATCGCCGTGTGCGCGGCCTGGGCGGTGCCCGCGAGCAGGCCCGCGAGGAGTGGCGCCCCGGCGGTCAGGGCCGCTGTGCGCCGCAGCCACCGACGGGCAGCGCTGTGGCCCGTCCCCCGGAAGTGTGCCGCATCGGCCACGCGCTCGTCCGTCCCTCGTCCTCGTTGGCTGCCGCTGGTGATCTGTCGTTCGGTGCGTCCACGCATGGTAACGATGGGCGCTGTGGCGAAGTGCTGGGGAGTGTTCCACGAGATCGTGAAGACTCTCATGCCTGGTGGCGCGACCGCACACCGAGGCGGCGGGGGCGCGGGCGAAACCCGTTGATACCCGTCGATGTACGGGATACCGGAAACCGGAGCGGACCGCGTCCTTCGCGGCACGTACGCTTTCCTGTTGTGCCGAACGCCAACGAAGACAATCCCCGTGCACTGAATCAGGTGCAGAGCCGCGCGGTCAGTGAACTGCTGCGGGTGTCCCCCGTCGCCGACGTCCTGGCGCTCCGGTTCCAGGAGGCGGGCTTCTCGCTCGCCCTGGTGGGCGGGTCGGTACGGGACGCCCTGCTCGGCCGGCTCGGCAACGACCTGGATTTCACCACCGACGCCCGGCCGCAGGACATCCTGAAGATCGTGCGCCCGTGGGCGGACGCCGTGTGGGACGTGGGGATCGCGTTCGGCACCATCGGCTGCCGTAAGACCGCCCGGGTGGACGGTACGGAGCAGGACTTTCAGATCGAGGTGACGACGTACCGCTCCGAGGCGTACGACCGGACGTCGCGCAAACCCGAGGTGTCGTACGGCGACTCCATCGAGCAGGATCTGGTGCGCCGCGACTTCACGGTGAACGCGATGGCGCTCGCGCTGCCCCGGAAGGAGTTCATCGATCCGCACGGAGGCCTCGACGACCTCGCCCGGCGCGTGCTGCGGACCCCGGGGACCGCCGAGGAGTCCTTCTCCGACGACCCGCTGCGGATGCTCAGGGCCGCGCGCTTCTCGGCGCAGCTGGACTTCGAGGTCGCCGCGGACGTGGTCGCCGCCATGACGGATATGGCCGACCGGATCGGGATCGTCTCGGCCGAGCGGGTACGGGACGAGCTGAACAAGCTCCTGCTGTCCGGGCACCCCCGCAAGGGCCTGGCCCTGCTCGTCGACACCGGTCTCGCCGCGCGAGTGCTGCCCGAGCTGCCGGCGCTGCGGCTGGAGAGCGACGAGCACCACCGGCACAAGGACGTGTACGAGCACTCGCTGACCGTTCTGGAGCAGGCCATCGACCTGGAGGAGGACGGGCCCGACCTGGTGCTGCGCCTCGCCGCGCTCCTGCACGACGTGGGCAAGCCCCGTACGCGCCGCTTCGAGGAGGACGGCCGGGTCTCCTTCCACCACCACGAGGTGGTGGGAGCGAAGCTCGTGAAGAAGAGGATGACCGCCCTCAAGTACCCGAACGACATGGTCAAGGACGTCTCCCGGCTGGTGGAGCTCCACCTGCGCTTCCACGGCTACGGATCGGGGGAGTGGACGGACTCCGCCGTACGCCGCTATGTACGGGACGCGGGACCGCTGCTCGGCCGACTGCACAAGCTGACCCGTTCGGACTGCACTACTCGCAACAAGCGCAAGGCGGCCGCGCTCTCCCGCGCCTACGACGGCCTTGAGGAGCGGATCGCGGAACTCCAGGAGCGGGAGGAGCTCGACGCGATCAGGCCGGACCTCAACGGCAACCAGATCATGGAGATCCTGGACATCGGGCCCGGCCCCGCGATCGGCGCGGCCTACTCGTTCCTGTTGGAGCAGCGGCTCGAACAGGGGCCCATGGAGCACGACGAGGCCGTGGCGGCGCTGAAGAAGTGGTGGGCGGAGCGCCAGGGTGCCTGAGGACGCATGACGTGGGGGTGGGGCGATGTTTCACGTGAAACATCGCCCCACCCCCACGTCACGGGCACCGGCCCACGCGATGTTTCACGTGAAACACGGGCGCCCGCACGCGCGTGGGCCCCGGGGGACGCCGCCCCCGGGGCCCACGGCCGATCACGGGGTCAGCGCTCGACCTCGCCGCGGATGAACTTCTCCACGTTCTCGCGGGCCTGGTCGTCGAAGTACTGGACCGGCGGCGACTTCATGAAGTAGCTCGACGCGGAGAGGATGGGGCCGCCGATGCCGCGGTCCTTGGCGATCTTCGCGGCGCGCAGCGCGTCGATGATGACGCCCGCGGAGTTCGGGGAGTCCCAGACCTCGAGCTTGTACTCCAGGTTGAGGGGAACGTCGCCGAACGCGCGGCCCTCCAGGCGGACGTAGGCCCACTTGCGGTCGTCCAGCCAGGCCACGTAGTCGGACGGGCCGATGTGCACGTTGTCGGCGCCCAGGTCGCGGTCGGGGATCTGCGAGGTGACGGCCTGCGTCTTGGAGATCTTCTTGGACTCCAGGCGCTCGCGCTCCAGCATGTTCTTGAAGTCCATGTTGCCGCCGACGTTGAGCTGCATCGTACGGTCGAGGACCACGCCGCGGTCCTCGAACAGCTTCGCCAGGACGCGGTGGGTGATGGTCGCACCGACCTGCGACTTGATGTCGTCGCCGACGATCGGCACGCCCGCCTCGGTGAACTTGTCCGCCCACTCCTTGGTGCCCGCGATGAACACCGGCAGCGCGTTGACGAACGCGACCTTGGCGTCGATGGCGCACTGGGCGTAGAACTTCGCCGCTTCCTCGGAGCCCACGGGCAGGTAGCAGACGAGGACGTCGACCTTGCGGTCCTTGAGGATCTGGACGATGTCGACCGGCTCCTCGTCGGACTCCTCGATGGTCTGGCGGTAGTACTTGCCCAGACCGTCCAGGGTGTGGCCGCGCTCGACCTTCACGCCGGTGGAGGGGACGTCGCAGATCTTGATGGTGTTGTTCTCGCTGGCACCGATCGCGTCCGCCAGGTCGAGGCCGACCTTCTTGGCGTCGACGTCGAAGGCGGCGACGAACTCGATGTCCCGCACGTGGTAGTCGCCGAACCGTACGTGCATGAGACCCGGCACCTTGCCCGCCGGGTCGGCGTCCTTGTAGTACTCGACGCCCTGCACGAGCGACGAGGCGCAGTTGCCGGCGCCGACGATGGCTACGCGAACCGAACCCATTCCGGTTGCTCCCTGTGTGTGATCGGTGTTCCCGATGAGGCTCCGCGCGAGGCGGGGCCTCACTTGGTCCTGTCGTCGGACGGACCGGGGCCGGGGCGCCGCGAGGGAGAACCCTCGGCAGATGCGGCGCCCCGGCTCCGGGGCAGACCGTCCGTGTGGTCGGTGGTGTCGCGGGGTGTGCGGTGCCCGGCCGCGGCCGACGGGCCGGGATCGCCGGCTCCGGCCGCGCCACCGGGTTCGGCGGCTCCCCGCCGAACCCGGCCGGCCCGCTCGCTCTCGATGAGCTCGTTGAGCCAGCGCACCTCACGCTCCACGGATTCCATCCCGTGCCGCTGGAGCTCCAGCGTGTAGTCGTCGAGGCGCTCACGGGTGCGGGCGAGCGAGCCCCGCATCTTCTCCAGGCGCTCCTCAAGGCGGCTCCTGCGCCCTTCGAGGACCCGCATGCGCACCTCGCGCTCGGTCTGGCCGAAGAAGGCGAACCGTGCCGCGAAGTGCTCGTCCTCCCAGGCGTCGGGCCCGGCGTGGGCGAGCAACTCCTCGAAGTGCTCCTTGCCCTCGGCCGTCAGCCGGTAGACGATCTTGGCCCGCCGCCCGGCGAGGGACGCCGCGAGGGCGTCCTCAGGGGCGCTGCCCGGTTCCTCGATCAGCCAGCCGTTCGCCACCAGGGACTTCAGGCACGGGTACAGCGTCCCGTAGCTGAACGCCCGGAAGATGCCCAGCGACGTATTGAGCCGCTTGCGCAGCTCGTAGCCGTGCATGGGGGACTCGCGCAGCAGGCCGAGAACGGCGAATTCGAGAATTCCCGAGCGCCTGCTCATGCCTGCCCCTTTCGTCGTCCTGAGTGGCCGACGAGGCGCTTGCCGCGCGCTGACATGTCGCCCTGATGTATCGACTCGATACATCCCGACGATAGAGGTGTGGGGCGCATGCGACAAGAGGGGGACTCGTGAACGCGATCACATCGTCAATTCACAGCATCCAAGTTGCCTGTTTTGGGGTGAACTTCGGGCCTCAGTGGGTTTTGACCGTGCGTAGTCTGTGCGGCATGCAGACCACCGGGAACCCAGCGCCGCAGGGGAGCACGGACCGTCCGGGCTCTCCCGGGCCCTGGGGGCCACGGCCGAGGGGGCCGCGTCGGCGGCGTCCGCCGCGGCGAGCACGCCTCGCCGCCGGGGCCGTCCGTGGACAGCACGGGGGACCGGAACCCACCTGCCGCTTCCAGGCGTCCGCGCCTGCCCGAGGAGTAGTCGTTCGATGAGCGAGCACCGTCGCAAACCGCCGCAGCCGCAAGGCGGCGGACGTGCCGCGGCCAGGCGCGCAGCACAGCAGCCGTCCGGCCGCCGCGCCGCCCCCTCCCGAGGCGAGGCCTCGGCGTCCCGCACCGGATCCGCCGGGCCCGCCGGCGGCGCACACCGCCCGGGCCCGCACGGTGAGGGCGAGCAGCCGTACGCCGGCCGCGCGGCCGCCCGTAGAGCCGCCCAGCGCGGCGGCCGCAGGCGCGGCGCCGATCCCGGAGGCCGGGGCAGGGGGCGCGGGCCGGGCAAGAAGCACTTCATCGACTATCCGCGCTATGACAAGTACGGGTGGCGCCGCTGGGTGCCGTCCTGGAAGCTCACGAGCGCCCTCTGCCTCGCCTTCTTCGGCTCGCTCATCGCCGCAGGCTCGGTGGCGTACGCGCTGGTCGGACTGCCGCAGCAGAGTCTCGCCTCCAAGGCGGAGAACAACGTCTACTACTGGTCGGACGGGACCCCGATGGTCTCCACCGGTGGCGAGGTCAACCGGCAGATCGTCACCATCGACCAGATCCCGAAGGCCATGCAGGACGCCGTGGTCTCCCAGGAGAACAAGACCTTCTACACGGACTCGGGCGTCGACCCGCAGGGCATCGCGCGCGCCGTCGTCAACATGGCGAAGGGCGAGGAGACCCAGGGCGGCTCGACGATCACCCAGCAGTACGTGAAGAACGCGCTGCTCGGCGACCAGAGCCAGACCCTGAGCCGCAAGTTCAAGGAGATGTTCATCGCGCTCAAGGTCGGGACGAAGCTCGACAAGCGGCAGATCCTGCAGGGCTACCTCAACACCTCCTACTTCGGCCGTGGCGCGTACGGCATCCAGGCCGCGGCCCGTACGTACTTCGGGGTGAACGCCAAGGACCTCAACCCGAGCCAGTGCTCCTTCCTCGCCGCGCTCCTCAAGGGCGCCACGCTCTACGACCCCGCGGGCAACGCGGACCTGAACCCGCAGGCCACCCCGCAGGGCAACACCGCGCGCATGACGTTCCGCTGGAAGACGACGCTGGATCAGATGGTCCAGAACGGCTATCTCCAGCCCGCGGAGCGCGCCAAGTACACGAAGCTGCCCGCCTGGCAGCCGCTGAAGAAGTCCGCGCAGCTCAGCGGGCAGGTCGGCTATCTCGTCGACCTCGCCAAGGCGTACTTCGCCAACAACAACACCCAGGGCATCACCTCGGACGACCTGTCGAAGGGCGGGTA
This sequence comes from Streptomyces tremellae, assembly GCF_039540215.1. Lineage (NCBI taxonomy): Bacteria > Bacillati > Actinomycetota > Actinomycetes > Kitasatosporales > Streptomycetaceae > Streptomyces > Streptomyces tremellae. The sequence goes on from NZ_BAABEP010000010.1 coordinate 79,624, forward strand.
CGAGATCTACACGACCTTCGACAAGAAGAAGGTCAAGCAGCTCACCGACGCCGTCGAGAAGGTCCGCAAGGAGAACATCGACCCGAAGAAGCGGCCAGGGCAGGACAAGTACGTCCAGTTCGGCGGCGCGTCCGTGGACCCGCAGAGCGGGAAGATCGTCGCGATCTACGGCGGTGAGGACGCGACCCAGCACTTCACCGACAACGCCGACTTCACCGGTGCCCAGGTCGGCTCGACCTTCAAGCCGTTCGTCCTGGCCGCGGCGATGGAGCACGGCAGGCGCGACCCCACTCTCGGTCCTGACCAGCCCGACTCCGAGCGCACCCCGGTCAACCCGGACAAGAGCCGCTACCCGGGCAAGAACCTGCTTAAGATCAAGAACTACACGGGCCAGGTCTGGACCGACAAGGACGGCAAGGAGTGGCTCCAGGCGAACGACGAGGGCTACAGCCAGCCCTCGATCAGCCTGCGCGAGGCCATGCGCGAGTCGGTGAACTCGGCGTTCGTCCAACTCGGCATGGACGTCGGCATCCCCACCATCCGTGACGAGGCCGTCAAGGCGGGCCTCTCCCCCGACCAGCTGAGCAAGTCGGACGTGCCGTCGTTCTCCATCGGCATCTCCGACCCGAGCGCGATCCGCATGGCCGGCGCGTACGGGACCTTCGCCCAGCACGGCAAGCAGCGCGACCCGTACTCGGTGGAGAAGGTGCTCAAGAACGGCCGGGAGATCTACCACCACCAGGACAAGCCCACCCAGGCCATGCCAGCGCAGGTCGCGGACAACGTGACCGATGTCCTGCGGACCGTCGTCGACAAGGGCACCGGTACGAACGCCCAGGTCACCGGGCGGGAGATCGCGGGCAAGACCGGTACGACCGACGAGAACAAGTCCGCCTGGTTCGTCGGCTACACCCCGCAGCTCTCGACCGCCATCGACATGTACAGGATGGATGACAACGCGAGCAGCAAGGACCGCAAGTTCCTGTCGATGTACGGCACCGGCGGCCAGAAGACCATCCACGGCGCCTCGTTCCCCTCGGCGATCTTCAAGGACTACATGACCGCCGCGCTCGAAAACGCGCCGGTCCTGAAGTTCCCGAAGCCGGAGCCGATCGGCGACGCGGTCTACGGCGGCGGCCTGCACTCCCCGCCGCCCTCGCCGTCCATCTCGCCCACCACCTCCCCGTCGTCGTCCCCGTCGACCTCGCCGAGCCCGACGAACTCCGAGCCGGCTCCCCCGTCGCCCTCCGACTCGTGCACGTCGTTCTTCGGCTGCTCCGACGACGGCGGCCAGAACGGCGGCAACGGCGGAGCCGACGGCGGCACGGACGGCGGTGGTGACGGCGGCACCGGCGGCCAGTCGCCGCCCGCCTCGCCCCCGGGCGGTGACACCGGCGGCACGGGCACCGGCGGCGACGACGGCGGTACCGACGACGGCGGCCTGTTCGGCGGGACGAACTCCTAGTCCGCCGGTCCGCCCCCCCCACGAGGCCGGCCGGCCTCACGCGGCCACGGGGGCCGTCGCTCCGCTTCCGCACCGACGTACGGAACCGGATGCGGCGGCCCCCGCCGTGTCGTCAGGTCTGTACGGCAGGATGGGCGCCATGCCGAGCGCAGAAGACACCTCCGTGCCCCCCGGTACGTCCCTCGCGCCCCAGGAGCCGCCGGACGTCGCGCCGACCCGCCGCGACCGGATCGCCGCGGCCGGCAGCGAGCTGATCGGCGGCCCGTTCGGCCGGTGGGCCGTGCCGGGGGGCGGCTGGTGGACCCCGGTGCGGGTCGTCGCCCTGGTCGCGATCGGGATGTTCGCGCTCGGCATGGTCCAGAAGCTGCCCTGCTACGACTGGGCGTGGTTCCGCGGCGCGAGCTCGCAGTACACCCGCGCCTGCTACTCGGACATCCCGCACCTCTTCCAGGCGCGCGGGTTCTCCGACGGCCTCGTGCCGTACTTCGACCGCCTGAACGGCGACATGGACTACCTGGAGTACCCCGTACTCACCGGCCTGTTCATGGAGGTCGCCTCCTGGATCACCTCGCTGTTCACCTCGGGCGACGGCGACCTGATGGGGCGCGAGCAGGCGTACTGGATGGCCAACGCGGCGATGCTGCTGGTCTGCGCGGTGATCATCGCGGTGTGCACGGCTCGCACCCACCGGCGCCGCCCCTGGGACGCGCTGCTCGTGGCGCTCGCCCCCGCCTTCGCCCTGACCGCCACCATCAACTGGGACCTGCTCGCGGTCGCCCTGACCGCCGCCGCGATGCTGATGTGGACACGGGGGCGCACGGTCGCGTTCGGCATCCTCATCGGCCTCGCCACCGCGGCCAAGCTCTACCCGGTGCTGATCCTCGGGCCGCTGCTGGTGCTGTGCTGGCGGGCCGGCAGGTTCCGCGCGTTCGGGACGGCGCTGCTCGGCGCGGCAGGCGCCTGGCTCGTGGTGAACCTGCCGGTGATGCTGCCGGCCCCCGAGGGGTGGAAGAAGTTCTACACGTTCAGCCAGTCCAGGCCGGTGGACTTCGGCTCGTTCTGGCTGATCATCAGCCAGCGCACCGGCGCGTTCAACGGTGACGTGCACCCGGTCAACACGTACTCGATCGTGCTCATGGTGCTGGCCTGCGCGGGCATCGCGGCGCTCGCGCTCGCGGCTCCGCGCAGGCCGCGCTTCGCGCAGCTCGCGTTCCTGGTCGTCGCCGCGTTCATCCTGACCAACAAGGTCTACTCGCCGCAGTACGTGCTGTGGCTCGTGCCGCTCGCCGCGCTCGCGCGGCCGCGCTGGCGCGACTTCCTCGTCTGGCAGGCGTGCGAGGTCATGTACTTCCTCGGCATCTGGATGTACCTCGCGTACACGACCAGCGGTGACGCCCACAAGGGCCTGCCCGCCGCGGGCTACCAGCTGGCCATCGCGCTGCACCTGGCGGGCACGCTGTACCTGTGCGCCCTGGTCGTACGGGACGCCCTGCTGCCCGAGCGCGACCCCGTACGGGCCGACGGCGCGGACGACCCTTCCGGCGGTGTGCTCGACGGGGCGCCCGACGTGTTCGTCGTCGGCGAGGCGGCCCGCGGCAGGCGCACGGCGGAAGAACCCGTCCCCCGGATCGGCGGCGCCGACGAGGCGGCCGAGCGGGACGCCGTCTCCGGGCGCTGAGGGGCCGGAGCCCCGGGATCCGGCCGCAGGGCGCCGCCGGGCCTCACGGCCTCGCACGGCGGCCGGCGCCCGCCGGGCGCCCTTCCCGCGTCGAGCGGCGGTCTCAGTGGCCTCAAAGGCCCCAGCGGTCTCAGTGGCCCCGGTGGCCTCAGCGGTCGACGATCCGGTCGTACTGCGTGGTCGTGTGCCGCAGGATCGCCACCAGCTCGTCCCCGACCTTCGGCTCCTCCGCCTCCGAGGGCACGAACAGGATCGACACCTGCATGTGCGGGGGCTCCGCGAACCACCGCTGCTTGCCCGCCCAGACGAACGGGGACAGATTGCGGTTCACCGTCGCGAGCCCGGCCCGCGCCACACCCTTCGCCCGCGACGTCATGCTGTGCAGCGCCTTCGGGGCCTCCAGGCCGACGCCGTGCGACGTGCCGCCCGCGACGACGACGAGCCAGCCGTCCGAGGCGGCGCGCTGCTGCCGGTAGCCGAACCGGTCGCCCTTGACCACGGGGGTGACGTCGAGGACGGCGCCCCGGTACTCCGTCGCGTCGTGGTCGCCGAGCCACAGCTTGGTGCCGATGCGCGCCCTGAACCGGGTCTGCGGGAACTGCTGCTGGAGCCGTGCGAGCTCGTCGGCCTTGAGATGGCTCACGAACATGGTGTGCAGCGGCAGCCTGGCCGCCCGCAGGCGGTCCATCCAGGAGATGACCTCCTCCACGGCGTCCGAGCCGTCCGTGCGGTCCAGCGGCAGGTGGAGCGCGAAGCCCTCGAGCCGCACGTCCTCGATCGCGGCGTGCAGCTGCCCGAGCTCCTCCTCCTTGACGCCGTGGCGCTTCATGGAACTCATGCACTCGATGACGACACGGGCGCCGACCAGCGCGTACACGCCGTCGACCGACGAGACGGAGCGGATCACGCGGTCCGGCAGCGGCACCGGCTCCTCACCGCGCCGGAACGGCGTGAGGACCAGCAGGTCGCCACCGAACCAGTCCTTGATGTTCGCCGCCTCGTAGATCGTGCCGACGGCGAGCATGTCCGAGCCGAACCGGGTCGTCTCCTCGGCGAGCCGCTCGTGCCCGAAGCCGTACCCGTTGCCCTTGCAGACCGGGACGATGCCGGGGAACTGATCGATGACCGACTTCTGGTGCGCCCGCCAGCGCGCGGTGTCGACGTAGAGGGAGAGCGCCATGCCGGTCCTGAACCTTTCTCGCGGCTGCCGTTGCCGTCAGCTGGTCTGGATGGAGGAGTGGGGAGAGGGGCCGGGGAGGGGCCGCCCGGAACGGCCCCGGTCACGTCAGCGCCGCGACATATACATGTCGAGCGCCTTGTGGAGCAGCTTGTTCAGCGGGAAGTCCCACTCGCCGATGTACTCGACGGCCTCGCCGCCCGTGCCGACCTTGAACTGGATCAGGCCGAAGAGGTGGTCGGTCTCGTCCAGGGAGTCGGAGATGCCGCGCAGGTCGTAGACGGTCGCCCCCATCGCGTAGGCGTCCCGCAGCATGCGCCACTGCATCGCGTTCGACGGGCGGACCTCGCGCTTGTGGTTCGCGGAGGCGCCGTACGAGTACCAGACGTGGCCGCCCACGATCAGCATCGTCGCCGCGGCGACGTTCTCGCCCTCGTGCCGCGCGAAGTAGAGCCGCATGCGGTTGGGGTCCTCGGTGTTCAGGACCGTCCACATGCGCTCGAAGTACGACTGGGGGCGCGGCCTGAAGTGGTCGCGCTCCGCGGTGATCTCGTACAGCCGCTGCCACTCGGCCAGGTCGTTGTAGCCGCCCTGGACGACCTCGACGCCGGCCTTCTCGGCCTTCTTGATGTTGCGGCGCCACAGCTGGTTGAAGCCCTTGAGCACCTCGTCGAGCGAACGGTTCGCCAGCGGCACCTGGAAGACGTAGCGCGGCTGCACGTCGCCGAAGCCGGCGCCGCCGTCCTCGCCCTGCTGCCAGCCCATCTTGCGCAGCCGGTCGGAGACCTCGAAGGCGCGCGGCTCGATCTCCGTGGCCTCGACGTCCCGCAGGCGCTTGACGTCCGGGTCCTGGATGCCGGACTTGATCGCGGCCGCGTCCCAGCGGCGGATGACGACCGGCGGGCCCATCTTCACGGAGAAGGCGCCCTGCTGCTTGAGGTGGGCGAGCATCGGCTGGAGCCACTCGTCCAGGTTGGGCGCGTGCCAGTTGATGACCGGGCCCTCGGGCAGGTACGCGAGGTACCGCTTGATCTTGGGCAGCTGCCGGTACAGCACGAGCCCCACGCCGACCAGCTGGCCGGCGCCGTCGAACCAGCCGAGGTTCTCCGAGCGCCACTCCGTCTTCACGTCGGCCCACGCCGGGACCTGGCAGTGGCTGGCGGACGGCAGGCTCTGGATGTACGCCAGATGCTGCTCGCGGCTGATGGTCCGAAGGACCAGGCTCTTGCTCTGGGGCAGACTCATTCGGGGGCGCTCCTCGGCGGATGTGTCCCCAGCGGGTACGTGGGGCTCCGGGTCACGCGCCGAAGCCTACTGCGCCCGGCCCACGCCCTCACTGGGCGCTGCCACGTCCGGCCGGAGCCGAGGGGGTGGCGGGCGGCCGCGCCGCGCTGTCCGTCCGTGCGGCGGGCGGGTCCCGGCGCCGCGGCACCCGCGGCGCACGGGGAGCGGGGGCGTTGCGCCGTACGGGCACGCGCGCTCCGCGGGTCCGTGGCCGGTCGCGGGGGACGCGCGCGGGTTCCGCAGGTCAGGCGGTCGGAGAGGCAGACCTCTCGGAGGCGCTCGGAGCATGCGGACCGCTCGGAGCCGCGGACGGCTGAGAGCCAGGGCAGATCAGGGCAGGACGGGGCAGTCGGACCGCTGAGACCTCTCAGAGCACGAAGAGTCCTCCGTGGGCCATGCCGAGGAAGAAGCCGATCGCGGCGGCGCCGAGGCCGAGGATGGTGAGGAAGCGCTCGCGCGTGGTCACGGAGACGTACTGCGCGTACGCGCCGACGAGGATGCCGACCAGACCGACCCACGAGGTCAGCAGGCTGAGGCTGTGGAACCAGCAGGTGACGAAGGCGACGAGGCCGAGGATTAGGGTCGCGGCCGTCAGGCCGTCCTGGAGCGGGTGGGACCTGCCGTCACTGGCGAAGAGGGAGCCGCCCGACGACTTCGGATGCGTTACCTGTGCCATGAGGGACCTCCTGGCTCACCTGCGGCGCACCGTCGCGCCGCGCGGACCCGATGTACCCAGAGTGTGCCCGGGAACGAGCGGATTTCAACCGGACGCCCCTCTCCGGGTAGCCTGTACGGTCTGCGGCGGTGTCTGCCCAGGGCTGCCCGAGCCGGTCCCCGGCCGATGGTCAGCGGCGGCCGATACCGTTGCGTACGCATCACGACCCTCCTGCCACGGAACGACCGTGGCCGCCGAGTCCAAAGGAGGTGGGTTCCACATGCGTCACTACGAGGTGATGGTCATCCTCGACCCCGATCTCGAGGAGCGAGCTGTCTCCCCGCTGATCGAGAGCTTCCTTTCCGTTGTCCGTGAGGCCAACGGAAAGGTCGAGAAGGTCGACACCTGGGGCCGTCGTCGTCTCTCCTACGAGATCAACAAGAAGCCCGAGGGCATCTACTCGGTCATCGACCTGCAGGCCGAGCCTGCGGTCGTCAAGGAGCTCGACCGGCAGATGAAGCTCAACGAGTCGGTCCTCCGGACCAAGGTCCTCCGCCCCGAGACCCACTGAGCCACGGCTCAGCAGGACGGGCCCGCTGAACCCGGCATCCGGCCGGGTCAGGCAGGTCCCCGGGAGCGAGCAGTACACGAGTAGCAGCAGAGCCAAGCAAACCCGCGCCGAGAGGTTCATCCATGGCAGGCGAGACCGTCATCACGGTAGTCGGCAACCTTGTCGACGACCCCGAGCTGCGTTTCACGCCGTCGGGTGCCGCGGTCGCGAAGTTCCGCGTCGCGTCGACTCCCCGCATGTTCGACCGCCAGACCAACGAGTGGAAGGACGGCGAGAGCCTGTTCCTGACCTGCTCGGTGTGGCGGCAGGCCGCGGAGAACGTCGCCGAGTCGCTCCAGCGCGGCATGCGCGTCGTCGTGCAGGGCCGCCTCAAGCAGCGGTCGTACGAGGACCGTGAGGGCGTCAAGCGCACCGTCTTCGAGCTGGACGTCGAGGAAGTCGGCCCCAGCCTGAAGAACGCCACGGCCAAGGTCACCAAGACCACCGGCCGCGGCGGCCAGGGCGGTTACGGCGGTGGCGGCGGTCAGCAGCAGGGTGGCGGAGGCGGCGGCTGGGGCGGCGGCTCCGGTGGCGGTGCTCAGGCCGACGACCCCTGGGCGACCAGCGCCCCGGCCGGCGGCGGCCAGCAGGCCCCGCAGGGTGGCGGAGGCGGCGGCTGGGGCGGTGGCTCCGGTGGCGGCTACTCGGACGAGCCCCCCTTCTAGGAGGCTCCCCCGCTGAGGGGCCTCCAAGGAGTGGGCTCGCACTCACACTTCTTGATCACACAGGAGAAACACCATGGCGAAGCCGCCTGTGCGCAAGCCTAAGAAGAAGGTCTGCGCATTCTGCAAGGACAAGACCCAGTACGTGGACTACAAGGACACGAACATGCTGCGGAAGTTCATCTCCGACCGCGGCAAGATCCGTGCCCGCCGGGTCACCGGCAACTGCACCCAGCACCAGCGCGATGTCGCCACGGCCGTCAAGAACAGCCGTGAGATGGCGCTGCTGCCCTACACGTCCACCGCGCGATAAGGGAAGGGTGACCGCATCATGAAGATCATCCTCACCCACGAGGTCAGTGGCCTCGGTGCTGCGGGCGACGTCGTCGACGTCAAGGACGGCTACGCCCGCAACTACCTCGTCCCCCGCGGGTTCGCGATCCGCTGGACCAAGGGCGGCGAGAAGGACGTGGCGCAGATCCGCCGCGCCCGCAAGATCCACGAGATCGCCACGATCGAGCAGGCCAACGAGATCAAGGCCCGTCTCGAGGGCGTGAAGGTGCGTCTGGCCGTGCGCTCCGGCGAGGCTGGCCGCCTCTTCGGCTCCGTGACCCCCGCCGACCTCGCCTCGGCGATCAAGTCGGCCGGCGGTCCCGAGGTCGACAAGCGCCGCATCGAGCTCGGCGCACCGATCAAGAGCCTGGGCTCGCACCAGGTCTCGGTCCGGCTGCACCCCGAGGTCGCCGCGAAGCTCGGTATCGAGGTCGTCTCCGCCTGATCTGGCGGCGACGCCCCGGTGCCGCAGCTGGTGCCGTACGGGAAAGGGCCGTACCCCCTCGGGGGTGCGGCCCTTTCGCCGTCCCGCCGTGGGGCGCCGTCCCGCCGTGGGGCGGCTTCCCGATGGAGCAAGGGGCGATGTTTCACGTGAAACGGCCGGTCCGGGGGCCGGGTCGCTCAGCGGGTGGCACCGGTGACCAGCCAGCGTCCCGAGCGCATCCGCAGGGAGAGCGTCAGCAGGCGCACCAGCATCATCAGGCCCATCGCCCACCACAGGCCGGTGAGCCCTCCCCCGAGAGAGGGGACCGCCAGCGCCACGGGTGCGAAGACCGCCAGGGTCACCACCATGGCCCCCGCCAGGTACACGCCGTCCCCGGCGCCCATCAGCACCCCGTCGAGGATGAACACGATCCCGGCCACGGGCTGGACAAGCGCCACCACCAGCAGGGCGGGGAGCATCGCGTCGCGCACGGTCGGATCGCCGGTGAACAGCGGGATGAAGAGGGGGCGGGCCGCCACGATGAGGGCCCCGATCGCCACGCCCGCGAGCACCCCCCAGAGGATCATCCTGCGGCACACCTGCCGGGCGCCCGCGGTGTCGTCCGCCCCGAGGTAGCGGCCGATGATGGCCTGTCCCGCGATGGCGATGGCGTCCAGCGCGAAAGACGTGAGGCTCCACAGGGAGAGCACGACCTGGTGCGCGGCGATATCCACGTCGCTGAGGCGTGCGGCCACCGCGGTGGCGATGAGCAGCACGGCCCGGAGTGAGAGTGTGCGGACCAGCAGGGGGGCGCCGGCGCGCGCGCTGGAGCGCACCCCCGCCGCGTCGGGCCGGAGGGAGGCGCCGTGCCTGCGTGCGCCGCGGACGACGACCACGACATAGACGGCGGCCATGGCGCACTGGGCGATCACCGTGCCCCAGGCGGAGCCGGCTATGCCGAGGCCCGCGCCGTAGACCAGGGAGACGTTGAGCCCGGCGTTGGCGGTGAAACCGCCGACGGCGACATAGAGCGGGGTCCGGGTGTCCTGGAGGCCGCGCAGCACGCCGGTGGCGGCGAGCACCATCAGCATCGCGGGGATGCCGAGGCTGGAGATGCGGAGGTAGGTGGTGGCGTAAGGGGCCGCGGTGTCCGAGGCGCCGAAGACGGTGACCAGCCAGGGGGCGGCGGGCAGGGCGAAGGCGATCACGGCCGCACCGAGGAGGACCGCGAGCCAGATGCCGTCCATGCCCTGCTGGATGGCGGCCTTCAGGTCACCGGCGCCGACCCGCCGCGCGACGGCCGCCGTGGTGGCGTACGCGAGGAAGACGAAGATGCTCACCGCGGTGGTCAGGAGGGCTGCGGCGATGCCGAGACCGGCGAGTTCCCGGGTGCCGAGGTGCCCGACGATCGCGCTGTCCACCATCACGAAGAGGGGCTCGGCGACGAGTGCGCCGAAGGCCGGGACGGCGAGCGCGACGATCTCCCGGTCGTGGCGCCGGCGGTCGGGGCGCAGGGGTGTCCCCGGCGCGGCGGGTGCCTGTGTCATACGGCCAATCTAGTCTTCCACAGGTAAGAGGTGCAATGTGGTTGCATCTCTTACGTTGGCTCGATGCCCGTGCCCTCGGCGGCCGTCCGGGCGCCGATCTTGGTCCGTCTGGAGAAGTTTTTCTCCCCCACAGCCGGTGGATGGCAAAAGTGCAGCTCAGGATGGGTGTGTCAAGGGGGGTCCGTTCTTGTCCACAGAGCTGTCCCCCGCTTCGTGCACAGGAACCGCGGGGTTCTCCACAGCATTGGATCGGTCATCCACATGGCCTGTGGATAACCAGATTGGCTGACGGTGCCGACAGGCCTACCGTGGACCGGCGTCCGACGCGCCGAGACCGGAGCCAGCCCTCTCGTTTTGTCAGTGTCGTGCCGTAGAAAGAGTGGCACGGCGAGGTCCGCGGAGCGGATGTGAGGAGGTGGCCGGTGAGCATTCCCGAGCCATTGGACAACCCCTGGACCGACGCCGGGCCCGACGAGAGGCCCCCGATGTCGCGGCAGCGCCGGGGCAGCGACCGGCACGACAGGGGAGACGACCGCGGCTGGGACAGCGGTCCCGGGTTCGAGCGGGTACCGCCGCAGGATCTCGACGCGGAGCAGTCCGTGCTCGGCGGCATGCTGCTGTCGAAGGACGCGATCGCCGACGTCGTGGAGATCCTCAAGGGGAACGACTTCTACCGGCCCGCGCACGAGACGGTCTATACGGCCATCCTCGACCTGTACGCGAAGGGCGAGCCGGCGGACCCCATCACGGTGGCGGCCGAGTTGGTCAAACGCGGCGAGATCACCCGGGTCGGCGGGGCGTCGTATCTGCACACGCTGGTGCAGTCGGTGCCGACCGCGGCGAACGCCTCGTACTACGCGGAGATCGTCCACGAACGGGCGGTGCTGCGACGCCTGGTGGAGGCCGGCACCAAGATCACGCAGATGGGATACGCGGCGGACGGCGACGTCGACGAGATCGTGAACTCCGCGCAGGCCGAGATCTACGCCGTCACCGAGCAGCGGACCAGCGAGGACTACCTGCCGCTCGGTGACATCATGGAGGGCGCGCTCGACGAGATCGAGGCGATCGGCTCGCGCAGCGGCGAGATGACGGGCGTACCCACCGGGTTCACCGACTTCGATTCGCTCACCAACGGCCTGCACCCCGGTCAGATGATCGTCATCGCCGCACGTCCCGCGATGGGCAAGTCGACGCTGGCCCTCGACTTCGCGCGGGCCGCCTCCATCAAGAACAACCTGCCCAGCGTCATCTTCTCGCTGGAGATGGGGCGCAACGAGATCGCGATGCGCCTGCTGTCGGCGGAGGCGCGCGTCGCCTTGCACCACATGCGCTCGGGCACCATGACCGACGAGGACTGGACCCGGCTCGCCCGCCGGATGCCCGACGTGACGCAGGCGCCGCTGTACATCGACGACTCACCGAACCTGTCGATGATGGAGATCCGCGCCAAGTGCCGTCGGCTGAAGCAGCGCAACGACCTGCGCCTGGTCGTGATCGACTACCTCCAGCTGATGCAGTCGGGCGGCTCGAAGCGGGCCGAGAGCCGTCAGCAGGAGGTCTCCGACATGAGCCGGAACCTCAAGCTCCTCGCGAAGGAGCTGGAGATCCCGGTCATCGCGCTCTCGCAGCTGAACCGCGGCCCCGAACAGCGCACCGACAAGAAGCCCATGGTCTCCGACCTGCGTGAGTCGGGTTCGATCGAGCAGGACGCGGACATGGTGATCCTCCTGCACCGCGAGGACGCCTACGAGAAGGAGTCCCCCCGCGCAGGCGAGGCCGACCTGATCGTCGCCAAGCACCGCAACGGCCCCACCGCCACCATCACGGTCGCCTTCCAGGGCCACTACTCCCGCTTCGTCGACATGGCCCAGACCTGACGGCCCCCGGCGGGCAGCCCGGACGTCTCCAAGGGCGCCGAGGCGGTCCTCCTCGCGGCGGTCCGCCGTCGGCGCGCCGTGCCGTCGAACGCACGGGAACGCCAGGACCACCCCGGCCGCGGAAGCTGCCACAACACACCGAGCCCGAGGAGGCGGTCGGCCCTCGCGGCGGTCGACACGGGTCCGGCCGGCGTCGGCCCGAGCGTCCCCGGGGCGAAGGCGCCCAGGCTGTCGAACGCAGGGACACGCCCGAGCACCTCGGTGGGGATCGCGCGTTGGATGACGGCCGTCACGAGGGTGTTGCACACCGCCGCCCCGGCCCCGGCGAGGAGTGCGGCCACGGCTGGACCCTGCTGGTCCTGCGCGACCGCGCGCTGCGGAACAGGGAGGTCTCCGCGAGACGCGCGGGGCGGGCTGGGTCTGCGTGTTCCCTGGGCCGTGTGCCCGTGTGGCGGTTATCGGGCGGGGGTGGGGGTGTGTCCGACATAGTGCAAGGCATGGATGTTTCTTCCGTTTCGGCCCGGTTCCCCGGTCGCTCGGGTCTGCCTTCGGAATGTGTACTGGAGACGCCCCGGCTGGTGCTGCGTCAGGCCCGCGCGGACGACGTGGACGTGTACACGCGGCTGTGGACCGACCCGGAGGTCAGGCGCTTCCTCGGCGGGCCTGTGGAGGGCGGGCGGCTGCGGCTGCGGCAGCAGCGGTTCGCCGGCCGGCCCCGGGTGTTCAGCGTGACGCGGGGCCAGGACTGCTCCGTCATCGGGACCGTGGCCCTGGACGCGGCCGACCGGTGCGGCGGCCGGTGGGAGATGTCGTACTCCTTCCTCACCGAGTGCTGGGGACGCGGGTACGGGAGGGAGGCCGTGGCTGCCGTCGTCGGCTGGGTGCTGGACGCGGCGCCCGCGCCCGACGCCTCGTTGATCGCCGTCACCCAGGAGGCGAACGTCCGCTCCCGCCGGCTGCTCGACGCGGTCGGGCTGCGGGTCCGGGAGCGCTTCGTGGAGTCCGGCGCGTCCCAGGTTCTGTACGCGGCCGGGGGTACGGGGCTCACGGCGGAGACGGGCTGAGCCGGGACACGGGCCGCCCGCGCGGGGGAAATACCCTGGCCCGTGCGCGGGCGGCGGGGTAGATGTGGGGCATGACGCCACCTATTGAGACCGATGCCCCTGCGGACGGTCTGCTCCCCGCCACCCGCCGCTCGCTGCTGCACCGTGTCGCTCTCGGCCAGTCCCAGGGGCGGGCCCCCTCACTCGTCGGCGCAGTGGCGCGGGACGGCCGTCTGGTCTGGTCGGGGGCGCGCGGGACCGTGGAGGGGAGAACGCCCGACGCACATACCCAGTACCGGATCGGCTCGATCACCAAGACGTTCACCGCGGTCCTCGTGCTGCGACTGCGGGACGAGGGGCTGCTCGACCTCGCCGACCCGCTGGAGAGGCATCTGCCCGGCACGTCCGTGGGGGAGCTGACGCTCGCTCAGTTGCTCGCCCACAGCTCCGGGTTGCGGGCCGAACCGCCCGGCGACTGGTGGGAGCGGACGCCCGGCGCGCTGCGCCCCGGCCTCTCCGACATCCTCGGCGACGGGGCGGCCCTGCACCCCGCCGGGCGGCGGCACCACTACTCCAACCCCGGCTTCGCGCTCCTCGGCGCCGTCGTGGAGCGGTTGCGCGGCGCACCCTGGCGCGAGGTGCTCCACCGTGAGGTCCTTGCGCCGCTCTCCCTCGACCGCACCACATACGACCCGGCCGCCCCGCACGCCGACGGCTGGGCGGTCCACCCGTGGGCCGACGCGGTGCTGCCCGAGCCGCTCCACGACCTCGGGGCGATGGCCCCCGCAGGGCAGCTCTGGTCGACGGCGGCGGACCTCTGCCGGTTCGGCGCCTTCCTCCTGCACGGCGACGACCGCGTGCTGAGCGCGGATTCCGTACGGGAGATGCGGACGCCCTCAGCGCCGCCCGAGCCCGGTGACTGGGCGGGCGGCTACGGACTGGGGACGCAGCTCGCTCGGCGCGGACGGCGCACCCTGGCGGGCCACTCGGGCTCACTCCCCGGCTTCGTCGCCTGCCTGTGGACGCAGGAGGAGGAGGGCCTCGTCGCGGTCGCCCTGGCGAACGCCACCTCAGGTCCCACGACAGGTGCGATCGCCGCGGACCTGGTGACCGCCGTGGCGGACGCCGAGCCCAGGCTGCCGGAGCCATGGCGGCCCATGGGGAGCTTCGACCGGGAGCTGCTGGAGCTCGCCGGCCCCTGGTACTGGGGAACCAACGGGTTCGGACTGAAGCTGGTGAGGGACGGCGGAGTGGAGCTGTACCCGCTCAAGGGCGACGGGCGGGGATCGCGCTTCGTCCCCGTCGCGGAGGGCGCGGACGGTACGCCGAGCTGGCGGGGGCTCGACGGGTACTACGCGGGGGAGACGCTGCGGGTGGTGCGAAGCCCGGACGGCTCGGTCAGCCATCTCGACCTGGGTACCTTCGCCTTCACCCGCGGGCCCTACGATCCGGCCGACGCGGTCCCGGGCGGGGTGGACCCCGAGGGCTGGCGCTGACCGGGGAGTCACGGAATCGGTCGTCGGAGGGCAGGGTGGTGGCCGCGTACAAGCGGGTGGTGTTTCACGTGAAACACCACCCCTGTGCCGTATGCCGCTGTGGACCGTCAGAGCGCCAGCTTGAACCCCAGGTGCGAGGCGGTGAAGCCCAGCCGCTCGTAGAAGCGATGGGCGTCCTTGCGGCTCGCGTCCGACGTCAACTGGACCAACTGGCAGCCCTGGCGCCGGGACTCGTCGACGGCCCAGGTGATGAAGCGGGTCCCGAGGCCGCCCCCGCGCTCGTCGGCGTGCACCCGCACCCCCTCGATGACCGAGCGGGTCGCGCCCTGCCGGGAGAGACCGGGCAGGACGGAGAGCTGGAGCGTGCCGACAACGCGGCCCGCGCGCACGGCCACCATCAGGTGCTGGTGCGGGTCGCCCGCCAGCCGTGCAAAGGCAGCCGCGTAGGGGGCGAGGTTCTCCGTGTCCTCGCGCTGGGCGCCGAGCTCGTCGTCGGCGAGCATCGCCACGATCGCGGGGAGGTCGTCCTCGGTGGCGGGCCGTATCGTCAGGTCGTCGTCGGTCATGGCGCCACCCTAGGCGGCGTGCTCCGGGGCCTGCGGCCGGCGGAGCGTGGTGCGCCGCAGGCCAGGCGCGGCCTGACGCGGAGACGGCCTGTGTCAGCAGGTGGCCATCGACAGCGGGGCGAAGCGGCGGTCCGCGTCTCCGGGCAGACCGGAGGTGTTGAGGACCATCACGGGGCTGCCGAGGACCGTGTCGAGCCCCTGCTCCTTCAACCAGCGGAGCAGGTCCTCGTGGCGCGTGTCGATGTCCGTGCGGAGTGGCCGCCGTGTGCCGGCGCCGAGCGAGGCGATGAGCGCCTTCGCCGTGTCGGTGTCGCGGGCGACCAGGGGACCGATCACATCGGCGGCGGCGGAGGCCCAGGCGGCCCCGTACCCGATCACTTCGGAGCCGTCGAGGGCGATCCGCAGCTGCTCGGCGAAGGCCGGGAGCCGGGTGATCATCAGCGTGCGGTCGACTCCGAAGGCCGTCTCGTCGAGCCGGATCAGGGCGGGCAGGTCATCGGCGGTGGCCGTCCGTACGGTGATTCCCCCAGCGGGCCCGGACGGAGGTCCGGGCGCGTGCAGCCGTCCCGTTACGGTCAGGTTCTGGGCGACCGTGGTGAATCCCAGACGTTCGTAGAGGGGCTGGCCGAACCGGGTGGCATAGAGGGCCAGCGGCGCGCCGTCCACTGCGCGGAGTATGTGCCGCATGAGCAGCCCGCCGAGACCCTGGCGCTCGTATCGGGCGGCGACCAGCAGCATGCCGACGGAGCAGAACTCGCCCGGGTGTCCCGCCCCGGGGGTGCCGTAACGGGTGAGGACGACCACTCCGGCCAGTCCCGTACCGCTCGGGTCGTCGATGCCGTATCCGGTCCCCGCGGTGAGCAGAAGCCGCCACTTGCGCTCGTCGGGCGGCCACCCCCGGTCCGCCGTGATCGCGACGCAGGGGGCCAGATCGCGCAAGGTCAGAGGCCGGATCGAAGGCTCGGCGAGCGGTGTCGGCATGGGCCCAGGCTGACGGAGCCGGTGATCGTTCGTCCACCGCTTTAGGCAAAGTGGCGACAAATCCTGGGAGTCGTTTCACGTGAAACACGGCACAGGACGCGCCGGAGCCGCGCGTACTACTGTCCCTCGTATGGCGACCGCCCGCAGATTGCACCTCTTCGACGTCGACGGCACGCTGATCAGGGGATCCGCGGCGGCCGTGGAGATATCCCGGCAGCTGGGGGTGACCGCGGAGATCGCGGAGCTGGAGCGGGAGTTCGTCACGCTCGGGCTGCCGCCGGGGGAGTTCGCCGTGCGGGCCAGGGAGCTGTGGGCGGAGCTGACGGAGGACCATGTGGCGGCCGCCTTCGCACAGGCGCCGTGGCTGGCGGGGATCCGCGAGGTCTGGGCCGACATCCGGGCGCGGGGAGACTACTGCGCGGTGATCTCACTGGGCCCGGACTTCTTCGTGCGGCGCCTGCTGGACTGGGGAGCGCACGCCGCGCACGCCTCCGTCTGGCCGTCCGTGCCGTTCTCCGCGCCCGTCGAGCGTTCCGGCATCCTCAGCCCCGCCGCCAAGGTGCACACGGCGGAGCGGCTCTGTGCCGAGCTGGGGCTCGCCCTTGACCACTGTGTGGCGTACGGGGACTCGCTGTCGGACACCGAGCTGTTCCGGGCGGTGGGCAGCGCCGTCGCCGTGAACGGCGACCACCATGTCGCGGCTCTCGCTACGCACGCCTACGGCGGCGGCGACCTGCGGGAGGCGTACGCACTGGTCGGCGGCTGACCAGCGGCGCGGTCAGCCCAGGTCGGGTGCGTGCAGCGCCCGCACGCCCTCGATGTTGCCGTCGAGATAGTGCCGCAGCGACAGCGGCACGAGATGGACCGCGGCGATGCCGACCCGGCTGAACGGGATCCGGACGACCTCGTACTCGCCGCGCGGGGCCTCCACCTCGGGGCCGTGCCGCAGTGCCAGGTCCATGGAGGCGAGGCGGCACACGAAGAAGTGCTGGACCTTCACGCCGGAGACGTCCGACGCGCCCTCGGCGATGTGCTCGACGGTGTCCACGAAGCACGGCACCACGTCCGTGATCTTCGCACCCAGCTCCTCGTCGACCTCGCGGTGCAGCGCGTCGACCACCGTGGCGTCCGTCTCCTCCACGCCCCCACCGGGCGTGACCCAGTACGGGTCGACCCCCGGCCTGGTGCGCTTGATGAGTACGAGATCGTCGCCGTCGAGCAGGATGGCGCGTGCGGTGCGCTTGACCACGGGCCGTTCGGTCATGGGAAGAGGTTGGCCCGTGAGGTGGCCGGCGAAACGCGTGTCGTCCGGGTGGTCACCAGTCCACGGCGGCACGCGGCGGGCCCCGCCAGGACAGTGTCCGTTCTGTGACTGGACACTGACTCACGGTCAACTAGCCTTGTCCGGAGGTCCCGGGGTTCCGCCGCCTCCGGAACCCGAGGGCGGTCCGAGCCACGAGGGGGGAGGCTCGGACCGCCCGTCCTCGGGCCGCGGGTGCGGTCGGCGCCCGCGGCCTCTGCGGGCGGGGGCGTTCCCGGTCCGTCCGCCGGGCGCGGGGTTCAGTCCGCCGCGCCGTTTCCCGTGAAACCGAGCGCGTCCAGGGAGCGCAGCACGTCGGCCACCAGATCCTCCGGGTCCTCCGCGCCCACCGAGAACCTGACGAATCCCTCGGGGACCGCGTCGCCGCCCCAGCGCCCGCGCCGCTCCGCCGTGGACCGCACCCCGCCGAAGCTGGTCGCGTCGTCCACCAGCCGCAGGCCGTCAAGGAAGCGCTCCGCCTGCTCGCGGTCGGGCAGCGTGAAGGACACCACCGACCCGTACCTGCGCATCTGGCGCGACGCGACGGCGTGCGACGGGTCGTCCGGCAGGCCCGGGTAGCGCACCCCGCTGACCTCGGGGCGCTCGCGCAGCGCGTGGGCGAGCGTGAGGGCGGTGGCGCACTGCCGGTCGTGCCGCAGCTGGAGTGTGGCGAGGGAGCGGTGTGCCAGCCATGCCTCCATGGGGCCGGGGATGGCCCCGACGACCTTCCGCCAGCGGCGCACGGCGGTGGCGAGCGCCGGGTCCCCGGTGGAGACATGACCGAGGAGCACGTCGCCGTGGCCGGTCATGCCCTTGGTGTCGCTGGCGACGGAGAAGTCAGCGCCCAGGGCCAGCGGGCGCTGGCCGAGCGGGGTGGCGAGGGTGTTGTCGACGGCGACGAGCGCCCCGCCGCTGTGCGCCTCCCGCACCAGGGCGCGGATGTCGCAGACGTCGAGCCCCGGGTTCGAGGGGGTCTCGATCCACAGCAGCTTCGCTCCCGCGAGCACCTTGCGCTGGGCGTCGCCGCCGGTCGGCGCGGTCCGCACCTCCACGCCGTACGCGGTGAGCTGCTCGTGCAGCAGCGGCAGCGCCTGGTAGCCGTCGTCGGGGAAGACGACGGCGTCGCCCGCGCGCAGTTGGGAGAGGGCGACGGCGGAGATCGCGGCCATGCCCGAGGCGAAGACCACGGTCTGTGCCGGGTCCCCGGGGGACTCCAGCTCGCCGATGGCCCGCTCCAGGTGCGTCCATGTGGGGTTCTCGTCGCGGCCGTACGTGTACGGCCCTGTCGGGTCGCCCGGCAGGTGGTAGTGGGCGGCGAAGACCGGGCCCGGCAGGGTCGGCTCGTACTTGTGCGGCTCCGGCAGGCCGGCCCGCACGGCCCGTGTCCCCTCCCCCGCGGACGGCGCCGCGGCCCTCGGGCGCCCGCCCTCCCCGGCCGCCGCATCGTGGCCGGTCACGGCTTCGCCTCACAGTCGGCGATCTTCTTGACTGCTGAAATCTTCATGGTCTGATCGTGGCATGAAGGCATTCCGACTTGACGAGCTGGAGGCGGAGCGCGCCGCGAACGACGGCGCGTACCTCCAGTTCCTGCGTGCGCGGACCATGTCCCTGGGTCTTTACGCGCTGGACGCGGGCGAGCAGGACCGGCAGCAGCCGCACCAGCAGGACGAGGTGTACCTCGTCGTGAGCGGCCGCGCGTCGATCACCGTGGGGATGGAGACGACCCAGGTGGCCAGGGGGAGCGTCGTCTTCGTGCCGGCCAGGACCCCGCACAAGTTCCACCACATCACGGAGGACCTCCGGGTCATGGTGGTCTTCTCCCCGCCGGAGGGCTGAGGGGCACCCCGAGCCGGGACTCAGGGGCGGATCAGGGGAGAGCGGGGGACGAGACGCCCCCGCCGCGGCCCGCGGCCTTCTAGCATCGAAAGCGTCAACCGGATGCGGCGGCGAATGCCCGAGGCGCCGGAAGCGGAACCGGAGAGGTCCGGAGGAGTGAGGTAGAGGCGATGGCAAGGCAGGGGATTTTCGCGGGACTGCCCTGGTGGGTGAAGTGGGTCGCCATACCCTTGATCGTCCTCGTCGTGTTCGGCGGACTGATCACCACTGTCGTGGGCTTTGTGATCGGACTGCTGTTCAAGGCGCTGATCCTGGTGGCCCTGGTCGGTGGACTCATCTTCCTCGTACGCAAGTTCACGTCGTCGTCCTCGCGGGGAGACTGGTAGCCGCCGGCCCGCAGAGCGGCCAGGATGGCTGGTTAGCCCGCGCGGGGGAAAGCCGTACGGGAAACCATCCTTGGCCCCGGTGTGCCTTTAGAGTGACTGGTCTCTGCCGTACCCCTGTTGGTTTCCCGCGGGGCCGCGGCGGGTGCGCGGGGGCGGCCCCCGCGGGCGGGCTGCTGCCCGTCAGCACCCCTGGGGGGACGACCCATGGCCACAACACGATTTCCCGCCGTGAACGCCCCGGCTGCCGCGCGCGCCGGGGCGCCGACGCTGATCGGCTCCGTGCAGCGTGCGCTGCGCCTGCTGGAGGCGGTGGGCTCCCACCGCAACGGCGCCTCGGCCAAACAACTCGCCCGCGAGGCCGGGCTCCCCCTCGCCACCACGTACCACCTGCTGCGCACCCTCGCCCATGAGGGATACCTCCACCGGGAGAACGGCGTGTTCCGGTTGGGGGCCTCCGTGCCTCTCCTGGCCAGGGACGAGGCATTGCAGAATCGTCGCAGCAAGATCGTCGAGACGCTCCGGTCGCTCTGCGACCGCCTGGGCGCCCCGGTCTACTTCGCGGTCTACCGCGACGGCGAGATCGAACTCGTCTCGGTCGCAGACAGCCCCCAGACCCCGGCCGTCGAGGAGTGGGTCGACTTCCGGACCACCGGCCACGCGCACGCGATCGGGCAGTGCCTGCTGAGCCAGCTTGACGCCGCCGCGCGCCGCGACCACCTGGACCGCCACCCCGTCTTCGCGCTCACCGCGCACTCCGTACGCAGCGAGGGGGCCCTGCTCACCCGCCTCGCTGCGCTCGACCGCACCGCCCGCGATCCGCTCCGGCCGGTGATCGAGCGTCAGGAGTACGTCCTCGGCACGGTCTGCGCGGCGCTGCCGATGACTGTCGGGGCCACCCCCGCGGCCATGGCCATTTCTGTGCCTCACGACAAGGAAGAACGGCTTCTGCCGACCGTCGAGCGGTTACGCAGAGAGATCAGCACGCTGCTGACCTCGGGAACCTTCTCTATCAGTATGTGAAAAATTACTCCTTGTGATCTGTTAGCGCTTCGAGGACGATTGCGTCAAGGGGGGCAAGGGGATCATTCCTAGCCGTATCTACTCCGGAGTGGTGCATGATGCGCGAATCGGTACAGGCCGAGGTCCAGATGAGCTTCCTCGTCTCCGAGGAGCTTGCCTTCCGGATTCCGGTTGAGCTTCATTACGAAACCGAGGATCCCTACGCGGTGCGCATGACGTTCCACCTGCCCGGGGACGCGCCCGTCACCTGGACCTTCGGCCGTGAGCTGCTGCTCGACGGAATCAACGTCCCGAGCGGGGACGGGGACGTGCACATCGCCCCGATCTCCCCCGAGGATCTCTCCGACGTCCACATCCGGCTCCAGGTCGGCGAGGACCACGCGCTGTTCCGGGTGAGCGCCGCGCCCCTCGTGGCCTTCCTCGACCGCACGGACAGACTCGTACCGCTCGGCCAGGAGCAGGCCGCCGAGGGGGCGCTGGAGAAGGAGCTCGGGCGGATCCTGGCCGAGGAGAACGCGGGCTGAGGCGCGTCCTGGACGCGGACGGCGCCGGACCGCGTCGCCGGGCGCCCGGTCCGGGCACTCCTCCGTGCCGCCGGCCGGTGCCGCCGGTCAGCGCTTGCGCCGGTGGCCCGTGGGCCGTCGGGGCGCCGGAAGGGCGCCGCTCTGCCGGGGCACGCCGCCAGGACCTGTCGCGGGCTGGGGCGGGCCCGAGCGGTCGGCGGCGACCACCAGCGCGGCCAGCACCGTGGTCACCGGCACGGACGCCACCAGGCCGATGGATCCCACCAGCGTCCTGACGATCTCCTCCGCGACCAACTCGCTGTTGGCCACCGTCCCCACCCCCGAGTCCGCGATCGAGAACAGCAGCAGGAGCGGCAGCGCGGCGCCCGCGTACGCCAGGACCAGGGTGTTCACCACGGACGCGATATGGTCCCGGCCGATCCGGATGCCCGCCCGGTACAGGGCGCGCGTCCCCATCGACGGGTCGGCCTGGTGGAGTTCCCACACGGCGGACGTCTGGGTGACCGTCACATCGTCGAGGACCCCGAGCGATCCGATGATCACCCCCGCCAGCAGCAGGCCGCTCATGTCGATTCCCGGATACAGGCCGTGGATCAGCCCGGTGCTCTCGTCGGTGTTCCCCGTCAGGCTCGTCCAGCGGATGAACACCAGCCCCAGCACGCCCGTGAGCAGGAGCGAGACCAGCGTGCCCAGCACCGCGACCGAGGTCCGTGCGGTCAGTCCGTGGCACAGGTAGAGCGCGATCAGCATGATCGCGCCCGCGCCGATCACCGCCACCAGCAGCGGATTGGACCCCTGGAGGACGGCGGGCAGGATGAACAGCGTCAGCACGCCGAAGGACACCGCGAGCGCCACCAGCGCCGTCACGCCCCGCATCCGTCCCACGACGACCACCGCCACCGCGAAGATCCCGGCGAGCAGGTAGAGCGGGAACGCGCGGTCCACGTCCGTGACGGAGTACTGGAGGTCGTGCGGGGCCTTGGGCGCGTACGCCAGCACCACGCGTTGTTTCACGTGAAACTGGCGGGGGGCGTCCGGCTGGACCACCTCGTCGAACTGCCGGCCCTTGTCCTTGCCGGTCTCCACCCTCACGGTCGCCTTCTTGCAGCCACCGGCGGCCGACTGTCCGGAAGGCGCCGACGGCGCCGACGATCCCGAACTTCCCGCTCCCGCACCGGCGGACGAGCCGTCACCCGACGAGGGGAGCTGCGCCGCGTGCGCGTCCGCGCAGTCCATCGCCACGACCCGGGTCACCACGCCCTGCTGGGTCTCCTGGTCGAAGCCCACCCCTGACCTGTGGTGGGCGGGCGCGCCGCCCGGCCACAGGACGGCGAGCCCCACCACGACCGCCGCGGCGAACGGGATCAGCACCGCGGCGATCACCGTGCGCAGATGCCGGGAGACCGGCGCGGCCGGGCCGTGGTGGTGGGTGTGGTCTCCGGAGTGTCCGGGGCCTTCGCCGCCGGGCCGCGGGGACGGGTGCTCGGACGGCTGCTGAGGTCGGGTCACAGGGCAGATCATGCCAACAGCGGGCCGAGGCCCTCTGGTCTTCGCGCGGGACGAGGCGTTAGCGTGGTCGCGCATTTGCACACGCGGGAGCTCGGAGCACCGGGCTGAGAGGGCGCTGACGTGCGGTGACGTGGGGAGACCCCCGCACCCCTGCGCTGCGCCGACCGCTGAACCTGTTACCGGGTAATGCCGGCGTAGGGAGTTTGGTCTCATGACCGTTCAGGAAACAGACACGTCTGCCATCGGCTGGCACAAGGGGTACCTCCAGGGCTCGCGCCCCGACCTCCGGGTACCGGTGCGGCGGGTGCACCTCACCAACGGGCAGGACGTGACGCTGTACGACACGTCGGGCCCGTACACCGATCCCGGGATCGTGACGGACGTGCGGCGCGGTCTCGCGCCCCTCAGGGAGAACTGGATCATCGCGCGCGGCGACACCGAGGAGTACGCGGGGCGGCCCGTGCGCCCGGAGGACGACGGCCTCAAGCACACCGCGCCGCGCGGCGGGCTGCGCAACCTCGACGCGGTCTTCCCCGGCCGCCCGCGGCAGCCGCGGCGCGGCAGGCCGGGACGCGCGGTCACGCAGCTCGCGTACGCGCGGCGCGGCGACATCACCCCGGAGATGGAGTACGTGGCCCTCCGGGAGAACGTCTCCCCGGAGACGGTCCGCGAGGAGATCGCGGCGGGCCGGGCGGTGCTGCCGGCCAACGTCAACCACCCGGAGACCGAGCCGATGATCATCGGCAAGAAGTTCCTGGTGAAGGTCAACGCGAACATCGGCAACTCGGCCGTCACCTCCTCCATCGAGGAGGAGGTGGACAAGATGACCTGGGCGACCCGGTGGGGCGCCGACACGGTCATGGACCTCTCGACCGGCCGCAACATCCACACCACCCGCGAGTGGGTGCTGCGCAACTCCCCCGTGCCGATCGGCACCGTGCCGCTCTACCAGGCGCTTGAGAAGGTCGACGGCAGGGCGGAGGAGCTGAGCTGGGAGATCTACCGGGACACCGTCGTCGAACAGGCCGAGCAGGGCGTCGACTACATGACCGTCCACGCCGGCGTGCTGCTGCGGTACGTGCCGCTGACCGCCCGCCGGAAGACGGGCATCGTCTCGCGCGGCGGCTCGATCATGGCGGCCTGGTGCCTGGCGCACCACCAGGAGTCGTTCCTGTACGAGCACTTCGAGGAGCTGTGCGAGATCCTCGCCTCGTACGACGTGACGTACTCGCTGGGCGACGGGCTGCGGCCCGGCTCCATCGCGGACGCCAACGACGAGGCGCAGTTCGCCGAGTTGCGCACCCTCGGGGAGCTCAACACGATCGCCAAGCGGCACGGCGTGCAGACGATGATCGAGGGCCCAGGCCATGTGCCCATGCACAAGATCAAGGAGAACATCGACCTCCAGCAGGAGGTCTGCGAGGAGGCGCCGTTCTACACGCTCGGCCCGCTGACCACGGACGTCGCCCCCGCGTACGACCACATCACCTCGGGCATCGGCGCCGCGATGATCGCGTGGTGGGGTACGGCGATGCTCTGCTACGTCACGCCGAAGGAGCATTTGGGCCTCCCGGACCGGGACGACGTGAAGACCGGCGTCATCACGTACAAGATCGCGGCCCACGCGGCCGACCTGGCCAAGGGGCATCCGAGTGCGCAGGAGTGGGACGACGCCCTGTCGGACGCGCGGTTCGAGTTCCGCTGGGAGGACCAGTTCAACCTGGCGATGGACCCGGACACGGCGCGCGCGTTCCACGACGAGACGCTGCCCGCCGAACCGGCGAAGACAGCCCACTTCTGCTCGATGTGCGGGCCGAAGTTCTGCTCGATGAAGATCTCCCAGGACATCAGGCGCCGACACGGCGGCGAGTTGGGGGCGTCGGAGATCGAGGAGGGCATGGCGGAGAAGTCCCGCGAGTTCGCGGCCACGGGCAACCGGGTCTATCTGCCGCTGGCCGACTGACCGCCCCCGCCCCGGCGCGCTCCCCGGCCGGCCGTGCGCGGGCCGGGGAGCGCGCCCCGGGGCAACGGGGCCGGCTCCCTTCCTGCGAGCGCCGCGTGCCGGCCTCTCACAGCCCCCGTGCGGGCGCCGGCGCGCTCGGCGACTCCGGGCGTGTCCTTCTACGCGGGACTCGGGCGTGCGCCACGGGAGGCGGCGTCGACGGCACGTGGCACTACTCCGGCTGGTGGTCCGGGCCTCCGTAGTCGGGGCTGCTGAAGTCGGGGCTGGCGTAGCGGGGGCGGCTGCCGCTGGTCGCGCCGTCGCCCGGGCTGGAGAAGTCCGGCCTGCTGTAGCCGATCTTCGGCAGCTGGTGGTCCCGCGCCGGCGCGGGCGGCCGCTCCCGGGACGCGCGGTCAGGATCGGAGCCGTCCCGCCGGCCGCCGCGGGCCTCGGCCTCCTCGGCCTCCCGCAGCGTCCGGCGGAGGTACGGCACGATCCCGCGCTCCAGCAGGGCCTCGCGCCACTGCTCCCGCGCCTGCGCCACCTCGTCGAGCGCGCCCGCGGAGCGGATCTGCGTCGAGCCGTTGCGCAACGCCGTCACCAGCAGGCCGACGCCCGCCGCCAGCATGCCGAGGGCCATGACCGAGGCGAAGAACCAGCCGAAGGCGATCAGCGCGTCGGCCAGGGGCCTGGTGGCGCCGACCCCCCTGAGCAGATAGCCGGCGACCAGGAAGATGAGCGCGGCGACGGCGGCGAGCACCGGGACGAGGACGGCGGCGATCGCGGCGACGCCCGCCCCCGTCGTAGCGGGATCGCCGAGCACGGACGTGCCGGGCAGGCGCGGCACCGGCGCGGAGGACGGCGGCGCGGGGACGGGGGAGGCCGGGCGCGGGGCGCGCCGCTCGGCGCGCAGCTCCCGGTAGCGCTCGTACTCGGGCGCGGCTGCCTGCGCGATCAGCGACTGGGCGTCCAGCGCCATCCCGCGCAGCTGGTGCGCCGTCAGCTGCCGTCCCACGGCGGCGAGATCGGGCCGGTCCCGCGCGGCGCGCAGCGCCTCGTCAAGGATCCGCTCGAAGTCCGCGCGGTCCTCGCCCAACAGATGCGGAGCGCTGTTCATGGTGCATCCCCCGATGCTCCGTAGGGCCGGTCCACCCGGCGAAGATCGGGCGGTGGGCAGAAACGGAGGAGAGTCTGCTACGGATACGCCGATGGTAGAGCGGTTCCGGCCCCCTGTGACAGGGATTTTC
Source organism: Streptomyces tremellae (assembly GCF_039540215.1). Taxonomy (NCBI): domain Bacteria; kingdom Bacillati; phylum Actinomycetota; class Actinomycetes; order Kitasatosporales; family Streptomycetaceae; genus Streptomyces; species Streptomyces tremellae. Next base: position 105,189 of record NZ_BAABEP010000010.1, read on the forward strand.
GCGAAATCGCCTACCCGCCGGTCGATTCGGCGGTCTCACGGGCGCCGGACGGAGGTTGCTCCTGTGCCCGGCCGCCGACCGCCCCGCGGCACGGCGCGCCAGGTGCTCCCGGCCGTTCAGTCGTGCAGCGGGAGCTGGACGACCAGCAGCTTTCCGGCCATCGTGACGCCGCCGTCCATCGCGACGGCCAGCCCGTCCGCGTAGACGTGCGGACCCTCCACCACGGGCCCCGAGCGGCCGCTCTCGTCGTCGGGGTCCTCGGCTCCGACCTCGCCGAGCAGGTAGGGGATGGGGCTGTGGCCGTGCACGATGCGGCTGCCGCCGTACGAGGAGAGCAGTTCGCGCACGGCGTCGGGACCGTCGTCGCGGAAGGCGAACCGCTTGGTCAGCTTGCGGAACAGGTCCCAGCACTCGTCGGCGTCGTTGCGGGTGAGGATCTGGTGGACGGTGTCGTTGACGTCGTCGATCGTCGTCCCGTAGTCCAGGTACGCCGTGGTGTCGGAGTGCATCAGCAGGTGCCCGTCCTCCTCCGCCACCGCGTCGAGGCGGGACATCCACTGGAGGTGGACGTCCTGGAGGCGCTCCATGTCGGACTGCTGGCCGCCGTTGAGCAGCCAGGCGGCGTGGAACGTCGCCGTGCCCGCACCGGAGTTGACGGGCGTGGGGCCGAACCGCTTGGCGCCGAGCAGCAGCAGCTCGTGGTTGCCCATGAGCGCCTTGCAGTAGCCGCCGGCCGCCGCGGCCTCCGCGGACAGCCGCATCACCAGGTCGATGACGCCGACGCCGTCAGGGCCCCGGTCGGTGAAGTCGCCGAGGAACCACAGGCGCGCGGTGCCCGCGGACCAGTGGCCCTCGCCGTCCACGAGCCCCTGCTCGGCGAGCGCCGCGAGCAGCTCGTCCAGATAGCCGTGGACGTCGCCGACCACGTAGAGCGGGCCGAGCGCGGGCTCGGCCGCCCGGTCCTCCGCGACCTGCATGCGGACGGTGGGCGCGGGCGCCTCGTCGGCGCCGAGGACCGGCAGGTCGCGCTCGGTCGGGGTGTAGTCGTCCGGCAGCTCGGTGTCGGGGACCGCGTCGCCCGGGTGCGCGGGGGCGACCGGCTGCCCGTCCTCCAGACGCGGCTGCGCCGCCTGGGGCGGGACCTGCGGCGCGGCCGGCGCCTCGCCCTGCACGGGAACCTGCTGCGCGTAGGGCGGCACGCGGAAGTCGCGCAACGTCGCCGTACGCACCACGGGTTCCTCGTCGGCCCCCTGTGTCATCGACCCCTCCACCACCGTCGCGCCGCCGCCGTACACCGCCGGGCCCGGATCTGCCGGACGGGGATCTGCCCACCTGAGAGAGGAAGGGACCCGCGGTGTCGTGCGCCCATCATAGGAATGCAGCTCCTCCTGTGTGACGCACCAGGGGTGGTGAATCCGAACCGGATGCCCGCCGACCGGCTCTTTTCGCGCTGATCGCCCCGAAAGGGGTGGTCTGGACCTGCTCCGGGGGCAGGGAGGAGCGGCTCCGGGCCCCGGCACGGAGGCCCGGCCTTCGCGCCGGGTGGCTGTCCGCGCGGGGTGACGGCGCACCGGCGGCCGGGCGCGTCGGGACGCGTCGGTCAGGGGCGGTCGCTCGACGGGGAGCGGGGCGCGCTGACCGTCCTGCGCGGCGGGCGCCGCTGCGACGACGTGCGCACGATCAGCTCGGTCGGTATCACCCGTTCGAGCGGTCCGTCCGCCGCGACGCCCTCGATGGCGTCGATCAGCAGCTGCACCACCGCCGTGCCGATGCGGCGGGGCTTGAGCGAGAGCGTGGTGATCGGCGGCTCGGTCGCCGCGTACACGGTCGATTCGCTGCAGCACACGAGCAGCAGGTCCTCGGGCACGCGCAGGCCGTAGCGGCGGGCGGCGGCGAGCAGGTCGGTGCCGTTGGGGTCGAACAGGCCGTAGACGGCGTCCGGGCGGTCCGGGCGCGCCAGCAGCCGGTCCGCGGCGACGGCGCCCGCGCACGGGTCGTGCGCGGGATACGCCTCGTAGACCGGGTCCTGGCCGACGCGTTCGCACCAGCGCAGGTAGGCGCTGGTGGACAGGCGCGTGTAGGTGTCCGTGGTGGTGCCGGTGAGCAGCCCGATGCGGCGCGCGCCCGCCTCGGCCATGTGGTCGAGCAGGTCGAGTACGGCTGCCTCGTGGTCGTTGTCCACCCAGGCCGTGACGGGCAGCGTGCCCGCGGGCCGGCCGTCCGAGACGACGGGCAGCCCCTGGCGCACGAGCTCCGTGACGACGGGGTCGTGGTCGGACGGGTCGACGACGACGGTGCCGTCGAGCGCGACGTTGGACCAGACGTCGTGCTGGGAGGTGGCGGGCAGGATCACCAGGGCGTAGCCGCGGGCGAGCGCGGCCGAGGTCGCCGCACGCGCCATCTCGGCGAAGTACGCGAACTCGGTGAAGGTGAAAGGTTCATCCCCGTACGTGGTGACCGTGAGCCCGATCAGTCCCGACTTGCCGGTGCGGAGGGTCCTGGCGGCCGCCGAGGGGCGGTAGCCGAGGCGCTCCGCGACCTCGCGGACGTGGCGTCGGGTGGCATCGGGTAACCGCCCCTTGCCGTTGAGCGCGTCGGAGACGGTCGTGATGGAGACACCGGCCGCGGCGGCTACGTCACGGATACCGGCCCGACCGCCCTGCCGGCCTCCTCTGCGCGTTGTGTCCGTCCGGCTCACCTGGTGTTTCCCTGCTGCTGTCATGGCGAGCCGATAGTAGGGCGCGGACCGGTGGTTGGGCGTGTCGCAAATGCACCACTTGGCAGGCACGTTTCTGCATGATCATTTAGCGCTAATGCCTTGCTAAGCAAAGGGAGTTGCGGGATCGTGTGGCGATCTTCCATGTCGCGGGCCGCTTATGCCTGGGGCGGGGGCCATGTTTCGAAGAGGTCTCAACTCACCACTACGGGGGACGCGCGCCACGGCGCGAGCCACCAGCGCGCGCCAGGAAGAAGTGCGCCCCCCGGCCCTGCGGGCCCGTGGGACGGGCCACGCGGGCCCGCAGGCGCGCGGGGCCAGGGCGCGCGGCGGACGCCGCCCCGGCCCGCCCCCGTTCGCACGGGGGCCGTCTGCTCGTAGGGTGAGGTCACCCGCGCGGCGGAGCTGCCGGCGCGGGCGGGAACGGCGAGGAGGAGCAGTGGTGAGCGAGACGGGTCCCCGGCTGCGGGCGCAGTTGGACGGCATCCCCACCTACAAGCCGGGCAGGCCGGCGCCCACGGGCGCCACCGCGTACAAGCTGTCCTCCAACGAGAACCCCTATCCGCCGCTGCCCGGCGTGATGGAGCAGGTCGCCGCCTCGGCGGAGCGCCTGCACCGTTATCCGGACCTGGCGTGCACCGAGCTCACCGCGGAGCTGGCCGGCCGCTTGGGGGTGCCCGCGGCGCACGTCGCGACCGGCACCGGGTCCGTGGGGGTGGCCCAGCAGCTCGTCCAGGCGACATCGGGCCCCGGCGACGAGGTCCTCTACGCGTGGCGCTCCTTCGAGGCGTACCCGATCGTCGTGCAGATCCCGGGGGCGGCCTCCGTGCAGGTGCCGCTGACCCCGGGCGAGGGCCACGACCTGGACGCGATGGCCGCCGCGATCACCGACAGGACGCGGCTGATCTTCGTCTGCAACCCCAACAACCCCACGGGCACCGTGGTGCGCAGGGCGGAGCTTGAGAGGTTCCTCGACAAGGTGCCGTCCGACGTGCTGGTCGTCCTGGACGAGGCCTACCGCGAGTTCAACCGCGACGCCGAGGTGCCCGACGGCGTCGAGATCTACCGCGACCGGCCGAACGTGGCGGTGCTGCGCACCTTCTCCAAGGCGTACGGGCTCGCGGGGCTGCGGGTCGGCTTCGCGATCGCCCACGAGCCCGTGGCGGACGCGCTGCGCAAGACGGCCGTGCCGTTCGGCGTCAGCCAGATCGCGCAGGACGCGGCCGTCGCCTCGCTGCGGTCCGAGGAACAGCTGCTCCTGCGCGTCGACGCGCTGGTCAAGGAGCGGGACCGGGTCGTCGGCGGGCTGCGCGGGCAGGGCTGGACGGTGCCGGAGACGCACGCCAACTTCGTCTGGCTCCGGCTCGGCGAGCGCACGCTGGACTTCGCGGCGCGGTGCGAGCGCGCCGGTGTGGTGGTGCGGCCCTTCGCCGGCGAGGGCGTGCGGGTGACGGTCGGGGAGTCCGAGGCGAACGACCTGTTCCTGCGCGCGGCGGAGGAGTTCCGCACGGTGCTGTAGCCGCCGTGGCCGCAGGCGTACGGGCCGCCCAGGACGCGGCGTCCTGGGCGGCCCTTCGCAGGGTGGACGGCCCCGGCCCCCCACCGGCCCTGTCGCCGTGGCGACTTGAGTATTTTGTCTGCTTACGTCCCGATGGCTCGGACCCCATTCCGCCCAAAAGGCGCGACGCGGACGTGACGTGGACCAGATGTGATTCAGGCGACGTACCCCCGCCCGCCGATCCGGTGGCGGGCTGCGCCATACTGGTCTTGTGAATGTGAACGCATTCACAAGCCCGCCTGGTTCGTTCTTGTTTGTGGGGTTGTGATCCTCCATGAGCCGGGTGGGGCGCGCGTGACCACGGCGATGTAAGGAGAGACGACGTGGACCTCGCTTTGGCGCCGGACACTCTGGCCCGCTGGCAGTTCGGCATCACCACCGTCTACCACTTCCTCTTCGTGCCGCTCACGATCTCCCTCGCCGCCATCACGGCCGGGCTGGAGACCGCATGGGTCCGTACCGAGAACCCGAAGTACCTCACGGCCACGAAGTTCTGGGGGAAGCTGTTCCTGATCAACATCGCGATGGGGGTCGTCACCGGCATCGTGCAGGAGTTCCAGTTCGGCATGAACTGGTCGGACTACTCGCGGTTCGTCGGTGACATCTTCGGAGCCCCGCTCGCGTTCGAGGCGCTGATCGCCTTCTTCTTCGAGTCCACCTTCGTGGGCCTGTGGATATTCGGCTGGGACAAGCTGCCGAAGAAGATCCACCTGGCCTGCATCTGGATCGTCTCGATCGGCACGGTCCTGTCCGCGTACTTCATCCTCGCGGCCAACTCCTGGATGCAGCACCCGACCGGGTTCCGCATCGACAAGAGGACCCACAGGGCCGAACTCACCGACTTCTGGTCCGTCCTGACCCAGAACACCGCGCTCACCCAGTTCGCGCACACGCTCACCGCCTCGTTCCTGGTCGGCGGGGCGTTCGTGGTCGGCATTGCCGGCTACCACCTCGCGCGGAAGAAGCACATCCCGGTGATGCGCACCTCGCTGCGGCTCGGCCTGGTCACCGTGGTGGCCGCGGGCCTGCTCACCGCGCTCAGCGGCGACCAGCTCGGCAAGGTGATGTTCAAGCAGCAGCCCATGAAGATGGCGGCGGCCGAAGCCCTCTGGAACGGTGAGTCGCCCGCGCCCTTCTCCGTCTTCGCCTACGGGGACGTCGCCAAGGGCCACAACAGCGTCGAGCTGGAGATACCCGGGCTGCTCTCCTTCCTCGCCAACGACGACTTCTCCTCCCACGTCCCCGGCATCAACGACGTCAACAAGGCCGAACAGCAGAAGTTCGGGCCCGGCGACTACCGGCCCAACATCCCCGTCGCCTACTGGGGCTTCCGCTGGATGATCGGCTTCGGCATGGCCTCCTTCGGCCTCGGACTGCTCGGCCTGTGGCTCACCCGGAAGAAGTTCCTGCTGCCGGCGCACCTGCGGACCGGCCCCGAGGAGGTGCCGCATCTCGTCCTCTTCCGCAGCACGGCGCTCCACCCCAGGCTGGCCCGCTGGTACTGGATCGCCGCCCTGGCCACGATGACCTTCCCGATGATCGCCATGTCCTGGGGCTGGATCTTCACCGAGAACGGGCGGCAGCCCTGGGTCGTCTACGGCGTGCTGCGCACCTCCGACGCGGTCTCCCCCGGCGTCTCGACCGCCGAGGTCCTCACCTCGCTGATCGTCTTCACCCTGCTCTACGGGATCCTCGCGGTCGTCGAGGGCAAGCTGATGGTGAAGTACGTCAAGGCCGGGCCGCCCGAGCTCACCGAGTCCGATCTCCACCCGCCCACCCGGATCGGTGGCGACCGCGCAGAAGCGGACGCCGACCGGCCGATGGCCTTCTCGTACTGAGGAGCCGGTCCGCCATGCAACTCCACGACATCTGGTTCATCCTCATCGCCGTCCTGTGGGCCGGCTACTTCTTCCTCGAAGGCTTCGACTTCGGCATCGGGGTGCTCACCAAACTCCTCGCCAGGGACCGGGCCGAGCGGCGCGTGCTCATCAACACCATCGGGCCTGTCTGGGACGGGAACGAGGTCTGGCTGATCACCGCGGCGGGCGCGACCTTCGCGGCCTTCCCCGACTGGTACGCCACCCTGTTCTCCGGCTTCTACCTGCCGCTGCTGCTCATCCTGGTCTGCCTGATCGTGCGCGGCGTCGCCTTCGAGTACCGGGCCAAGCGGCCCGAGGAGCGCTGGCAGCGCAACTGGGAGCACGCGATCTTCTGGTCGTCGCTGCTGCCTGCCGTCGTCTGGGGGATCTTCTTCGCCAACATCGCGCACGGGCTGCGGATCGACGCGCACGGCGACTACGTCGGCGGGCTCGGGGACCTGCTCAACCAGTACGCGCTGCTCGGCGGCGTGGTGACGCTGCTCCTGTTCACCTTCCACGGCGCGGTGTTCGCGGCGCTGAAGACGGTCGGTGACATCCGGGTGCGGGCCCGAAGGCTGGCCATCGGGCTCGGGGCGGCCACGGCCGTCGCGGCGGGCGGCTTCCTCGCCTGGACGCAGGTCGACAGCGGCGACGCCGAGTCCCTGTTCGCCGTCGTCGGCACCGTGGTGGCGCTGGTCCTCGCGGTGGTCGCGGCCGGACGCGGGCGCGAGGGCTGGTCGTTCGCCCTCTCGGGGCTCGCGGTGGTCGGAGTCGTCACCACGCTGTTTCTGACGCTTTTCCCCGACGTGCTCCCGTCGACGCTCGACCCCCGGTGGAGCCTGACGGTCTCCAACGCGGCGTCGACCCCGTACACGCTGACGATCATGACGTGGTGCGCCGGGTGCGCGACGCCGCTCGTCCTGCTCTACCAGGGCTGGACCTACTGGGTGTTCCGCAAGCGGATCGGCACCCAGCACATCGCCGGTGCGGGCGGGGCCGGTACGGCCGTCCCCGCGGCCCGCGCCCACTGACCGGGAGCCGGTGTTTCACGTGAAACCAATCGATCCCCGACTGCTCAGGTACGCTCGCGCGACCCGCTTCTTCCTCGTCGCGACGGTGGTACTGGGCGCGGTGGGCGCGGGGCTGGTCATCGCGCAGGCCATGCTGATCGCCGAGGTCGTGGTGGGGGCGTTCCACCACGGCCGGGGGGCGGGCTCGCTGCTGACCCCGCTGGCCCTGCTCGGGGCGGTCGCGGCGGGGCGGGCGCTGGTGGCCTGGCTGACCGAGCTGGCCGCCCACCGCACCAGCGCGTCGGTCAAGTCCGAACTGCGCGGCAGGCTGCTGGCCCGGGCCGCGGAACTCGGGCCGGGCCGTCTCAGCGGGCAGCGCACCGGCACGCTGGTCACGCTCGCCACCCGCGGAGTCGACGCGCTGGACGACTACTTCGCCCGCTACCTGCCACAGCTCGGCCTCGCCGTGGTGGTGCCGGTGGCGGTGCTCGCCCGCATCGCCACCGAGGACTGGATCTCCGCGGCGGTCATCGTGGTGACCCTGCCGCTGATCCCGGTCTTCATGGCGCTCATCGGCTGGGTCACCCAGGCGCGCACCGACCGGCAGTGGCGGCTGCTGACCCGGCTCTCCGGGCACTTCCTCGACGTCGTCGAGGGGCTGCCGACCCTCAAGGTCTTCGGCCGGGCCAAGGCGCAGGCCGAGTCGATCCGGCGGATCACCGACGAGTACCGGCAGGCGACCCTGCGCACGCTGCGGATCGCGTTCCTCTCCTCCTTCGCACTGGAACTCCTGTCGACGCTGTCGGTGGCGCTCGTCGCCGTCGGGGTCGGCCTGCGGCTCGTCCACGGTGACCTGGACCTCTACACCGGCCTTGTCATCCTGGTGCTCGCGCCCGAGGCGTACCTGCCGATCCGGCAGGTCGGCACCCAGTACCACGCGGCGGCCGAGGGGCTCTCCGCGGCGGAAGAGATCTTCGCCGTCCTGGAGGACGAGGCGCCGCGGGGCGGCGGGACGGTGGTGCCCGCGTCTGTCCACCTCGAACTGCGGGACGTCGCCGTGCGCCACGAGGGCCGCGCCGCCGCGTCGCCCGCAGGGGCGACGCTCGACGTCCTGCCGGGCGAGACCGTCGCACTGGCCGGGCCGAGCGGCGTCGGGAAGTCCACCCTGCTCGACGTCGTGCTCGGCTTCACCCGGCCCGACTCCGGGACGGTCCGCCTCGGCGGCGTGGACCTGGCGGACGTGGACCCGGCGGGCTGGCGCGAACAGATCGCCTGGGTCCCGCAGAACCCGTATCTCTTCGCGGGCACCATCGCGGAGAACGTACGCCTCGCCCGGCCGGACGCGGACGACGCCGCGGTGTGGGCGGCGCTGCGGGACGCGGGCGCTTACGCCTTCGTCGCGGCGCTCCCGGACGGCGCGGAGACCGCGCTCGGCGAGGACGGCGCGGGGCTCTCCGCGGGGCAGCGGCAACGGCTCGCGCTGGCCCGCGCGTTCCTCGCCGACCGGCCGCTGCTGCTCCTCGACGAGCCGACCGCCGCACTCGACGGCGCGACGGAGGCCGCGATCGTGGACGCGGTACGCCGCCTCGCGGCCGGCCGCACCGTCCTGCTGGTCGCCCACAGGCCCGCGCTGCTCGCGGCCGCGGACCGGGTGGTGACCCTGAGCGCGCCGGTGGCGGGCACGTCCGCCGCCGGGGAAGGGCCGCCCGCGGTGGTGGCGGTGCCCGTCGTGCGGGAGGGCTCGGCCGTGGTCCGCGCGGACTCGCGGTCCGCGCGGGCGGACGCGAGCGCGGGCCGGGCCGTCTCGGGGCTCGACCCGGCGGATGCACCCGCCGGGTCGACCCCGGAGACGGCCGCCCAGGCGGACGGGGTGGACCCGAGCGCGGGGCGCGGGGCGCTTGCCTGGGTGCGGAGTGGGGCGGGGGCGCTGCGGGGGCGGCTCCTGCTCGCGCTGGTGCTCGGGAGCCTCGCGCTCGGCTCGGCCATCGGGCTGCTCGGAGTGTCGGGCTGGCTGATCTCGCGGGCCTCGCAGCACCCGCCCGTCCTCTATCTGATGGTCGCGGTCACCGCGACGCGTACCTTCGGCATCGGCCGCGCCGTGTTCCGGTACGCGGAGCGCCTGGTGTCGCACGACGCCGTGCTCCGGCTGCTCGCCGGGGTCCGCGTCGCCGTCTACCGGCGTCTCGAACGCATCGCGCCCGCCGGGCTTCGCACCACTCGAAGGGGGGACCTGCTGACGCGGCTCGTCGCCGACGTGGACCAGCTGCAGGACTACTGGCTGCGGTGGCTGCTGCCGGTCGGGGCCTCGGCGCTGGTGTCCGCGGCGACCGTCGGCTTCACGGCGTGGCTGCTGCCCGAGGCGGGTCTGGTGCTCGCGGCCGGGCTGTTCGTCGCGGGTCTCGCCGTGCCCGCGCTCAGCGGCGCGCTCGCCCGCCGCGCCGAGCAGCGGCTCGCGCCCGCGCGCGGCGCCCTCGCCGTCCAGGTCGCGGAACTCCTGCGCGGGGTCGCCGAGATCACCGTCGCGGGCGCCCTGCCGCGCCGGCTGCGCGCGGCCCGTGCCGCGGACGGGGAGCTGACCTCGCTCGCGTCCCGCGGCGCCGCCGCCACCGCGCTCGGGGCCGGGCTGTCGGCGCTGGTGTGCGGGCTGACCGTGGCCGCCGCCGCGGTGGCCGGTGTCGGCGCCGTCGCCTCGGGGCGGCTGCCCGGCGTGGACCTGGCGGTCGTCGTCCTGATCCCGCTCGCGGCGTTCGAGGCGGTGGCGGGGCTGCCGCTCGCGGTGCGGTTTCGTACCCGCGCCCGGCGCAGCGCCGAGCGGGTGCGGGACGTGCTCGACGCGCCCGTACCCGTGGCGGAGCCCGAGCACCCGGTCGCGCCGCCTGCCACGCCGTTCCCGCTGCGCCTCGACGGTGTGACCGCCCGCCACCCGGGTGCCGCGCGCGACGCGCTCACCGGGTTCGACCTGACGCTGACCGCGGGCCGCAGGGTCGCCGTCGTCGGCCCCTCGGGGGCGGGCAAGACGACCCTGGCCCAGGTACTGCTGCGGTTCCTCGACCCCGGCGAGGGGCGCTGGCGGCTCGGCGGCGTGGACGCGCGCACCCTCGACGGCGACGCGGTGCGCCGGTTCGTCGGGCTCTGCGCCCAGGACGCGCACCTCTTCGACAGCTCCGTACGGGAGAACCTGCGCCTCGCCCGTACGGACGCCACCGAGGACGAACTGCGGGACGCCCTGCGGGCCGCGCGGCTCCTCGACTGGGTCGACGGGCTGCCGCAGGGCCTCGACACCCTCGTCGGGGAGCACGGCGCGCGGCTCTCCGGCGGCCAGCGCCGACGCCTCGCGCTGGCCCGCGCGCTCCTCGCGGACTTCCCCGTCCTCGTCCTCGACGAGCCCGCGGAGCACCTCGACACGGCGACGGGCGACGCCCTGACGGCGGATCTGCTGGCCGCGACCGAGGGCCGTACGACCCTCCTCATCACGCACCGGCTGCACGGCCTCGAAGCGGTGGACGAGGTGATCGTCCTCGACGCCGGGCGTGTCGTGCAGCGGGGCCCGTACGCACGGCTGGCGGCGGAGGAGGGGCCGCTGCGGCGGATGGTCGAGCGGGAGCGCGCGGGGGACCAGGCGGGTGGAGCGCTGCTCGCGGGGCGGGCGGCGTGAGGCGCCCGCTCGTCCCGCGGCCGGGACGCGATGCCGGCCGCGGGACGGGCATCGGTCGACTTTCCTGGGTGATTCGTCCTGATTAGTCTCTTTCCATGACCTCCGAGCCTCCCGCCGCGGAACCAGCCGCCGAGTTCAGTGCCGGTGTGCCGGGGCTCCTTGAGGCGATGCGGGCGATCGGCACGGATCTCGAACTGCGCTCCACCCTCGACCGCATCTGCCTCATCGCGGCGGAGCTCTCCGGCGCCCGGTACACGGCGATCGGCGTGATGGACGAGGCGGGCGACGACTACCGCGAGTTCGTCACCTACGGCAGGGCCGGGGACCTGCTGGAGCGCATCGGCGTGCCGATCCGCGTCCGGGGCCGGATCTTCGGCCACCTGTACCTCGCGGACCGGCGGGACGGCGCCGAGTTCAGCAGCCAGGACCTGCACATGATGCGCGTCCTCGCGACGGCCGCGGGCATGGCGATCGGCAACGCACGGCTCTACGAGGCGGCGCGCCAGCGCGAACGGTGGATCGACGGGTCGGTCGCCGTCACCACCGCGCTCCTCTCGCGCGGTGAGGCGGGCGACGCGGCCGATCCGCTCACGGTCGTCGCGGAGCAGGCACGGCGCCTCGCGGAGGCCGACGCGGGGATCGTGCTGCTGCCCGCGGAGGGCGGCGGCCTGGAGATCGTCGCCGTCTGCGCCGACACGCCGGGGAGCAGGCTCGGTGCGGTCTTCCCCGAGGACAGCCCGATCGTCTCGGCGCTGCTCGACGGCGAGTCGGTCTTCCTCGACGACGCGGCGACCGAGTCGAGCAGGAGCGACCTGGCCGACTCGTACGGCCCGGTGATGCTGCTGCCGCTGGAGAGCGGTGGCCGTGTCCTGGGCGCGCTCGCGACGCCGCGGGCGCGGGGGGCGCGGCGGTTCACCGAGACGGAGCGCATCCTCGCCGCGCAGTTCGCCTCGCAGGCCGCGCTCGCGCTGATGATGGCCGAGGCCCAGCGCGACCGGGAGCGGCTCGCCGTGCTCGAAGACCGCGACCGGATCGCCCGCGACCTCCACGACGTGGTCATCCAGCGGCTGTTCGCGACCGGCATGATGCTGGAGGGCGGCCGGAAGGACGAGGAATCCGCCGAGGTCCGTACGGGCATCGGACGGGCCATCGACGAACTGGACGTGACGATCCAGGAGATCCGTACGGCCGTCTTCGCGCTCCAGCAGGACACGTCGGAGGAGCCGGCGGGGCTGCGCACGCGCGTCCTGCGGGAGATCAAGACGGCCGCGGTACCGCTGGGGTTCGTGCCCGCGGTCCGGTTCGTCGGGGACGTCGACTCGGCGGTGGGCGAGCCGGCCGGCCGGAACCTGATCGCCGCGCTGCGGGAGGCGCTGTCGAACGCGTTCCGGCACGCGCACGCCGGCCGTATCGAGGTCACCGTGGACGCCACGGCCGCGCTGCCCGACGGCACGCCCGCGGTCCGGCTGACCGTGGCGGACGACGGGGTCGGCGTGCCGGAGGGCGGCAGACGCAGCGGCCTGCGGAATTTGACCAGGCGGGCGGAGGCGCTCGGCGGTTCGAGCAGCGTGGAGACCGGCGTGGACGGCGCGGGCACGACGGTGCTCTGGCAGGCACCGCTCGGCACAGGCGCGGACTGACCGCGGGCCCGAGCCCGCGGTGCCGGACCTGCGCGCTCCGGCGGGGGCCGCGCGGGGCTGTGCGTGCCAGCGGGTGGCTCTGGCCCCGCGCGTATCGCACCGGGCCCGCGCGCTCCGGCCGGTCACCGGTGCCGGTCCGTGCGCCCCGGCGGGTCACCGGCACTGGGTCCGCGGGCCCCCGCGAGGGCACCGGCGCGGGGTAGGCGCGTATCGGCGGGTGGCCCGTGCGGGGTCTGCGCGCCCCAGCGGGGCGGCCCCGCTGTGCCCGCGCGTATCGCTCCGGGCCCGCGGGTACCGGCGGGCGGCGCCGGTGCCGGTCCCGCGTGTGTCGGCGGGTGGCGCCGGGGGCCCCGTGCATCGGCGGGTGGCCCGTTCTGGGCCCGCGTGTGTCGGCGGGTGGCCGGTGCCGGGCAGGCGGGCGGCGTTGGTGCTGGCCGGCGGGCGGCGCCGGTGCCGGTCCCGCGCGTCCCGGGGGGTCAGCCGTGGCGGGTGAGGATCTCCTCGATGACGGCGGCCACGCCGTCCTCCTCGTTGGTGGTCGTGCGGTCGCTCGCCGCGGCGAGTACGTCCGGGTGCGCGTTGCCCATGGCGTAGGAGGTGCCTGCCCAGGTCAGCATCTCCAGGTCGTTCGGCATGTCCCCGAACGCGACCACCTCGTCCGCCGAGATGCCGCGCTCCGCGCAGCACAGCGCCAGCGTGCTCGCCTTGGTGACGCCGTAGCCGCTCACCTCGATCAGGGCGGACGGGCCCGACCTGGTGAAGGAGGCGCGGTCGCCCGCGACGGTCCTGCCGAGGGTGAGGAAGCCGTCAGGCGTGAGGTCGTGGTGGTGGGCGAGGAGCTTCACGACCGGCGCGGGCTCGCCGCCGCCGTCCCGCACGCCCGCGTCGAGGAGCTTCTCGGCGGGCGCGACGAGAGTCCCGGGGTCGAGCGGGAAGCGCGGGTACGCGGGCTCGTAGGTGATGCCGTCCGTGAACTCCACGGCGAACGACGTGCCGGGCGCGGCGGCGCGCAGCTCCCGTACGACGTCCAGCGCGACGGGGTGCGGCAGCGGCCTGACCTGCGTGGGGACGCCGGTATGCAGGTCCACCACGACGGCTCCGTTGCCGCAGATGGCGAGCCCGTGCCCGTGGACGTGGTCGCGTACGACGTCCATCCACCGCGGCGGCCTGCCGGTCACGAACAGCACGGTGAGGCCCGCGGCCTCGGCGGCGGCGAGCGCGGCGACCGTGCGGTCCGACACGGACTTGTCGTCGCGCAGCAGCGTGCCGTCCAGGTCGGTGGCTATGAGACGGGGACGGGCGGGCAGCGGCGACTCGGTCGCCTCGGCGGAGGGCACGGGGTCGGAGATCACCCCGTCATTCTCCCGTACGGGGCGACGGGGCGGCCCGGTGCGTGTCCGGGCTCACTCCGCGGGGCGGGCCCGCGCGGGCCCGGGGCCCACGGGGCCGCGCGCGGGGCGCCGGGCGCGCGGACCGATGCGTGCGGGGGCCGCCCGGTACGCACCGGGCGGGCAGTGCACGACGGGCCGTGCCGGTCAGTGCACGGGGCTGCGGTCACCCGTCACGGAGAGCAGGCGCAGCTTCGCGTGGCTCTCAGAACCCGGCGTCGCGGTGAAGACCAGCAGCACCTGCGACTGGGTGTCGTCGTGCAGCACCTGACAGTGCACTTCGAGGAGGCCCAGGTCGGGGTGGGTGATCCGCTTCTGCGAGGTGTGGACCATGCCGATCTCGTGCGCGGCCCACACGGCGCGGAACTCCTCGCTTTTCGCGAGCAGCGCGTCGACGATCTCCCCTGCCGGGGAGTTCGCGCCCTGCCTGGAGTAGACGGCACGCAGCTGCGAGGCGAAGACGCGGCTGTGCCGCGGATGGTCCGCCTCCGGGTAGACCCTGCGGGCGTACGGGTCGGTGAACCACCGGTGGTAGATGCTCCGGTCGAGCCCCGTGTACTGGGTCTCTTCGCCGAACAGCGCGACGTTGAGCCGGGTCTGCCTGAGCGTCTCCCCGAGCGAGTTCACGATCTGCGCGGGGGTGTCGGCCAGGCGGTCGAGGATGCGCATGACTCCCGGGTTCACGTGGTCCCCCACCAGCTCCCGCCTGGGGGTGTTGTGCCCCGCGAGCCGGAAGAGGTGGTCGCGCTCCTCAAGCGAGAGGTGGAGGCCGCGTGCGATGGCGGCGAGCATGGGCTCCGAGGGCTGGGGCCCGCGCTGCTGCTCGATCCGGGTGTAGTAGTCCGCGGACATGCCGCTCAGGGCGGCCACCTCCTCGCGCCGCAGGCCGCGGGTGCGGCGGCGGGCGCCGCGCGGCAGGCCCACGTCCTCCGGCTGCAGCGCCTCGCGGCGTGTGCGCAGGAAGTCCGCCAGCTGTGCTCGGTCCATGTCCTCAGTCTCCTCCTTCTCCGCCCTCCCGGTGCTGCCGCGCCGGTCAGAGCAGGTGGCCGCCGGACGCCTCGACGCGCTGGCCGTTGATCCAGCGGGTGCGCGGGTCGAGGAGGGCCGCGACCACACCGCCGATGTCCTCGGCGACGCCCACGCGGCCGAGGGCGGTCATGCTGTCGAGCGCGGACCGCGTGGCCTCGTCGTCCCGTACGGAGCCGCCGCCGAAGTCCGTGGCGATCGGTCCCGGCGCGACGGCGTTGGCGGTGATGCCGCGGTGGCCGAGCTCCTTGGCCAGGTAGCGGGTGAGGACCTCGACGCCGCCCTTCATGGACGCGTACGCGGACATGCCCGGGACCGTGAAGCGGGCGAGGCCGGTGGACAC
This sequence comes from Streptomyces tremellae, assembly GCF_039540215.1. Classification (NCBI taxonomy): domain Bacteria; kingdom Bacillati; phylum Actinomycetota; class Actinomycetes; order Kitasatosporales; family Streptomycetaceae; genus Streptomyces; species Streptomyces tremellae. The sequence continues at coordinate 120,384 of NZ_BAABEP010000010.1, forward strand.
GTTGATGATGCGGCCACCGTCCGCCATCAGGGGCAGGAGGGTCTGGGTGAGGAAGAACACGCCCTTGAGGTGCACGTTCACCATCTGGTCGAAGCCCTCTTCGGTGATCTCGGTGAAGGGGGCCATCACGATGGATCCCGCGTTGTTGACCAGGAAGTCGAAGTCGTCCCTGGCCCAGTGCTCCTTGAGCAGGCCGCGGACGGTGTCGGCGAACGCGCCGAAGCCGGAGACCTCGGCGGTGTCGAGTCGGACCGCGTGGGCGGTGCGGCCCAGCGCGGCGACCTCGGCCACGACGGAGGCGGCCTCGTCCTCGTGCGAGCGGTAGGTGAGGATCAGGTCGGTGCCGGCCTCGGCGAGCCGCAGCGCGGTGTCGCGGCCGAGACCGCGGTTGGCGCCGGTGACGATCGCGATCGTCCCGGTGCCTGCGGGGGTGGTGGACGCAGTGGTCATGAGTGGCTCTCCCGGTGGTGCGGAAGGCCGGTCGCGTGCTGGTCACGCGTCCCGTACGGCCTCCCGTACACACCACTGTCGGCCGGTGCGCGAACCGGATGAAGGCCTCACTTGTCCAGGGACTCCCGATCCCCCCTTGACGGCGTCCTGGCAGGTCAGACCCGCGTCCCACCCATCGCTACGGCTCAGCCGCCGAGCTGTCCGGGCGCCTCGGCGGCGATCCGCTCGAAGACCGCGGGATCGGTGTCGAAGTCCGAGTCGGGCACCGGGGCGTGCACGACGATCTCGGTGATGCCGAGCTCCGCGTGGCGCCCTGCGAAGTCCACGAAGGCGTCCACCGACGACAGGGGCAGGTCGCGCTCCGGGGTGAAGCCGGTGAGCAGCACCTTGTCCAACTCGTCCGGGTTCCTGTCGATGTCCTCGCAGGCGGCGCCGAGCCGTTCGATCTGTCCGCGGACCGCTGCCCGCGACTGCTCCGGCGTACCGGTCTCGAACAGCCTGGAGTCGCCGGTGGTCACCCAGGCCTGCCCGTGCCGTGCGGCGAGCCGCAGCCCGCGCGGTCCGGTGGCGGCGACGGCGAACGGGAGCCGGGGCCGCTGCACGCAGCCGGGGATGTTGCGTGCTTCGTCGGCCGAGTAGTACGCGCCCCGGTGCGTCACGGCCGGCTCGGTCAGCAGCCGGTCGAGCAGCGTCACGAACTCGGCGAGCCGGTCGGCGCGTTCGCGCGGCGACCAGGGCTCCTGCCCGAGCGCGGTGGCGTCGAAGCCGGTCGTCCCCGCGCCGACGCCGAGGGTGACGCGCCCGCCGGAGATGTCGTCGAGGGTCATCAGGTCCTTGGCGAGGGTGACCGGGTGGCGGAAGTTGGGGGACGTGACGAGGGTGCCGAGGCGGAGGGCCGTGGTCGCGGTGGCCGCCGCGGTCAGGGTGGGGACGGCGCCGAACCAGGTCCTGTCGCGGAAGGAGCGCCAGGAGAGGTGGTCGTAGGTGTAGGCGGTGTGGAAGCCGAGTTCCTCGGCGCGCCGCCACGCCTCCCGGCCCTCGGACCAGCGGTGGATCGGCAGGATCACGGTACTCAGACGCATGGGGCCGACGATACGGGGGCGTTCGGGCGGGCCGGGCGTCAGGACGGTGCCGGGGGTGGGGCGTCCAGGAGGGCCCGCAGGGAGGCGGCGGCGCGGACCGCGGCGTCGCCGCAGCAGTTGTCGAAGAGGGCGTGGACCTCGCGCGCCTGTTCCGCGGACGCGCGGACGCGGGGGATCCACTCGGCGAGTTCGTCGCGTGTGGAGGCGTGGCGGAACCTGTCCTTCTTGCAGCCGGTCCCCCACGCCTCGCTGCGGCCGTGGAAGCGCACCACCGCGAGGCGCGGCGAGGTGACCGGCAGGGCGGGCGGTACGGAGGACTCCAGCGTCTGCGCCATGTCGACGGCCACGGCAGCCATCCCGCCGTCCGCGAGCAGCGCCGCCGTCTCCGCCGCGCGGTCCTGCCGTCACCAGCCTGGGTGCCGGAACTCCACGGCCATGGGCCAGCCGGCTGCCCGCTCCCTGCACCGGTGCAGGAACGCGGTGGCCGCGGGGCCGGGGGCGAGCCGCCGGGGGAACTGGAACAGCAGCGTCCCCAGCCGACCGGCCGCGCGCAGCGGTTCGAGCGCGCCGCTGAAGCGGTCCCACACGTCGTCGAGCAGACCGGGGTCGACGCCGTCCGTGCCCCGCCGCGCGGGCAGCGTGGCGCGCAGGTCGGCGGGGAGCGCGGCCTGACGGGTCGGGTGGCCGGTGAGCAGGGAGAACGCCTTCCCTCGAAGCGGAAGTCCGCGGGGGTGCGCTCGTCCCACAGCAGGCTGTTGCGGGTGCTCGGCAGGCCGTAGTACGTGGCGTCCACCTCGACGACGGGAAAGACGGCGGCGTAGTGGCGCAGCCTGCCCGCCGCGTCCCGGCTGCCCGGCGGGTACCAGCCCCCGGGCACCAGCTCCCTGTCCGTCCACGAGCACGTGCCGACCCTGATCCTTCCCATGCCGTCCGTTCCTTTCCCGTGCCGTCCGTTCCTCCCTGTGCCGTCCGCGTGCCCAGCGCGGCGCCCTCGTCCACGTGGTCCCTGTGCGCGGGACGACGCGTACGGGTGCGCGGGACGACGCGTACGGAGCCGCCGTCGGCGCCGGGGCCGTGCCCGCGCCGTACTGGTTGCGGGGGCGGCGGGTGCGGGGGAGGGTGGAAGTGCGGTGCGCGACGCGGTGTGCCGCGGTCTTGACCGGGGCGGACACCCGCATGGAGGCGGCAGATGCCTGAAGTCACCGACCCCTACCAGCCGGGGACGCCGTGCTGGATCGACCTCGTGGTGCCCGACCAGCAGGCGGCGCTCGACTTCTACCGCGACCTGTTCGGCTGGCAGGGCGAGGTGGGCCCGGAGGAGTACGGCGGATACTCGGTGTGCACCCAGCGCGGCAGGCCGGTCGCCGGGATCATGCGGGCCATGTCAGGGGGCGGCGAGCCGCCCCCGCCGCCTACCTGGACGACGTACTTCGCGAGCGCCGACATCGGCAGCACGGAGAGCCGGGTCGTGGACGAGGGCGGGGCGCTCCTGGTGCCGCCGATGCAGGTGGGCGAGCTGGGCTGGATGATGGTCGGCGCGGATCCGCAGGGCGCGGTGTTCGGCCTCTGGCAGGCCGAGGGGTTCCCTGGTGCGGGCATCGTCAACGAGCACGGTGCGCTGATCTGGAACCAGCTCATCACCACGGATATCCAGGGCGCGGGCGAGTTCTACCGGGCGCTGGGGCTCACGTGCGAGCCGATGCCGGGGATGCCCGGCTTCACGGGGTTCCAGGTCAAGGGCCGTGTGATCGGCGGGGTCCAGGACATGCACAACATGCCGGAGGGCACGCCCCCGCACTGGCTCGTGCACTTCGCGGTGGACGACGTCGACAGCACGGTCGACGCGGTGGTGCGTGCGGGCGGCACGCTGCGGGTGCCGGCGTTCGACCTGGACAAGGTCGGCAGGCTCGCCGTGGTGGAGGACCCGCAGCACGCGCTGTTCGCGCTGGTGGCGCCGGTGGGGCAGAGGGCCTGAGGCCGCCGGGAGGGCGGTCCGGCGGTGACCGCCCGCCGGGCCGGGGCGGGCCCGCGGCCGTCCGCCGGCCAGGGCGAGTCTGCCCGTGGCCGTCTGCCCGTCTGCCCGTCTGCCCGTCAGCGGAAGCGCAGGCAGCGGGGTGGTACGGCCGCCGTGAGTTGGACGCCGTTGGGCGTGCGGTGGGAGGTGGGCTCTGCCGCGTGCAGGGCGAGCGCGTCGACCCCGGGACGACCTGACGCCCGCGGCGGACGCCGACCCGGGCCGCCTCGCGGTTCCTTTTCCGTCCAGGGCGCCGGCGTGCCGCTGTTCCGTGGACGCCGGCGCTTGCTTTTCAGGTGTTCACAAAAGTGTGGGCAGGAAAGAGGTTTGATCCACAGTCAAAGCGCGTTATCCACAGGGTTCTTGGCGTGCCTGTGGATAACCGGCCGGGATGTCGGTGGATTTGAGAAACTGGGGTGGTACGGAAACCTCTTGGGGATTCGGGGGCAAGAGTCGTGCGGGACAAGTGCGTTCGCCAACGCGTGTTCACTACACCTCGGGTGAGGCCAAGTCAGGGATCCCTCTGTGCACGGGGGTACGGGAGAGATAGCGCAGGGCCGCCGCCGTCGAGCCCTCCTGGGAGGGGTGGTACGAGTGGCGGAAGTAGCGCGGTACCGCGGCCCCGAGGAGCCTCCATGACGGCAACAGTCCCTTTCTTATGGCCCTGTTGTGGCCGGAAAGGGAGTATGCCGAGCGGCCCTGCGGGAGTTCGGGGTCGCCGTCGAGCAGATGGGCCGTGCCGCGGATCCAGAACCACAGCAGTACGGGCACGGTGACGCACATGGTGCCCGCCCTGCGCACGTATCTGAGGGGCTCCCCGCCCCCGCAGTGCTCGTACATGTCGAAGGCCACGGAGCGGTGTTCGACCTCCTCGGCCCCGTGCCAGCGGAGCAGGTCGAGCATGACCGGGTCGGCTCCCGCGCGGTCGAGGCCCTCGGCCGCGAGCACCCAGTCGCCGAGCACGGCGGTGAACTGCTCGATGGCCGCGACGAACGCCAACCGGTACAGGATCCAGCGGCTCTTGGGCAGCGGCACCCACCATGGCGGGGTCTCGCCGAGCAGCCGCTCGAAGAGGCCGTCGACCCGCGAGGTGAAGGCGGAGGTGTCCAGGTGCCGCGCGCCCAAGTGGTCGAGCGCCTGGGCGTGCTGGACGCTGTGGGTGGCCTCCTGTCCCATGAAGCCCTTCACCCGGGCCAGCAGCTCCGGGTCCCGAACACGGGGCAGCGCCTCCCTGAAGACCCGCACGAACCAGCGTTCCCCCGCGGGCAGCAACAGGTGGAGGACGTTGACCACATGGGAGGCCAGGGGCTCGCCGGGTATCCAGTGCGGGGGCGTGCCGCGCCAGTCGAAGGCGACCTTCCGCGGGGCGAGGGGGCGGTGGTCTGGGCCCCCGGCCGGTGCGCCGCCCGTCACAGGGGCGGCTCCGTCCGCGCGATCGCGGCCCGCGCGCCGCGGGACAGCCGGGCGAGCGCGCGCAGCCCGTGCGCCTCCGGGGTGACGGGCACGACGGCCTCGTTCCGCACGACGGCGCGCAGGACGGCCTCGGCGACGCGCTCCGGCGGATAGCCGCGCAGCCCGTAGAGCCGGGTGGCCAGGCGCCTGCGGCGCTCCTCCTCCTCCGCGCTCACCCCGGTGAAGCGCGCGGTGGCGGTGATGCCGGTGCTGACGAACCCCGGGCAGACGGCCGTCACACCGATCCCCCGCCCGGCGAGCTCCGCCCGCAGGCACTCGCTGAGCATCAGCACGGCCGCCTTGGAGGTGGCGTACGCGGGGAGGGCGCGCGAGGGCTGGAAGGCCGCGGCGGACGCGGTGTTGACGATGTGGCCGCCCTGCCCGCGGTCGGCCATGAGCCGGCCGATCAGCCGGCAGCCGTGGATCACGCCCCACAGGTTGGTGTCGAGGACCGTGCGCCAGTCCTCGGCGGTGGTGTCGAGAAAGGAGCCCGACAGGCCGACACCCGCGTTGTTGACGAGGACGTCGGGCACGCCGCGGTCGCTCGCGAGCCGGGCCGCGAACTGCTCCATGGCCTGCTCGTCGCCGACGTCGACCGCCTCGGACCACGCCTCGCGGGCGCCCGCGAGGCGGGCCTCGCGGGCGGTGCGGGCGGCGCCCTCGCCGTCGATGTCGACGGCGAGGACACGGGCGCCGGCCCGTGCGAACGCCAGCGCGGTGGCCCGGCCGATGCCGCTCGCCGCGCCGGTCACGAGGACGAGCCGGCCGGCGAAGTGGGCCGCGGCGGCGGCCTGCCGCCCTGCGGGCCACCGCTCGACGCGCCCGCCGTCCGGGCCTGCGGCCTCCCGGTCCGCTCCCTGCGGGTCCGCGCCCTCGTCGGTGCCGTGGGGGGCTGTGGGCTTCCCTGCGGGGGCGGTCAGGGGGCCGGAGCGCTCGGGGGACTCGTGGTCCGTGACGAAGTCGGCGATCCAGGTGGCGACTTGGTCGGGGCGGGTGCGGGGGAGCCAGTGTCCGGCCCGTACGGTCCTGCGGGTCAGGCGGGGGACCCAGCGGTCCAGGTCGTCGTAGAGCGCCGGCGAGAGGTACGGGTCGCCTGTGGGCATGACGAGCTGGACCGGGACGTGGGCGTGGGCGTCGGGGCGCGGGTGGCGCACGCGGGCGCGCACGTTGTCGCGGTAGAGCCAGGCGCCGTTGGCGGCGTCCTCGGGGAGGGTCGGCGCCGGATATGCGCCGTCCTCGTCCGCGGTGTCCTTGGCGGTGCCGTCGTCGCCGGCGGTGCCGCTCGGGGGCAGGTGTTCGGCGCGGCGCAGCAGGGCGGGCCAGCGGCGGCCGAGGGGGCCGCGCCAGGCGAGTTCGGGGAGGGCGGGGGTGTGCAGCGCGTAGACGTACCAGGACCTGGCGCCCTGGGAGAGGAGGCGGGCGGCGGCCCGGGGCGTGCGTTCCGCGGCGCGGTCCCGCAGCCAGTGCCCGAGGTGGTCGAGGCTGGGGCCCGAGAGGGAGGTGAAGGACGCGACGCGGCCCCGGGTCCGCCCGCTCGTGGCGAACTCCCAGCCCTGCACCGACCCCCAGTCGTGGCCCACGAGGTGCACGGGCCGGTCCGGGCTGACCGCGTCCGCCACGGCGAGGAAGTCGTCGGTGAGGCGGTCGAGGGTGAAGCCGCCGCGCAGCGGGTGCGGTGCGGCGGAGTGGCCGTGTCCGCGCACGTCGTAGAGGACGACGTGGAAGCGGGGCGCGAGGCGCCTGGCCACCGGCGTCCACACCTCCTTGCTGTCGGGATAGCCGTGGACGAGGAGGACGGTGGGGCGGTCGGGGCCTGGCGAGCCGTACTCCGCCACGTCGAGGGTGAGCCGGCCGGTGGCGACCGTCCGGCGGGTGGGCCGCGGGCTGCTGGTGGTCATGGTGTGGCGTTCGCCTCCAGGGTTGCGCTACGCGCAGGTAGCCTCACGCGGCAGCCCGGGAGCGTCAAGAGCCGGACCAGGACCCGGTCGCGCCGAGCGCCCGCCCGCGTCCGGCTGCGCGCTGCCCCCGCCCGGCTGCGCAGCGCCCGCGTCCTCGGCGCTTCCGTGCCCGGGGCCCCACCCGGGGCCCGCATCGGGGGCCCCGGCACCCTGGCCCCGCCCTCGGGGCCCCCTCCGCAGCCGGGGCCCCGCACCGGTGCCTCCGCGCCCTGCGCTCTCCGCGCCCTGCGCTCTCCGCGCTTGGCGCACCCGCGCCCGGGGCCCCCGCCCTCGGCGCTTCCGCGCCCGGGCCCCCACCGGGCGCCCCCGCGCCCGCGGCCCCGGGGCCCCGCATCCTGCTCCCCCGAGTGCTTATGTCCCCCTTATGGGTCGGGCGGGGACCGGAGCGTACGACCCGAGGCTGATGCCGGGACAGGCGTCAGGGCTGACGACCGGGGCCCGGGTGCGCCCCTAGCGTCTGTGAGGTGACTGCTGTGATTGCGACCGAAGGTCTGAGCAAACGGTTCCCGCGGGTGACCGCGCTGGACCGGCTCACCCTGGACATCGGGGCCGGGGTGACCGGGCTCGTCGGCGCCAACGGCGCCGGCAAGTCCACGATGATCAAGATCCTCCTCGGCCTCTCGCCCGCGACGGAGGGCCGCGCCGCCGTGCTCGGCCTCGACGTGTCGACCAGCGGGGCCGCCATCCGCGAGCGGGTCGGCTACATGCCGGAGCACGACTGCCTGCCGCCCGACGTGTCGGCGACCGAGTTCGTCGTCCACATGGCGCGGATGTCGGGGCTGCCGCCCACCGCCGCGCGCGAGCGCACGGCGGACACGCTGCGCCACGTCGGCCTGTACGAGGAGCGCTACCGCCCCATGGGCGGCTACTCGACGGGCATGAAGCAGCGCGTCAAGCTCGCGCAGGCCCTGGTGCACGACCCGCAGCTCGTGCTGCTCGACGAGCCGACGAACGGCCTCGACCCCGTCGGCAGGGACGACATGCTCGGGCTGATCCGCCGCGTCCACACGGACTTCGGGATCTCCGTGCTCGTCACGTCGCACCTGCTGGGCGAGTTGGAGCGCACCTGCGACCACGTCGTCGTCATCGACGGCGGCAAGCTGCTGCGCTCCAGCTCCACCAGTGACTTCACCCAGACGACCACGACGCTCGCCGTCGAGGTCACCGACTCGGACGCGCACCCCGACGGCACAGGCGCCCTGCGGGACGCGCTGGCTGCCGCGGGCGTGACGCTGCTCGCCGCGGGCGAGCCGGGGCTGCCGGGCGCCGGGCACATCCTGCTCGTCGAGGCGGCAGGACCCGACACCCACGACATCGTGCGGGACGCGGTCGCCGACCTCGGTCTCGGCCTGGTCCGCATGGAGCAGCGGCGCCACCACATCGCCGAGGTCTTCCGGCAGCAGAAGGAGGGAGTCACCGCATGACCACCCCAAGCGGCACGGTCCCGCCGCCCGGCGGCCCCGGCGGCCGGGACGCGACCCGCATCCACAACATCGGCTACCGCGCCTACGACGGCCCGCGCCTCGGCCGCTCGTACGCCCGCAGGTCCCTCTACACGCAGTCGCTGCGCGGCGCGTTCGGCCTCGGCAGGTCCGGCAGGTCGAAGGTGCTGCCGATGGTCCTGTTCGCCGTGATGTGCCTGCCCGCGGCGCTGATCGTCGCGGTCGCGGTGGTGACGCACGCCAAGAGCCTGCCGGTCGCCTACACCCGCTACGCGATCCTGCTCCAGGCCGTCATCGGGTTGTTCCTGGCCGCGCAGGCGCCTCAGTCGGTCTCGCGCGACCTGCGCTTCCGCACGGTTCCGCTGTACTTCTCGCGCCCCATCGAGCGCCGCGACTACGTGCTCGCGAAGTTCGGCGCGATGAGCAGCGCCCTGTTCGTGCTGACCGGTGCGCCCGTCGTGATCCTGTACATCGGCGCGCTGCTCGCGAAGCTGGACTTCGTCGACCAGACCAAGGGGTTCGGCCAGGGCCTCGTCTCGGTGGCCCTGCTCTCGCTGCTGTTCGGCGGCATCGGCCTGGTGCTCGCGGCGCTCACCCCGCGGCGCGGTTTCGGCGTCGCCGCGGTGATCGCGACGCTCGTCATCTCGTACGGCGCGGTGTCCACGCTGCAGGCCATCCTCTGGACGGGGCAGGGGAGTTCGGCCGTCGACTGGATCGGCCTCTTCTCGCCCATCACCCTCGTCGACGGCCTCCAGACCGCGTTCCTCGGTGCGCACACGTCGTTCCCCGGCGGTTCGGGGCCCGGCGCCGGGCTCGGCGTGGTCTATCTGCTCGTGCTCCTCGGCCTCGTCGCCGGTTCCTACGGAGTCCTCATGCGCCGCTACGGGAAGGTCGGGCTGTGACCACGATCGAGATCGACCACGCCTCCCGCTGGTTCGGGAACGTCGTCGCCGTCAACGACGTCACGATGACGATCGGCCCCGGCGTCACCGGGCTCCTCGGCCCCAACGGCGCGGGCAAGTCCACCCTGATCAACATGATGGGCGGCTTCCTCGCCCCCTCGACCGGCGCCGTCACCCTGGACGGCCGGCCGATCTGGCGCGACGAGCAGGCGTACCGGCAGCTCGGGATCGTGCCCGAGCGCGAGGCCATGTACGACTTCCTCACCGGGCTGGAATTCGTCGTCGCCAACGCGGAGTTGCACGGCCTCGGCAAGCGCGAGGCGCGCGCCGCGCTGGCCACGGTCGAGATGGAGTACGCGCAGGACCGCGCCATCTCCACGTACAGCAAGGGCATGCGGCAGCGGGTGAAGATGGCGTCCGCGCTGGTGCACGACCCCTCGGTGCTGCTGCTCGACGAGCCGTTCAACGGCATGGACCCGCGCCAGCGCATGCAGCTCATGGAGCTGCTGCGGCGGATGGGGGAGCAGGGCCGCACGGTGCTGTTCTCCTCGCACATCCTCGAAGAGGTCGAGCAGCTCGCCTCGCACATCGAGGTGATCGTGGCCGGACGGCACGCGGCGAGCGGCGACTTCCGCCGCATCAGGCGGCTGATGACGGACCGGCCGCACCGCTACCTGGTGCGCTCCAGCGACGACAGGGCGCTCGCCGCCGCGCTCATCGCGGATCCGTCGACCGCCGGGATCGAGGTGGACCTCGCCGAGGGCGCGCTGCGCGTGCAGGCCGTCGACTTCGGGCGGTTCACCACGCTGCTCCCGCGGGTCGCACGCGCGCACTCGATCCGGCTGCTGACGGTGTCGCCGTCCGACGAGTCGCTGGAATCCGTCTTCTCGTACCTCGTCACCGCCTGAAGGAGCGTGCACGCCACCATGTACAACCCCACCGTCGCGCGGCTCACCTACCGCGCCCTGCTGGGCAGGCGCCGGGCGGCGATCCTCTTCCTGCTGCCCGCCCTGCTGATCGTCATCTCGCTGGCCGTGCGGCTGGTGCGCGGCGCCGACGACGGGACCGCCTCCGACCTGCTCGGCGGTTTCGCCATCGCCACGATGGTGCCGCTGATCGGCGTCATCGCGGGCACCGGCGCGATCGGCCCGGAGATCGACGACGGCTCGATCGTCTACCTGCTGTCGAAGCCGGTGAAGCGGCCCACGATCATCCTCACGAAGCTGACCGTGGCGATCGCCGTGACGATGGCGTTCTCCGCGATCCCGACGCTGATCGCCGGGTTCATCCTCAACGGCAACGGCGGGCAGATCGCCGTCGCCTACACCGTCGCGGCGCTGGTCGCGTCGATCGCGTACAGCGCCCTGTTCCTGCTGCTCGGCACGGTCAGCAGGCACGCGGTCGTCATCGGCCTGGTGTACGCGCTGGTGTGGGAGGCGCTGTTCGGCAGCCTGGTGCCGGGCGCGCGGACGCTCAGCGTGCAGCAGTGGGCGCTGGCGCTCGCGCAGCGGGTCGCGGGTGAGGACGCCGTCTCGTCGGACGTGGGCCTGCCCGCGGCGGTCGTGCTGCTCGTCGTGATCACCGGCCTCGCCACCTGGTACGCCGGGCGCAGGCTGCGGTCGCTGACGCCGACGGGCGAGGAGTAGCCGGCGCGGACGGCGGCCGCGCGGGGGAGCAGCCGGCACGGCGCCCGACCGCACGGGGAGCGGCCCGCACGGCGCGGGAACGCGAACGGCGGCCCACCGGTACCGGGGCCGGTTCGAGCGGCGGTAAGCGGGTCCGGTGGTACGCACGTGCGGCCGTGCCGTGCGGAACGCGCTCGGAAAGTGGTACGCACGTGCGGCCGTGCCGTGCGGAACGCGCTCGGAAGACCGCCCGGAAGGCGGCGCTCCCAGCCCGGCCCCGGGCCGGGCTGGTACTCACGGACGATGAGCGACATCGTCCTCTTCCCGTCCGTCTGTCCGTGTCCCTGGACGGGTTCTTTCGAGGGGCCCGGCGGCGACATCGGCCGGCACCGGGTCGACGACGAACTCCGCCAGCGCTTCGACGACCGCCTGCGCACCATGGGCGGCTTCCACGAAGGCCGCGTCACCCATGAGCTGATGGCGGCCTCCTGGCCGACCGCGGACGCCGACCGGGCGGCCTCGGGGCCCACGGCCGAGTCCGCCGGGATCTGGCGGTCGATGCCGAAGACCGTGTACTCGCGCACGCTCCCGCCGGGCGCCGCCCCCCGGAACACGACCGTCGTGCCGGAGGCCGTCGCGGCTGACGTGCGCGCCCGCAGGGCCCGGGGCGGAGGCGACCTCGCGCTCGGCGGCGCGGACCTCGCCGGCACGTTCCTGCGGCACGGCCTGGTCGACGGGTTCAGGATCTACGCGCACCCCGTCCTCGTCGGGGGCGGCACCAGGCTCTTCCCGGAGGCGGGCGCGGACCGCGCGGCCGGGCTGCGGCTGGTGGAGACCCGCGCGTTCGGCGACGGGGCCGTCCCCCTGAACCACCGGCTGGAGCGGGAAGGCGACCGGTAGCCGGCCCCGGGCCCGGCGGGCCGGCCGCCCCGCGCGCTACCTCTGGGCGGCCAGGGCCCCCTTCACGAACCGGCCCCCGCCCGCGTCCGCCGTGCGGTGCCCGGTCTGGGTGAGCAGCAGGTTGTTGGGAGCGCGCACCGGCGGTCGTGAGCCGCGCAGCGGAGTGGACGGGCCGCCGCGCGGCCGTGGCGCACTTCCCCGCCCGCTCCGTTCTCGGCACGATCTGAGCGGGGCCCGCGCCGGGCCCGTACGGCACCACGACCGACATCAGGAGGGCCCGGTGGCTCCCACCGTCCTTGACGCGCCGCGCGCCGAGCACCACCCGGGGGACCGGATCGGGATCGGGGAGCCGCGGCCCCGGCTGTCGTGGACGGTCCGCGACGCGCCGTACGGCTGGCGGCAGGGCGCGTACGAGGTGCGGCTCGACGTGGAGGGACCCGGTGGGCCGGGCGACGCGGCTCCGGTGTGGTTGAGCGGCCGGATCGAGGGCGGGGACTCGGTGCTCGTGCCCTGGCCCGCGCCGCCGCTCGCCTCCCGGGACCGCCGCGCGGTGCGCGTACGGGTGTGGGGCGCCGACGCGCCGGGCGACGGGCCCTCGCCGTGGAGCCCGCCGCTGACCGTGGAGGCCGGGCTGCTCTCCCCCGCCGACTGGACGGCGCGGATGGCCGGCCCCGACGCCGGACGCGACCCGGCGGCCCCGGAGCGCACGGCGCTGCTGCGCGGCGCGTTCGAGCTGCCCGCGCCACCCGCGTACGCCCGGCTCTACGCGACGGCGCGCGGTCTGTACGAGCTGGAGCTGAACGGCGCCCGCGTCGGCGACGACGTGCTCGCGCCCGGCTGGACCAGCTACCGCAGGCGGCTGCGCTACCAGACGTACGACGTCACGGAGCTGCTGCGGGCAGGGCCCAATGTGCTCGGCGCGCGCCTCGCGGACGGCTGGTTCCGCGGCCGGATCGGCTACGGCGGCGGCACCCGCGACGTGTACGGCGACCGCACGGGCCTGCTCGCCCAGCTCGAAGCGGTCTGCGCGGACGGCACCGCGGTCCGCTTCCGCACCGGCGGGGACTGGCGCTGGGCGCCGGGACCCGAGCCCCGGGCGAGCCTGTACGACGGGGAGCACCACGACGCCCGCCTGGAGCCGCCCGGCTGGTCGCGCCCGGGGGAAGGGGAGCCTCAGGAGGCGGGGGCGGCGCCCTGCGGGCCACCGGACGCCGGGGGCTGGCGGCCCGTGCGGGTCGCGGAGGACTTCGACCCCCGGACGCTGTGCGCGCCCGCCGGGCCCGCCGTGCGGCACACGCAGGACGTCGCGCCCGTCGCCGTCTCCGTCTCCCCCTCGGGCCGCACCGTCCTCGACTTCGGGCAGAACCTCGTGGGCCGGCTCAGGCTGCGGCTGCGCGGGGGCCGCGCGGCGCGCGGCAGCGCCGTGACGGTGCGGCACGCGGAGGTGCTCCAGGGCGGCGAGCTGTGCACCAGGCCGCTGCGGCAGGCCGAGGCCACCGACCGGTATGTGCTCGCGGGCCGGGCCGAGGAGGTCTGGGAGCCCCGGTTCACCTTCCACGGGTTCCGGTACGCGGAGGTCGACGGCTGGCCCGGCGCGCTCGATCCGGCGGACGTGACGGCCCGGGTGATCGGCAGCGACCTGCGGCGCACCGGCTGGTTCTGCTGCTCGGACGAGGATGTGAACCGGCTGCACGAGAACGTGGTGTGGAGCATGCGCGGCAACTTCGTCGACGTGCCCACCGACTGCCCGCAGCGCGACGAGCGGCTCGGCTGGACCGGCGACATCCAGGTGTTCACGCCCACGGCGGCGTTCCTGTACGACTGCTCGGGGATGCTCGCGTCCTGGCTCGCCGACCTGGCGGCCGACCAGGCCGCCAACTACCCGGACGGCACCGTGCCGCTGGTCGTCCCGGAGATCCCCACGCCCGAGTGGCTGCCCGCCTGGCCCATGGCGGTGTGGGGCGACGCGGCGGTGCTGATGCCCTGGGAGCTGTACCGGGCGTACGGCGACGAGGGCCTGCTGCGCGACCGGTACGCGAGCGCGCGCGCCTGGGTCGACCGGGTGCTCGCCGGCGGCACGGACGGCTCCACCGGGCGCCAGCTCGGGGACTGGCTGGACCCGGCGGCGCCGCCCGACGACCCGTGGGCGGCCCGCACCGACGCGGGCCTCGTCGCGGCGGCGTACGCGGCGCGCTCCGCGCAGGTGCTCGCGGACACCGCCGGCGTCCTCGGGGAGCACGCGGACGCGGAGCGCTACCGCGCGGCGGCTGCGGGGGCGCGTGGACGCTTCACCGAGCGGTACACCACCGGCGAAGGCAGGCTGACCAGCGACTGCCAGACCGCGTACGCGCTCGCCCTCGTCTTCGACCTGCTCCCGAAGGACCTCGCGGAGCGCGCGGGCCGCCGCCTCGCCGAGCTGGTCGCGGCGGACGGCCACCACATCGCCACCGGCTTCGCGGGCACCCCGGTGATCTGCGAGGCGCTGACACGCGCCGGGGCGCTCGACGACGCCTACCGGCTGCTGCGGCAGCGGGAGTGCCCGTCCTGGCTCTACCCGGTGACCCGGGGCGCCACCACCGTCTGGGAGCGGTGGGACAGCCTGCTGCCCGACGGCACGGTCAACCCCGGCGAGATGACGTCGTTCAACCACTACGCGCTCGGCGCCGTCGCCGACTGGCTGCACACCCGCGTCGCCGGGCTGTCGCCCGCGGCCCCCGGCTGGCGGCGCATCCTGGTGGCCCCGTGCCCCGGCGGCGGCCTGACCTGGGCGCGGGCCCGCCACGAGACGCCGTACGGCACGGTGGAGATCCGATGGCGGCTGTCCGGCGCGCGCCGCCTGGAGACCGAGTTCACCGTCCCGCACGGCACCACGGCCGAGGTCCGCCTCCCGGGCCTCGCCCCCTACGAGGTCGTCCCCGGCACCCACCGCGCGGGCGTGGACCTGCCGGAGTGAGCGCGGGCGTGCGCTCCCGGCGGGCTCAGTCCCCCGGGGCGCCCTCGCCGGCCTCGTCGCTCTCGTCGCTCTCGTCGCTCTCGTCGCTCTCGCCGGCCTCGTCGGCCTCGTCGGCCTCGTCGGCCTCGTCGGCCTCGTCGGCCTCGTCGAGGCCGAACGCCGAGAGGTCGGGTTCCGCGCCGTCCGCGCCCTCGTGCAGCTCGAACCAGATCATCTTGCCGTCGCCGCGCGGGTCGACGCCCCACTCGTCCGCGAGCACCTCCATCAGCACCAGGCCCCGGCCGCTCGAAGCCATCTCGCCGGGGCTGCGGCGGTGCGGCAGCTCGTCGCTGGTGTCCGCGACCTCCACCCGCAGGGTGCGCCCGCCGGACTCGCCCGCGGTCTCCGCCGCCACCAGCGCGTCCCCGTCGGTGTGCACCAGCACGTTCGTGACCATCTCCGAGACCATCAGGACCGCGGAGTCGACCTGGTCCTCGTCCGGCCAGTCGTGCAGCAGCGCCCGCAGCTGGTGCCGAACGTCCGCGATGCGCTCCGGGTCCGCCTGCGCGACGGTGAGGGCCGCGCGGCGCGGCGCGAGGAAGCCGCCGCCGACCGGGGACGGGTCGCGGGAGAGCAGCACGAGCGCGATGTCGTCCTCCCTGCGCTCGGCGAGCGGGCCCGTCGTGTAGTGGGAGATCGGCCCGTGGACGGACTGGATCAGCGCGTCTGCCAGCTTCTCCAGGCCCTCCTTGTCCGCGCTGTCCGTGTGCTGCTCGATGATCGGCCGCAGCCGGTCCCAGCCGGTGAACATGTCGTGCCCGCCGGTCTCGATGAGGCCGTCCGTGCAGAGCATGATCACCTCGCCGTGGCCGAGCGTGAGCCGCGTCGTCGGGTAGTCGGAGTCGCTGTCGATGCCGAGCGGCAGGCCGCCCTGCGTCGGGCGGATGATCGCCGTGCCGTCGGCCATCCTGACCACCGGGTCGGGATGGCCGGCGCGGGCGATGTCGAGGGTGCCGGCGAGCGGGTCCACCTCCAGGTAGAGGCAGGTCGCGAAGCGCGGCCCCGCCTCCTCGTCCTCCTCCTCGTACGGCAGTCCGTCGCTGCCCACGATCGGGTGCTGCTGGAGCCCGGAGAGGAAGCGGGAGGCCCGTGACAGGACGGCGTCCGGCCTGTGCCCCTCGGCCGCGTACGCGCGCAGCGCGATCCGCAGCTGCCCCATCAGGCTCGCCGCGCGCACGTCGTGACCCTGCACGTCCCCGATGACCAGGGCGAACCGCCCCTCGCTCGCCGCGCCGGGCAGCGGGATCATGTCGTACCAGTCGCCGCCGATGACCAGGCCGCCGCCGGTCGGTACGTACCGCGCCGCCACCGACATCCCCGGCAGGTCGGGCGCGAGGCGCGGCATCATCGCCCGCTGGAGGCCCTGGGACAGCGCGCGCTCCGTCTCCGCCACCTCGGTGCGGGCCAGCGCCTGCGCCAGCATCCGCGCCACCGTCGTCAGCACGGAGCGCTCGTCGGGCGTGAACACCACCGGGTGCTTGAACGCCGCCATCCACGCGCCGATCGTGCGCCCCGCCACGACGAGGGGCAGATACGCCCAGGACGCGCGGTCCATCGGCCGCACGAAGGGCCAGATCTCCGGGTAGCGCCGCTCGTACTCCTCGGGCGAGGAGAGGTAGATGGCGCGGCCCGTGCGCATCACCTCGGCCGGCGCGTAGTTCCCGCCGAGGCCGAGGAACCTGTCGAACTCCTGCGGGGTCCGCATGTCCCCGTGGATCCCGATGATCTTGACCCGGTCGCCGACCGCGCTGAAGACGGCGAGCGCGTCGGGCGAGAAGCCGGGCATCGAAAGCGACGCGGTCACCCGCAGCACGTCCTCCGTGGAGTGCGCCTCCGCCAGGGCACGCCCCGCGTCCAGCAGGAACGCCTCGCGCGAGCGCCGCCAGTCGCCGGTGACGTACGTGCCGTCCACGGCGGTGCCTGGACGCGGCTCGACGACCTCCTGCACCGTGCCCACCAGGCGGTGCATCCTGCCGAGCCCGCCCGGGTCGGCCCGCGCGCCGTCCGCCGCGGTGTACCCGTACGGCTTCGAGCGTGACCTGAGGGTCCGCAGCACCCTGCCGTGCTCGTCCACGACGCGCAGCCGGATCTCCGCGAGGCTCTCCTCCGCGACGGCGAGGCCGACGATCCCGCCCATCTCGTTCCAGTCGACGGGGTGCACCCGGGCGCGAACGTCGGACACCGCGACGACGGCGGGCGCGGCCTCGAAGCCGAGCATCCGGGCCGCGTCGGCGTCGAGCGACACCGTGTGCGAGGCGGTGTCCCAGCGCCACAGCCCCGTCGCGATCGCCGACAGAACGTCCTCGGTGCGCATTTTTCCACTGTATGGACACGTTCCGCATCCCTGCCACCGAGCGTGCGCCGGGTGCCCGCCTGCACGGGGGGACTCCTCGGGAGGCCGGGGGAGGCGGGCCCGCGCCCCGGTCCCACCGCGGAATCGGCCGTGTGGGGGCCGCGCGCCGGAGGATAGAGTTGCGGGTGGCCGTCCGAACCGTGCCGGCCCGATGCCGTACGGTTCACCACCCCACCGATCCCAGGACTGGATGAACGACGATGCATCGGTACAGGTCCCACACCTGCGGCGAGCTCCGCGCCTCTGACGTCGGCACCGACGTCCGGCTGAGCGGCTGGCTGCACAATCGCCGAGACCTGGGCGGCATCCTCTTCATCGATCTGCGCGACCACTACGGTCTCGTGCAGCTGGTGGCGCGGCCAGGCACCCCGGCCGTCGAGGCGCTGTCGCACCTCACCAAGGAGACGGTCGTACGCATCGACGGCACGGTCTCGGCGCGCGGCGCGGAGAACGTCAACCCGGAGCTGCCGACCGGCGAGATCGAGATCGAGGTCTCCGAGGTCGAGGTGCTGGGCGCCGCGGCCCCGCTGCCCTTCACGATCAACACCGACGACGGCGTGGGCGAGGAGCGCCGCCTTGAGTACCGCTTCCTCGACCTGCGCCGCGAGCGCATGCACCGCAACATCATGCTGCGCACGGCCGTGATCTCCGCGATCCGGCACAAGATGACGGCGCTCGGCTTCAACGAGATGGCCACCCCGATCCTCACCGCGACGTCCCCCGAGGGCGCCCGCGACTTCGTGGTGCCGTCCCGGCTCAACCCCGGCAAGTTCTACGCGCTGCCGCAGGCGCCGCAGCAGTTCAAGCAGCTGCTGATGGTCTCGGGCTTCGACCGGTACTTCCAGATCGCGCCCTGCTTCCGCGACGAGGACGCCCGCGCGGACCGCTCGCCCGGCGAGTTCTACCAGCTCGACCTGGAGATGAGCTTCGTCGAGCAGGAGGACGTGTTCCAGCCGGTCGAGAAGCTGATGACCGAGCTGTTCACGGAGTTCGGGCAGGGCCGCGAGGTCACCTCGCCCTTCCCGCGCATCCCGTTCCGCGAGTCGATGCGCAAGTACGGCAACGACAAGCCCGACCTGCGCGCCAAGCTGGAGCTGCACGACATCTCGGACGTCTTCGCGTCCTCCGAGTTCAAGGCGTTCGCCGGCAAGCACGTCCGGGCGCTGCCGGTGCCCGACACGGCCGCCCAGCCGCGCAAGTTCTTCGACCAGCTCGGCGAGTACGCCGTCGAACAGGGCGCGAAGGGCCTCGCCTGGGTGCGCGTCGGCGACGAGGGCGCGCTGAGCGGCCCGGTCGCGAAGTTCCTCACCGAGGAGGACGTGAAGGTCCTCACCGAGCGCCTCGCGCTCGCCCCCGGCCACGCGGTCTTCTTCGGCGCGGGCGAGTACGACGAGGTCTCGAAGATCATGGGCGCGGTGCGCGTCGAGGCCGCGAAGCGCTCCGGCCACTTCGAGGAGGGCGTCTTCCGCTTCTGCTGGATCGTCGACTTCCCGATGTACGAGAAGGACGAGGAGACCGGCCGGGTCGACTTCTCGCACAACCCCTTCTCGATGCCCCAGGGGGGCCTTGAAGCGTTGGAGACGAAGGACCCGCTGGACATCCTCGCCTGGCAGTACGACATCGTCTGCAACGGCATCGAGCTGTCGTCCGGCGCGATCAGGAACCACGAGCCCGAGATCATGATCAAGGCGTTCGAGATCGCCGGGTACGAGCGCGACGACGTCGAGCGCGACTTCGCGGGCATGCTGCGCGCGCTCCGCTTCGGCGCCCCGCCGCACGGCGGCATCGCACCGGGCATCGACCGCATCGTGATGCTGCTCGCGGACGAGCCCAACATCCGCGAGACGATCGCCTTCCCGCTCAGCCAGAACGCGCAGGACCTGCTGATGGGCGCGCCGAGCGAGCTGACCGAGGCCCGGCTGCGCGAGCTGCACATCGCGCTGCGCAAGCCGCAGGGGAAGTAGCCGGCCCGCACGCCCGCACCCCCCCGGCATACGGCTCCGCCCCGCGACGGCGTTCGTCGCGGGGCGGAGCCGTATGCGGGCCCGGGGGTGCTCCCGGGCCCGGGGCCGGGTCGGACATGCGGTCAGACGTGCGGGACCGGCGCGGTGCCGAGGCGGCCCGCCTGGAAGTCCTCGAAGGCCTGCCGGAGTTCGGCCTGCGTGTTCATCACGAACGGCCCGTAGTGCGCCATCGGCTCGCGGATCGGCTGCCCGCCGAGCAGGACGACCTCCAGGTCGGGCGTGTGCGCGTCCTGCGTCTCGTCGGCGCGCACGGTCAGCGACGACCCCTTCCCGAAGACCGCGGTCTGGCCCGTGTGCACGGGGCGCCGGTCGGTGCCCGCGGTGCCGCGTCCCGCCAGTACGTACGCGAGGCCGTTGAAGTCCTCGCGCCACGGCAGCGTGATCTCGGCGCCGGGCCGCAGCGAGGCGTGGATCATGGTGATCGGGGTGTGGGTGATGCCGGGGCCCTGGTGGCCGTCGAGCTCGCCCGCGATCACCCGCAGCAGCGTGCCGCCGTCGGGCGAGGTGAGGAGCTGGACCTGGCCGCCGCGGATGTCCTGGTAGCGGGGGTTCATCATCTTGTCCTTGGCCGGCAGGTTCACCCACAGCTGGAGGCCGTGGAAGAGGCCGCCGGACACGACGAGTGACTCAGGCGGCGCCTCGATGTGCAGCAGCCCCGAGCCGGCCGTCATCCACTGGGTGTCCCCGTTGGTGATGGTGCCGCCGCCCCCGTTGGAGTCCTGGTGGTCGAAGACGCCGTCGATGATGTACGTGACGGTCTCGAAGCCGCGGTGCGGGTGCCAGGGGGTGCCCTTGGGCTCGCCGGGCGCGTACTCCACCTCGCCCATCTGGTCCATCATGATGAACGGGTCGAGGTACTGGTAGTTGATCCCCGCGAAGGCCCGGCGCACCGGGAAGCCCTCGCCCTCGAAGCCGCCTGGCGCCGTGGTGACGGCGAGGACGGGCCGGGCGACGGCGTCGGCGGGCGCGGTCACGCGCGGCAGGGTCAGCGGGTTTTCCACGGTCACAGCAGGCATGAGAGCCCTCCTCGGTTCGTCGCGCCCTAATTTAGTTGAAGCGTGAACATCCCGCAAGGGTGGCGGTATTCCGGGGCGGGCGGGGCCGGCCGCACGCGGAGCGGGCCCGCCGCACGCGGAAGGGGCGGCGCACCCCGCGGGTGCGCCGCCCCTTCCGCGTGACGTGTGCCGGTCAGCCGTACATCCGGCGCATCGCGTAGTCGACCATCTGCTCGACTGCCTTCGCGTCGAAGACCATCCGGTGCTCGCCCTCCATGTCGAGGACGAAGCCGTACCCCGTGGGCAGCAGGTCGATCACCTCGGCGCCGGTGATCACGAAGTACTTGGAGTCCTTGCCCGCGTACCTGCGCAGCTCCTTGAGCGTGGTGAACATGGGGATCACCGGCTGCTGCGTGTTGTGCAGGGCGAGGAACCCGGGGCCCTCGCCGCGCGGGCAGTACACCTTGGACGTGGCGAAGACCTGCTGGAAGTCCTCGGCCGACAGCACGCCCGTGGTGAACGCCTTGACCGCGTCCGCGAGGGACGGCGGGGACGGCTCCGGGTACAGCGGCTGCTCGCCGTAGCCGCCGCCCATCGGCTGCTGCTGGTGGGGCTGCTGGGCGTACTGCTGCTGGGCGCCAGGCGTCTGCTCGTAGCCGTACATGGCCGCAAGAATACTGAGGACGGCGCCCCTGTGGGCCCGTGGGGCGGGCCCGTTCCCGGGGGTGCGGGGGAGCCGCGTCACACCTCGCCGCCCGGGGTTGCCCTTATTACTCGCGGGTAGCATCATCGGAGGTGCTGGACCCGACGCTGGACGCCGAAGCACGCAGAACCGGATACATGTCTGAGGAGCCCTCCCCACTCCGGGCCTCCTCGTGAGCCTTTACGGAGCCATGGCCATGGGGCACTACAAGTCCAACCTCCGCGACATCGAGTTCAACCTCTTCGAGGTGCTCGGCCGGGAGAAGCTGTACGGCAGCGGTCCCTTCGCCGAGATGGACGTGGAGACCGCGCGGAGCATCCTCTCCGAGGTCACCCGCCTGTCCGAGCAGGAGATCGCCGCGTCCTACGCCGACGGCGACCGCACGCCGCCGGTCTACGACCCCGAGACGGGCGCCGCGCCGCTGCCCGCCGCCTTCAAGAAGTCGTACGACGCCTTCATGGAGTCCGAGTACTGGCGGCTCGGCCTGCCCGAGGAGATCGGCGGCACCACCGCGCCGCGCTCGCTCATCTGGGCCTACGCGGAGCTGGTGCTCGGCGCCAACCCGGCCGTGTGGATGTACTCCTCGGGCCCGGCCTTCGCCGGCGTCCTCTTCGAGGAGGGCACCGAGGAGCAGAAGAAGATCGCCGCGCTCGCCGTCGAGAAGCAGTGGGGCTCCACGATGGTGCTGACCGAGCCCGACGCGGGCTCCGACGTCGGCGCAGGCCGCACGAAGGCCGTCGAGCAGGAGGACGGCTCCTGGCACATCGAGGGCGTGAAGCGGTTCATCACCTCCGGCGAGCACGACCTCTCGGACAACATCCTCCACTACGTGCTCGCCCGCCCCGAGGGCGCCGGCCCCGGCACCAAGGGCCTCTCCCTCTTCCTCGTGCCGAAGTACCACTTCGACCCGGAGACCGGCGAGCTGGGCGAGCGCAACGGCGTCCGCGCCACCAACGTCGAGCACAAGATGGGCCTCAAGGTCTCCAACACCTGCGAGATGACCTTCGGTGGCGACGTGCCCGCCAAGGGCTGGCTGGTCGGCGGGAAGCACGACGGCATCCGGCAGATGTTCCGCGTCATCGAGTTCGCCCGCATGATGGTCGGCACGAAGGCCATCGCCACCCTCTCCACCGGCTACCTGAACGCGCTGGAGTACGCCAAGGAGCGCGTGCAGGGCCCCGACCTCGCGCAGTTCACCAACAAGGCAGCGCCCAAGGTCACCATCACCCACCACCCGGACGTGCGCCGCTCGCTGATGACGCAGAAGGCGTACGCGGAGGGCATGCGCGCCCTCGTCCTCTACACGGCCGCCGTGCAGGACGAGATCGCGCAGAAGGAGGCCGAGGAGGAGGACGCGACCGCGCTGCACGGCATCAACGACCTGCTGCTCCCCGTGGTCAAGGGCTACGGCTCCGAGAAGTCGTACGAGCAGCTCGCGCAGTCGCTCCAGACGTTCGGCGGCTCCGGCTACCTCCAGGAGTACCCGGTCGAGCAGTACATCAGGGACGCGAAGATCGACACCCTCTACGAGGGCACCACGGCCATCCAGGGCCAGGACTTCTTCTTCCGCAAGATCGTCCGCGACCAGGGCACGGCGCTGAACACGCTCGCCGAGGAGATCAAGCAGTTCCTCGCGGTCTCCACCGGCGGCGCCGACCTCGCCCAGGCCCGCGAGTCGCTCGCCAGGGCCGCGGCCGACCTGGAGGCCATCGTCGGCACGATGCTCACCGACCTCACCGCGACCGGCGAGGACGTGAAGAACATCTACAAGGTCGGCCTCAACACCACCCGGCTGCTGATGGCCGCGGGCGACGTGATCGTCGGCTACCTGCTGCTGCGCGGCGCCGCGGTCGCCGCCGAGAAGCTGGAGACGGCGTCCGCCAAGGACGTGCCCTTCTACCAGGGCAAGATCGCCGCGGCGAAGTTCTTCGCGGCGAACATCCTGCCGGGCGTCGGCGTGGAGCGGCGTCTCGCGGAGAGCACCGACCTCGCGCTGATGGAGCTGGACGAAGCGGCGTTCTGACGCCCGCGGCGCCGCACATCGCCGAGGGCCGCGACGGCCGTGCACGCCAGGGGTGCCCCTCCCGCGCCGGGAGGGGCACCCCTGCCGCGCGCCCGCGGCCGGCCGCTCCACGCGCCGCGGTACTCGGGAATATGCAACCTTCCTCTGTATCGCCGTAGTTTGACGGATTCGTCACCCCCTCCGGAAGCTGCACCGCCGCCACATGGAGACGCGAGGGCGGCGGTACGGCCGTCACGCGTCGTTATGGTGAACCACATGAGCACTCCCGCCCGCCGCCCGCAGCCCCGGTTCGACCGTGGCCACACCGACGACCTGATGGCCTACCTCGGCGCCTCGCCGTCCCCGTACCACGCGGTGGCGAACGCCGCGGCACGGCTGGAGAAGGCCGGCTTCCGCCAGGTGGCCGAGACCGACGCCTGGGACGCGGCGGCAGGCGGCAAGTACGTGCTGCGCGGCGGCGCGATCATCGCCTGGTACGTGCCGGAGGGCGCCGGAGCGCACACCCCGTTCCGGATCGTGGGCGCCCACACCGACTCCCCGAACCTGCGGGTCAAGCCCCTCCCCGACACCGGCGCGTACGGCTGGCGGCAGGTGGCCGTGGAGATCTACGGCGGTGCGCTGCTCAACACCTGGCTCGACCGGGACCTGGGCCTGTCGGGGCGGATCACCCTGCGCGACGGCAGCAGCCGGCTCGTCACCGTGGACCGGCCGCTGCTCCGGGTCCCCCAACTCGCCGTCCACCTCGACAGATCCGTCAACACCGAGGGACTGAAGCTGGACCGCCAGCGCCACATGCAGCCCGTCTGGGGCCTCGGCGAGGCGCACGAGGGCGACCTGATCCGCTTCGTCGCCGACGAACTGGACGTGGAGGCCGCCGACATCGTCGGCTGGGACCTGATGCCGCACCCCGTCGAGCCGCCCGCCTACCTGGGCCGCGACCGCGAACTCGTCGCGGGGCCCCGGATGGACAACCTGCTCTCCGTGCACGCGGCGACCGCCGCCCTCGCCTCCGCGGCGACGACGACAGGCAGGGACCTGCCGTACATCCCCGTGCTCGCCGCCTTCGACCACGAGGAGAACGGCTCGCAGTCCGACACCGGCGCGGACGGGCCGCTGCTCGGCACCGTGCTCGAACGCTCCGTGCTGGCCCGCGGCGGCACCTTCGAGGACCGCTCGCGCGCCTTCGCCGGCACGGTCTGCCTTTCCTCCGACACCGGCCACGCCGTCCACCCCAACTACGCGGAGCGGCACGACCCGACGCACCAGCCGCGCGCCAACGGCGGCCCCATCCTCAAGGTCAACGTCAACATGCGGTACGCGACGGACGGTTCGGGTCGCGCCGTCTTCACCGAGGTGTGCGAGCGCGCGGGCGTGCCCTGGCAGACCTTCGTCTCCAACAACGCGATGCCCTGCGGCACGACCATCGGCCCGATCACCGCTGCCCGGCACGGCATCACCACCGTCGACATCGGCGTGGCGATCCTCTCGATGCACAGCGCCCGTGAACTGTGCGGCGCCGACGACCCGTTCCACCTGGCCAACGCCCTGACGGCGTTCCTCGAAGGCTGAGCACGCGGGCCGCGAGGCCGGTGGCGTGCGGGGCTGACGCGACGGCAGAGCCCCCCGTCCGCATGCCTGTTCGCCCCCTGGGTACCCGGTGCCAAGGCCCTGAAAGGCCACCACTCGGTATCAGGAGGCGGTACTCATGGGCATCGGTGGATGCATCGCACTGATCGCGATCGGCGCGATCCTGACCTTCGCGACCGACTGGCACATGAAGGGTGTCAACCTCGACCTGGTCGGGGTGATCCTCATGGCCGTCGGCGTCATCGGCATCGCCACCTTCACCAGCATCGCCCGCCGCAGGCGCGGGGCCATCGTGGAGGAGACCGTGGTGGACCGCGACCACCACCACGGCCCGATCCTCTGACCCAGCGGTCGCGCGCTCAGCGCGCGGCGCCCCCACCGTCCGTGCTGTCCAGCCCCGCGAGCACCAGGCCGAGGCGGCCGGTGCCGCCGCGCACGACGCGGACGGGGACGCCCCAGTCCTGCTGGTGGACATGGCACGCCGGGTACGCGATGTCCGGCGCATCGTCGCAGGAGGCGGCCATCGCGGACACGTGCAGCACACCCTCGGCGATCCCCTCGGCGAGCACCAGGTCGCGGGTGAGATCCGTGCCCGCGCCCTCGCCCTCCGCCAGCAGCTCCGGCGGGGTCGACGAGACCAGCAGCCGGGTCGAGGGGCCGTAGCGGGTGTCCAGCTTCTGGCCCGTGGGCGCGGTGAAGACCACGTCGAGCCGGACCGTGCCGGGCGCCACGTCGGTGGCCCGCCGCTGGGTGCGGTGCGCGACGGACTCGACCCGCACCGCCTCCTCGGGCAGGCGCAGCCGGGTCAGCCGGTGCCTGCCCGACTCGACCACCACGATGTCGTCACCCGCGAGCACCGCGTCCGACGGCTCCCGCAGGTCCGTGGCGAGCGTGCTGACCTCGCCGGTCGCCGGGTCGTAGCGGCGCAGCGCGTGGTTGTACGTGTCGCTGAGCGCGAGCGAGCCGTCCGGCAGCGCGGTCACCCCCAGAGGGTGCTGGAGCAGCGCCTGCGCCGCCGGGCCGTCGCGGTGCCCGAAGTCGAACAGGCCGAGCCCGACCGCCGTGCCGACGCGGTACGAGCCGTCCTCGGCGCGCTCCACATACCGCAGGGCGCTGTTCTCGGAGTCCGCGACCCACAGCCGGTCCCCGGCCACCGCGAGCCCGGACGGCTGGGCGAACAGGGCCTCGTCCGCCGGGCCGTCCACCAGCCCCTCGCCGGTCGTCCCGGCCACCGCCTCGACGGTGTCCTTCGCCGGGTCGTACGTCCACAGCTGGTGCACCCCGGCCATCGCGATCCACAGCCGGTCCTGCCACCAGGCGACGTCCCACGGCGACGAGAGCGGGACCTCCGTCGCCGGGCCCGAGGTCGGTGACTCGTGCCACCACCACTGCTTGCCGGTGCCCGCGATCGTCGCGACCTCCCCGGTCGCCGGGTCGTACGAGCGCAGCGCGTGGTTCACGGTGTCGGCGACGGCGACCGTGCCGTCCGGCAGCAGCGCGAGGCCCTGCGGTTCGCGGAAGGAGTCGGGCCCGAAGCCGCGCTCGCCGCTGCCGACGCGCCGCAGCACGGTCTCGCCGTCCGCCGCCAGCTCGACCAGCTGGTGGCGGGTGGTGTCGGAGACGAGGAAGGTGCCGCTGCCCGGCAGGACCACGGCCTTGCCGGGGAAGCGCAGATCGGTCGCGACCGGCTCGGGCTCCACGTAGGGGCCGTCGCCGCGGCGCAGCGTGCCCTTCGCCTCGTGCTCCGCCTCCAGCTCCGTCACCAGTCGCTCGATGGCGTGGGTGTGCCCCTCACCCGCGTGCTGGGCGACGATGTAGCCCTCGGGGTCGATCACCACGAGCGTGGGCCACGCGTGCACCGCGTACTGCTTCCACGTCGCGAGCTCCGGGTCGTCCAGCACGGGGTGGCGCACCTCGTAGCGCTCGACGGCGTCCACCACGGCCGCGTGCTCAGCCTCGTGGACGAACTTCGGCGAGTGCACCCCGACGACCACGACGGTGTCCCGGTGCTTCTCCTCCAGCTCCCGCAGGGCGTCCATGGCGTGCAGGCAGTTCACACAGCAGAACGTCCAGAAGTCGAGGACGACAATGCGTCCCCGCAGGTCGGCGAGGGTGTACGAGGCGCCGCCCGTGTTCAGCCAGCCGCCCTTGCCGGTCAGCTCGGGCGCACGCAGACGGGCCCGCCCGGGGGCGGGCGCGGAGGTCGGGTTGTTCATGACGCCAAGGGTGCCATGTCGGCCGGGGTGGCCGGGATCGCGTGCCCGGATGCCCCCAAGAGGCGGGCGGGACCGGACGTTTCACGTGAAACCGAACCTGGCAGGGTAGCGATGGACGCATGAAATATCAGGTGAGGGACCGGATCTTCGGGATCGGCGACGACTACTGGATCACGGACGAGCACGGCCGCAAGGCGTTCCTGGTGGACGGCAAGGCGCTGCGCCTGCGCGACACCCTGGAGATCAAGGACCCGTCGGGGCAGGTGCTGATCACGCTCCGGGAGAAGATGTTCAGCCTCCGGGACGCGATGACGATCGAGCGCGACGGCGAGGCGCTGGCGACGATCCGCAGGAAGCGGCTGTCCCTGCTGCGCAACCACTACCGCGTGAGCCTCGTCGAGGGCACGGAGCTGGACGTCAGCGGGAAGATCCTCGACCGCGAGTTCGCCGTCGAGTACGACGGCGAACTGCTGGCGGAGGTCTCGCGCCGCTGGCTGTCGGTGCGGGAGACGTACGGGGTGAACGTGGTCCGCGAGGACGCGGACCACGCGCTGCTGCTCGCGGTCGCGGTGTGCGTGATCCGCATGGCCGAGAAGGAGCGCGAGGAGCACTGAGGCAGGCGTCCCCGGTCCGGGTGCGGTCGGGGCACGGTCGGGGCGCCACTGCCCGGGGCCCGGCCCCGGAGTGTGCGCGCCCGGGGCCGGGCCGGGGCGTCAGGGTGCCGTCGACCCCTCCTGGGCGGGCGCGGGCGCCGCGGCAGCCTCCGCCCCGGCGTGGGCGTGGTCCGGCACGGACGAGGCGACCACCTCGGAGCGGCGGGAGTTGCGGTCCATCAGGCCGCCGGTGAAGGCGAGGCCGAGGCCGGCCAGCGCGAGGGCCGCGCCGACCAGGGTGGGCGAGGCCCAGCCCCAGCCCGCCGAGATGACGAGCCCGCCGAGCCACGCGCCGCCCGCGTTGGCGAGGTTGAACGCGGAGTGGTTGGACGCGGCCGCCATGGTCGGCGCCTTGTCCGCCTTGGCCATGAGCAGCATCTGCACGGGTGTGGTGATCAGGGCGCTGAGGGCGCCGACGACGGTGATGGTCACCAGCGCGGGCACCGTGCTGTGGACGGCGAAGTAGAAGGCGACGAGCGCCGCCGCGAGCAGGATGAGTCCCGCGTACAGCGTGGGCCGCAGCGCCCGGTCGGTGAGCGGGCCCGCGACGAGGGTGCCGAGCGTCATGCCGACACCGAACAGCGCGAGGACCAGCGTGGAGGACGAGTCGGAGATGCCCGTGAGGTGGGTGAGCATCGGCACCAGGTAGCTGTAGACGGCGAAGAAGCCGCCGAAGCCGACGACCGCCGTGAGCAGGCCGATCGCGACCTGCTTGTTGCCCATGGCACGCAGCTCGTGCCGGATGCCCGAGTGCTGCCCGCGCGGCTGGTGCGGGACGAGGAACGCCAGCGCGGCGAACGCGACGAGCCCGATGACGGCGACCGCGACGTACGCGTACCGCCAGCCCAGTTGCTGGCCGAGCGCGGTGCCGGCGGGCACGCCGACGATGTTGGCGACCGTCAGGCCGAGGAACATGGTGGAGACGGCGCGGGCCGCGCGCTCGGGCGCGACGAGCCGGGAGGCGACGACGGCGCCGACGCCGAACAGCGCGCCGTGCGGCAGCCCCGCGAGGACCCGCGCGGCGAACAGCAGGCCGAAGTTGGGCGCGAGCGCCGAGGCCGTGTTGCCGACGATGAACAGACCGGACAGGAGCAGCAGCAGCCGCTTGTGGGGGATGCGCGCACCGATGCCGGTCAGCAGCGGTGCGCCGACGACGACGCCGAGCGCGTAGGCGGAGACGAGGTTGCCCGCGTGCGGCACGGAGACGCCGACCCCGTCAGCGATCTGGGGCAGCAGCCCCATCGTGACGAACTCGGTCGTGCCGATGCCGAACGCGACGACAGCCAGGGCCAGCAGAGCCAGTGGCATGGCGCAGGGGAACCTTCCTGGAGGGGTGCGGTGGTCGGGTCTGTCCGCGCGCCACGCGGTCGGTGTGCGGGCGGCGGCGCGGGGCGGCGGCGTGGCGCCGCGGTTGTTGTCGATGTGTGTGGCGGGCGGGGCGGGCCGGGCCTCGTCGCCCGCGCACACCAGAAGGAGGGCCGGCCTGCGGCCCCTGCGGGGTGCAGCGCCTGCGGGCGGCCCGGCATTCCTGCCGTCCGCGGCCGGGCCGAGTGACCTGTGTCGCAGTGCGCCGGACGCGCGGGGCGGTCGGGATGTCAGGCGGGGGCGTTCAGCTCCTGTTCGAGCAGGCCCATGGCCTTGACGAAGGTGGCGCGCTCGTCGGGGCTGAGCTGCTGGAGCGCCCGCATGATGGGCGCCGTGGCGCCCTCGAGCCAGGCCGCCACCAGCGATTCGCTGCCCGGCACGATCCGCAGCAGGGTGCGGCGGCGGTCCGCGGGGTCGGGGGAGCGCTCGGCGAAGCCGACGCGTTCGAGGTCGGCGACGAGGCCGCTGACCGTGGCCGTGCTCAGGTCGAGCGCGGTGGCGAGCGCGCCGACGGTGACGCCGTTGTTCTCCTGGATCAGCGCGAGCGCGGAGCCGTGGGTGGGGCCGAGCGGCACGTCGTCGAGGACGATCGGCCCCGACGGCCTGCGGCGCAGACCGCGGGTGATGCGGGGCAGCAGCTGGATGAGGTTGCGCATGCCCTCGTGGGCCGAGCAGCCGGTCTTCGCGGGGGCCTGCGCCGCGTCCGGTGCCGTCGTCGCGGGGTGCGTGCCCTGCGCGCGGTTCGCCTTCACCCGGCCGATTCTAGTGAACCTTTTAGTTCGGAGAACCTAACAGTTATGCTGACCGAACTAATCAGCCGGGTTCCGCCCGAAGGAGAGTCCGCCATGCCCCAGTCACCCCAGACGCCCCCCGCGGCGGTGCAGCGCCTCCTCGCGGACGGTGCGGGCGCCGGCGCGTGGGCGCTCGACCCCGCGTCCACCAGCGTCCGGATCACCAGCAAGTCCATGTGGGGCCTCGTCACCGCGCACGGGACGTTCAAAGAGGTGGCGGGCGAGGGCACGCTCGGGGCGGACGGCGCGGTCGAGGGCCTGCTGACGCTTGGCGCCGCGTCGCTCGACACCGCGAACGCCAAGCGCGACAAGCACCTGCGGTCGGCCGACTTCTTCGACACGGACAACCACCCCGAGATCGTGGTGCGGGTGAGCGGCAACGCGAACGGTGCGGACGATGCCACGGCGGACGGGCTGCCGCTGAGCGCGGAGGCCACCGTGAAGGGCACGACGCGGGTGCTGCCGGTGACGGCCGCGGTCGCACCCGAGGGGAGCGGGACCGACGCGGTGCGCCTGACCGTGCGCACGGTCGTGGACCACCGGACGTTCGGCATCACGTGGAGCCCGATGGGCATGATGAAGCCGCACACGGACGTGGCGGTCGAAGCGGTCTTCCGCCGCGCCTGACGCCCGTCCGGACCGCGCGCCCGCCCGTGTCAGGGGCCCGGGTGCTCATGCCGTCCGGGCGGGCCCGCCGCCGGGTGGTGCTGCCCCGGGGTGCCCGTGAGTCCGGCCGGGCCGCCGTGTCCGGGAGGACGCGGCCCCGCTCGTCGTGCCGTGTGAGCGCGCCTGACGCCCCCGCTCGTCGTGCCCTCCGCGCGCATCCGCCGCCCCGTCGGTGCGGACCGGCCGCATCCGCGACGCCCCGGCGGGCGCGCCGGCTCAGGCCGGCGGGTCCGGGGGACGCAGGCCGAGGCGGCGGTCCTTGAGCGCGGGGAAGCGCTCCCTGGTCCTTGCGACCTCCGTGAGGTCGAGGTCGACCGTGAGGACCTCCTCGTCCGCGCCCGCCTCCGCGAGCACCTCGCCCCACGGGTCCACGGCGATGCTGTGCCCCGCCTGCGGGACGCCCGCGTGGGCACCCGCCGTGCCGCAGGCCAGCACGTACGACTGGTTCTCGACGGCGCGCGCCCGCGCGAGCAGCGTCCAGTGCGCGCGCCGCCGCTCGGGCCAGCCCGCCGGGACGACGAGCACGTCGGCGCCCGCGTCGACCAGTCCGCGGAACAGCTCAGGGAAGCGGAGGTCGTAGCAGGTCGCGAGGCCGAGCACGGCGCCGGCCGCGGCGACCGTGGTGATCTCGGAGCCCGCGGCCATCAGCGTCGCCTCGCCCTTGTCGAAGCCGAAGCGGTGGATCTTCCGGTATGTGCGGACCAGCCGGCCCTCGGGTGAGATCACCAGCGAGGTGTTGTAGAGCGCTTCGCCCTCCGGGCCTTCGGGCACCCGCTCGACGAAGGACCCGCCGTGCAGGAAGACGCCCGCGTCGCGCGCGGCGGGGGCGAGGGCCGCGAGGGTCGGGCCGTCCACCGGCTCGGCCTCGTCGGCAAAAGATTCGTACGCGAATGCTCCCGTGGGCCACAGCTCGGGCAGGACCACGAGGTCGGCGCCGCGCTGCTCCCGTACCAGGGAAGCCACCCTGGCGCGGCGGGAATCGACCGGTTCGTCCTGGTCTGCTGCGATCTGGATGAGGGAGGCGCGCACACTACCACCGTCCTGGCATTCGATCCGTCAACGCGGGCCTACGATCGTCACACGAAAGCACTGCCGGGGTGCCCGCGGGCAGCGTAACTTAGGCGCCGAACCTCCCACGCAGACCGCGCAGCCCGGTGCCAGCCACGCCCGCCACCCGCAAGCAAGACAGCCCGCGAACCGCAGAACCGCCGAGGGGTCCCGTGACCGTCCATCCCAGCCTTCAGAACTACGCAGATGCCTGGACCCACTCCATCGAAGCGATAGCCGCCCTGGTGGGGCCGCTCGCCGAGGGCGACTGGAACAGGCGCACGCCCTGCCCAGGCTGGTCCGTACGCGACGTCGTCTCGCATGTCATCGGCATGGAGTGCGAGATGCTCGGCGACCCCCGGCCGATCCACACCCTCCCGCGCGACCTGTACCACGTGAAGGACGAGTTCTCCCGCTACATGGAGATGCAGGTGGACGTGCGGCGCCACCACACCTCGCCCGAGATGACAGCCGAGCTGGAGTACACGATCATCCGCCGCAACCGGCAGCTGCGCAATGAGAACCGCGCCCCGGACGCGGTCGTCCGCGCCCCCCTGGGCAAGGAGCAGACCCTCGAAGTGGCCATGCAGATGCGGGCGTTCGACGTCTGGGTGCACGAGCAGGACCTGCGCGCCGCGCTCGACGAGCCCGGCGACCTCGACTCCCCCGGCGCCCAGGTCGCCAGGGACACGCTGCTCGCCGCGCTGCCCAAGGTCGTCGCGAAGAAGGCGGGCGCCCCGCGCAACTCCGCCGTCGTCTTCGACGTCCACGGCCCGGTGGAGTTCATGCGGACGGTACGGGTCGACGCCGAGGGCCGCGGCACCGTCGACGGCGCGCCCTCGCTCGGGCCCGCCGTCACGCTGGCGCTCGACTGGGAGACGTATGTGCGCCTGGCCTGCGGCAGGGTGCGCGCCGCCGCGGTCGCGGACCGGATCAAGGTCGACGGGGACCAGGACCTGGCGGACGCGATCCTGCGCGAGTTCGCGGTCACGCGGTAACGGCCCCCGCCCGGACCTGCCGGCGTCGCCGGGCGTGGCGCCCCCGCCCGGACGCTGCCGGGCGTGGCGGCGCGGTGCTGAGGTTGCCTCAGACGGGGACGTGCACCGCCTCGACCTTGCTCGCGACCACGTGGTCGCGCTCGCGCTGCGCCGTACGGGCCCGCAGCCGGAGGATCTGCGTGACGCCCAGGGCTTCCAGGACGAAGACCGAGGCGAACGCGATGCGGAAGTTGTCGCCCGTCGCGTCCAGCAGGACGCCCACGGCGAGCAGGGTCGCCATCGAGGCGGTGAAGCCGCCGATGTTGACGATGCCGGACGCGGTGCCCTGGCGGGCCGGCGGGTTGGCGGGGCGCGCGAAGTCGAAGCCGACCATCGAGGCGGGCCCGCACGCGCCGAGCACCGCGCAGAGCGTGACGAGCAGCCAGGTGGGGTCGTGCGCCCCCGGCCAGGCGATCGCCGCGGCCCACAGCAGCGCGGTGGCACCCGCCGTGCCGAGCGCGAGCGGCAGCCTGGCCGCGTGGTGGCGGGCGATGACCTGGCCGAAGACCAGGCCGACCACCATGTTCGAGAGCACGACCAGCGTGAGCAGCTCGCCGGCGTCGGCGCGCGAGCGGCCCTGCGCCTCGACCAGGAACGGCAGCCCCCACAGCAGCAGGAAGACCATGCCGGGGAACTGGGTGGTGAAGTGGACCCACATGCCGAGCCGGGTGCCGGGCTCGCGCCAGGTCGCGGCGATCTGCCGCCGCACGTGCCGGAGGCCGAGCCCGCCGCGCTCGGTGCGCGGCGGCGGTTCGTGGCCCTCCGGGTGGTCCTTGAGGAACAGCAGCAGCAGGACCAGCACGACGACCCCGGCGAGCGCGCTGCCCGCGAACGTCGCCGACCAGCCGAGGCCGTGCAGGGTGCGGGCGATGACGACCGTCGAGACGAGGTTGCCCGCCATCCCGAACAGGGCGGCGATCTGCGCGATCATCGGCGCGCGCCGCGCGGGGAACCAGCGGGTGCCGAGCCGCAGCACGCTGATGAACGTCATCGCGTCGCCGCAGCCGAGCAGGGCGCGGGAGGCGAGGGCCGCCGCGTACGAGGGGGAGAACGCGAAGCCGGCCTGGCCGAGGGTGAACAGCACGGTCCCCAGCACCAGGACCTTCTTCGTGCCCAGGTGGTCGACGAGCAGGCCGACGGGTATCTGCATGCCGGCGTAGACGAGGA
This sequence comes from Streptomyces tremellae, assembly GCF_039540215.1. NCBI lineage: Bacteria > Bacillati > Actinomycetota > Actinomycetes > Kitasatosporales > Streptomycetaceae > Streptomyces > Streptomyces tremellae. Next base: position 153,828 of record NZ_BAABEP010000010.1, read on the forward strand.
GCTGGAGGATCGAGAACGTGGAGAGCGCGGACGCGTCCACGTGGAAGCGCTCCTGCGCGTCGAGTCCGGCCACGCCGAGGCTGGTGCGGAAGATCACCGCGACGAAGTAGACGGCGACGCCGATGCCCCACATCCAGGCGGCGCGGCGCCCGCCCGGCGGGTCGCCCGGCAGGGTGAGCGCGGCCGGCCCGCGGCGCGCTCCCCGCGGCGGGGGCACGGGGGAGGAGGCGGGCGGCTCGCTCACCGGTCCTCCCCGCGCACCAGCGTGGACACCCGGTCGAGATGGCCGCGCACCCGGCTCGCGGCGAGCTCCGCGTCGCCGGATCTGACGGCGTCGAGCAGCTCGGCGTGCTCGGCGATGTTCGCGGCGATCCGGTCGGGGTGCGCTTCGAGCACGGCGACGCCCATCCGCAGCTGGCGGTCCCGCAGCCGGTCGTAGAGCTGGGAGAGGATCTCGTTGCCCGCCGTGCGGACGATCTCGGCGTGGAAGGAGCGGTCGGCGGCCGCGGCCGCGGCGAGGTCGCCGGTGACCGCGCACGCGCGCTGCGCGGCCAGGAGCCCTTCGAGCCGGGACACCAGCGGCGCGGGGGCGGGCGCGGAGCCCAGCACCTTGCGCACCGCGAACTCCTCGACCAGCAGCCGGGTCTCCACCACGTCGGAGATCTCCTGCGCGGACACGGCGAGCACGAGGGCACCCTTCTTCGGGTAGAGCTTGATCAGCCCCTCGACCTCCAGCTTCAGCAGCGCCTCCCGCACGGGTGTGCGGGACACCCCGACCGCCTCGGCGAGCTCGCCCTCCGTCAGGAGCGTCCCGCCCTCGTAACGGCGCCCGAGCACCCCCTCTTTGACGTGGCTGTAGACGCGGTCGGCCGCGGGCGGCCTGCGGACGGACGTGGATGTCATGCGCACACCTTAGATACAACATGGACGCATGCGGTACGGGCGTCCGGGATACGGACGCGTACGGACTCCCGGGCCCCGGCTGCCCGGCTCCCCGGATCTCTCGGCTGGCCCCCGGCTGCTCGGCTCCCCGGATCTTCCGGCTGGCCCCCGGCAGCCCGGCTCCTTCGGCTCCCCGGATCCCCCGGATCCCCCGGGGTGATGACGCACGGCCCCGAGGCACGGCCCCGACGTACGGCCCCCGGCGCGCGGCCCCACACGGTCCCCGACGCACGGCACCGCCGCCCGGGGGTTCCCGGACGGCGGTGGGGGCGGTGCGGTGGCGGGCGGGGCCGGGCGCGGCCCGCGCCGTCAGCTCAGGCCGGCCTTGCCGAGCCACTCCTTGGCGACGGCGAGCGGGTCCGCGTTCTGCGACTGGACCTTGGTGTCCATCTCCAGCAGCGACTGCGTGTCCAGCTTCGCGGAGACCGCGTTGAGCGCGTCGACGCCCTTCTGCGAGAGCTTCGACTTGTAGACGAGCGGCACGACGTTCTCGAAGCCGAACAGGTTCTTCGGGTCCTGGAGGACGACGAACTTGTCCTTCGGGATGCTCGGGTCCGTGGTGAACACGTCGCCCGCCTGGATGTTGTCCGCCTTCAGCGCGGCGATCGTCAGCGGGCCGCCCGCGTCGAGCGCCTTGAAGGACTTGTACGTCTGGCCGTACTCCTCCTTGAGGCCGCTGAGGCCCTGGTGGCGCGTCTGGAACTCGGGCGAGCCGCCGATGACGAGGTCCGGCGCGGCCTTGGTGAGGTCGGCGATCGTCGACTTGTCCGTCAGCCCGTACTTCTTCGCGGTCTGCGCGTTCAGGACGATCGCGTCCTTGTTCTGCGCGGGCGCGGGCTTCAGGACGGCGAGCTTGGGGTCGAGCTTGGCGGTGACGGCCGCCTGCGTGGTCTCGATGGTCTTCGGCGCGGCCTTGGCGTCGAGGTAGGCGAGCAGGGCGCCGTTGTACTCCGGGAGGACGGTCAGCGTGCCGTTCTTCATCAGGCCGTACGTGGTCTCGCGGCTGCCGATGTTCGGCTTGTAGCTGACCTTGAAGCCCTTGGCCTTGAGCGCCTCGCCGTAGAGGTCGCCGAGGAGGATCGACTCGGCGAAGTTGTTGGAACCGACGACCACGGTGTCGCCGCCTCCCGCGGGCTTCTGGAGCGGGTCGCCTGAGCCCTTGCCGGACGAGGAGGACGAACAGCCCGCCAGCGCTGTGGTGGCGGCGGCCAGGACGGCCGCGGCTGTGAGGGCGCGTCTGCGGCTGTTTCCGATTACGGTCACGTTTGCCAACCTGAGCTTCGGATCGGAGGTTCGGGGAGTGGGGTGCGTGCGGCAGGTGGGTGGAGCAGCGCGCAACCCGCACGGGTGCTTGACAACCTCCGCGCACACATGGTGTCGATCCAAGCCAGCGGGCGCCCCGTGCGTCAAGCTTTTCATGTCACTGATTGACATCGGAGGGCGTCCGGCGGCGCCGCGGGAACCGGCCGCGCGCGTCCGTGGAATGCCTTCGGGGGACGCGATTCCGAGGCCGATCCGGAACCCGGCGGGAAACCGTCCGGTCGGTCTTGACCGGCCTCCTGAGATTCAAGATCCAGTGAATAGGTGCGCAGAGGGAAATTGTTGTCACACGCAGCCAACTCGGTCTGGTCAATTCTTCCCTGGGGTCGTAGACGCCACCATGACCCGACTAGATAATCTTCATTCCTCGGACCGGGTCCGCCCTGCGTGGTCCGACTGCGTTAGTTTCCGCCCGCCGATCCGGCCGGAATTTCCGGTCGACGCGCCCTGACCAGTCAGAACGGGCGTACAGCCGAGGAGGCTTGGTGCCCACGCACAGGAGGGCCAAGAAGGACGCCAGGGAGTCCGGGAAGCGTTTCGGCGCCCCGGGCGCCCGCGCCGACGAGGCCGCCCGTACGGACACCGCGGGGGGCCCGGCCGGCAGCGGGGGCACGGGCGGGCCCGCGCACCCCGGCGCCACCGCGAGCAGAGACGGTTCTGCACCCGCGGGCGCGGGCGTCCGCGCGGCCGGTTCCGGAGGCGGTGGACGGCGCGTGCGGCTGGTGCCGCGGGTGCGGCGCCGCGCCGCCGGCACCCTGGAACGCTGGCCCTTCCGCCGCAAGTTGAACGCCATGGTCGTCGTGCCCGTCGCCGCGATCGCCGCGATGCTCGCGTATGTCACCTACCAGCAGGTCGACCAGGCGCAGTCGGCCGCCGCGACCTCGCGGCTCGTCCGCAGCAGCCAGGCCGTGGCCGAACTCATCGACGGCCTCCAGAACGAGCACCGCGAGGCGCTCCTCCTCTCCCTGCACTACGAGGCGCGTACCGGCGGGGACCAGACGCCCGCGACCGCCGGCTACCGGGAGGCGCAGGACGCCGTCGACGCGCAGGCACGCGCCGTCTCCTCGGCGTTCGGCGACGACCTGCCGCCCGACGAGGCGGAGGCGCTCAAGGAGATCGGCGGCCTGTCCGCGCTGCGCGAGACCGTCGAGAGCGGGCCGCTGCCCGCCGACAACATCGACCCCGCGTACAGCGCCGCGGTCGACGACCTCATCGACGGGCTCGGACTCGGCGCCTCCGCCAACCAGTCCGCGACGTCCTCGGCGAACGTGCTGGACGCGCTGCTGCGCGCCGACACCGCCCACGCGTCCTTCGAGACCAGCGTGTTCGCGGCCCGCACCGGCGACCCGAACGCCCTCATCGAGTTCACCGGCGCGGTCGGCGAGTACGCCTCGTACAGCTATCAGGCCGACCGGTTCACCCGCTACGCGACGGCCCGTCAGGGCACGGAGCTCGCGGGCATCGAGCGCAGCGAGCCGCAGAACATCATCGGCCAGCACTACGCGGCCCTCCAGGTCGACCCCGGGTCGCTGGTGGCCGACAGGCCCGCCGACGTCCAGGCGGCCCTGAGCACCGCGCTCTCCTCCGAGCCCGTCTACCTGCGCCAGGCCGACCACCGGCTCCAGATCACCCGCTCGCTGATCGACCAGATCGCGCGCGAGGCGAGCGCCGCCTCCGACGCCGCCTGGTGGCGCGCGGTGATCCTGGTGGCCGCCGCGCTCGTCGGGTTCCTGATCTGGCTCGCGTTCTCCGTCCTCGCGCGGCGCTCGGTGATCCGGCCCGTGCAGGCGCTGACGGCGGCGGCCAAGCGCGTGGCGGGGCTCGCCGAGCGCGAGCTCTCGCGGGTCGCGGACGACGACTCGGTGGACACCGCGCCGCCCCGTCTCGAAGCCGTGCCGGTGCCCGTGCAGGACGAGATCGGCGACCTCGCCGCCGCGTTCAACCAGGTGCAGGCCACGGCGACCGCGCTGCTCGAACGGCAGGTGCTCGGCCGCCGCAACATCGCCGAGATGTTCGGCAACATCGGCCGCCGCGTCTCGAACCTGACGGTGCGCCAGCTCACCCTGATCGACGCGATCGAGCGCGGCGAGACCAGCCCCGACGTGCTGGAACGCCTCTACCGCATCGACCACATCGCGGTACGCCTGCAACGCAACGCGGAGAGCCTGCTGCTGCTCGCGGGCGTGCGCGACGACAGCCCGGAGACCGGCCCGACCGCGCTCACCGACGTCGTGCGGGCCGCGCTCGGCCAGATCGAGGGGTACCAGCGGGTCGCGCCGCGCGCCGAGAACGACGTCAGCGTCATCCCCGACATCGTCGGCGACCTGACGCTGATGCTGGCCGAACTCCTGGAGAACGCGGTGGCGTTCTCGCCGTCCGGCAGCCGGGTCGAGGTCGTGGTGCGCTCGCGTGCCGAGGGCGACGACGAGGACGGCGCGCTGGTCGAGATCGTCGACCACGGCCTGGGGATGAGCCCCGCGCGTCTTGAGGAGGAGAACGCGCGCCTGGTGCGCCGCGAGCGCCTCGACCTGGTGCCGACCAAGGTGCTCGGCCTCTTCGTGGTGGGCGGCCTCTCGCGCCGCTGGGGCATCCGCGTCACCCTCTCCCGCACGCCGGGCGGCGGCACCACCGCGTCCGTGCTGGTCCCGCCTTCGCTGCTGCTCGCGGGCCCGGTGCCCAAGGTCGGGCCGCGCGCGCTCGCTGCCGTGCCTGACCGCCGCGCGGTGGGCGGCGCCCCGCCGATCGCCATGACGGCCCCGCGCCCGCCCCGGCGTGACGGCGGCGTACCCGCGCCGGGCCAGGGGCCC
>NZ_BAABEP010000011.1:0-68273 GCF_039540215.1 Streptomyces tremellae
GGGCGCGGCCCGCTCCCGCGCGGCCGCCGCCGCCCACCTGGTCGACCACCCCGCGCTCGCCGCAGCCCCGCACCGCGAGGTGGAGCAGCACCTGAGGGACGCCGAGTACGCGCTGCTCGCGCGCCGCCCCGAGCGGCCCGCACCGTTCCCGCTGCCCCCGGCGAGCCTGCCGCTGCTCCAGCTCACCCAGCTGGTGCGCGAACTCGGCGCCGTACGCCCGCTGTCCGGCGCCAAGCACCGCAGGACGCCGGAGCCGAAGCTCCGCCTGCTCGCCAGCTCGGCCGGCACCCCCGCCCCCACCGCGGAACGCACCGCCGACGCGGCCCCCGCCGGCGCCCCCGTCCCCTCCGTCGCCCGCGTGACCGCACATCCCGCGGGCTCCACGGCGCCCCCGCCATCGCGCGAGGACCGGATCCCGCGCTGAGCCCACGGCGAACTTCCTCGCGGTCGGACGGGCGCGGGGGGCAGGCTGCGTCGTATGGACGTGACCGAAGTGGTGCCGGGGCTGCGCATGCTGCGCTTTCCCGTGGGGGCTGCCTATCTGTGGCGGGACGGCGAGGAGCTGACGCTCGTCGACACCGGGGCCGCGGACCGCGGCGGGGAGATCGAGGCGGTCCTCGACGGTGTGCTGCGCCGGATCGTGCTGACGCACTGGCACGAGGACCACACGGGTTCGGCGGCCCGGCTGGCCGGGCGGTACGGCGCCGAGGTGGTCGCCCACCGGCTGGATGCGCCGGTGGTCCGGGGGGAGGCGGCCGGGGCGCCCCCGGTGCTTGAGGAGTTCGAGGTGGCGATCAGGGCGGGGATCCCGCCGCTGCCGCCGGCCCCTCCCTGCCGGGTCGACCGGGAGGTCGAGGACGGTGACGTCCTGGACTTCGGCGGCGGGGCCGTGGTGGTCGCCGTCCCCGGGCACACGGACGGGTCCGTCGCGCTGCACCTGCCGGGCCCCGGGATCCTCGTCACCGGCGACGCCGTCGCCAACGTGGGCAGGACGACACTCGGGGTCTTCAACACCGACCGCGCCCGTGCCGTCGCCTCGCTGCGCCGGCTGGCCGGGCTCGACGTCGGCACGGTGGTGTTCGGGCACGGCGATCCGCTGACCCGCGGCGCTGCGGCCGCCCTGCGTCGGGCGGCCGCGGCGGCATCGGCCGGCTGACGCGCCCGCTTCCTCCTGCTGTCCGGGCGCGGGCGTGCGGCTACGGGATGTTGCGGGCCATGACGATGCGCTGGACCTGGTTGGTGCCCTCGTAGATCTGGGTGATCTTGGCGTCGCGCATCATGCGCTCCAGCGGGTAGTCGCGGGTGTAGCCGTAGCCGCCGAGGAGCTGGACCGCGTCGGTGGTGATCTCCATGGCGGCGTCGGAGGCGTAGCACTTGGCGGCGGCGCCGAAGAAGGTCAGGTCCTCCTTGGCGGCGCCGCGGTGCACGCGCTCGGAGCGCGCGGCGGCCGCGTAGGTGAGCTGGCGGGCCGCCTCCAGCTTCATCGCCATGTCGGCGAGCATGAACTGGACGCCCTGGAAGTCGCCGACCGGCTTGCCGAACTGCTTGCGCTCCTTGACGTACCCCTTCGCGTAGTCGAGCGCTCCCTGGGCGATGCCGAGGGCCTGGGCGGCGATGGTGATGCGGGTGTGGTCGAGGGTCTTCATCGCGGTGGCGAAGCCGGTGCCCTCCTCGCCGATGATCCGGTCGGCGGGGACGCGGACGTCGTCGAGGTAGACCTCGCGGGTCGGCGAGCCCTTGATGCCGAGCTTCTTCTCCGGCGCGCCGAAGGAGACGCCCTCGTCGGACTTCTCCACGACGAACGCGCTGATCCCCTTGGTCCGCTTGTCGGGGTCGGTGACGGCCATCACCGTGTAGTAGTCGGAGACGCCGGCGTTGGTGATCCACCGCTTCACGCCGTTGAGGACGTACGCGTCGCCGTCGCGCACCGCGCGGGTCTTCATGCCGCCTGCGTCGGAGCCCGCGTCGGGCTCCGAGAGGCAGTACGAGAACATCGCGTCGCCCGCCGCCAGCGGCGGCAGGTACTTCCGCTTGAGCTCCTCGCTGCCGGAGAGGATCACGGGCAGCGAGCCCAGCTTGTTGACCGCGGGGATCAGCGAGGAGGACGCGCACACCCGGGCGACCTCCTCGATCACGATCACCGTCGCGAGGGCGTCGCCGCCGGCGCCGCCGTACTCCTCCGGCACGTGGATGGCGTGGAAGTCGTTCGAGACGAGGGCGTCGAGCGCCTCCTGCGGGAAGCGTGCCTCCTCGTCGACGGCCGCGGCGAACGGCGCGATCTTCGCCTCCGCGAGGCCGCGCACGGCCTCCCGGAGCGCGTCGTGCTCCTCGGCGGGGCGGTACAGGTCAAACGACGACCCAGTCGATCCGGCCACGGTCTCTCACTCCCAGGGAAGCTGCTCGCTGTGACGACGGCCCGGACGGCGGTCCGGGCGATGCTAACTACCGTTAAGTAACCCGATACTAGAGCGCCTGCCGCCCGATGGCATAGGTGAGCCGGGGCACAGGGAGGGCCGCGGCTATGCTCAGGCGGCGTCCCGACCGTCGTATGCATATGGAGCAGCGCATGGCCCTCAAGATCACCGTGATCGGCACCGGCTACCTCGGCGCCACGCACGCCGCGGCCATGGCCGAGCTGGGGTTCGAGGTGCTCGCGCTCGACGTCGTCGAGTCGAAGATCGACGCGCTGCGCGCCGGGCGCGTCCCGCTGTACGAGCCGGGGCTCGAAGACCTGCTCCGCAGGCATGTCGCGGGCATCGAGGGCTCCTCGGGGCGGCTGCGCTTCACGATGGACTGGGCCGAGGTCGCCGCCTTCGGCGACGTGCACTTCGTGTGCGTGAACACCCCGCAGAAGCAGGGGGAGTACGCCTGCGACATGTCGTACGTGGACAGCGCGGTCGACGCGCTCGCCGCGCACCTGACGGGTCCCGCGCTCGTCGTCGGCAAGTCGACCGTGCCGGTGGGCAGCGCGGAGCGGCTCGCGGCGCGGCTCGCCCGGCTCGCGCCCGCGGGCGACCAGGTCGAGCTGGCCTGGAACCCCGAGTTCCTGCGGGAGGGCTTCGCCGTCGAGGACACCCTGCACCCCGACCGCATCGTGGTGGGCGTGCGCAGCGAGCGCGCCGAGAAGCTGCTGCGCGAGGTGTACGCGAAGCCGGTCGCGGAGGGTACGCCGTTCGTGGTCGCGGACTACGCGACGGCGGAGCTGGTGAAGGCGTCCGCGAACTCCTTCCTCGCCACGAAGATCTCCTTCATCAACGCGATGGCCGAGGTGTGCGAGGCGGCGGGCGGCGACGTCGCTACGCTCGCGGAGGCGATCGGCTACGACGACCGCATCGGCAGGAAGTTCCTGCGCGCGGGCATCGGCTTCGGCGGCGGCTGCCTGCCGAAGGACATCCGCGCGTTCATGGCCCGCGCGGGCGAGCTCGGCGCCGACCAGGCGCTGACCTTCCTGCGCGAGGTCGACTCGGTCAACATGCGCCGCCGCGGCCACATGGTCGACATGGCGCGCGAGGCCGTCGGCGGCGACTCGTTCCTCGGCAAGCGGGTCGCGGTGCTCGGCGCCGCGTTCAAGCCGGACAGCGACGACGTGCGCGACTCCCCCGCGCTCAACGTCGCAGGGCAGATCCACCTCCAGGGCGGTCAGGTCACCGTGTACGACCCGAAGGGCATGGACAACGCGCGCCGCGTCTTCCCCACCCTCGGCTACGCGGACAGCGCGCACGACGCGGTGCGCGGCGCAGACGTCGTCCTGCACCTCACCGAGTGGCAGGAGTTCCGCGAGCTCGACCCGGAGGAGCTGGGCAAGCTCGCCGCCGTTCGCGTCGTCCTCGACGGCCGCAACGTCCTGGACGCGGGGCGCTGGCGCGCGGCGGGCTGGACGTACCGGGCGATGGGGCGGCCGAACGCGTAGCCCCTCGCGCGGGGGCGTCTGCCCGTGGCGGGCGGCTCGCGGGGCGGGGGCGTCTGCCCGTGGCGGGCGGCTCGCGGGGCGGGGGCGTGGGCCCTGATACGCCTGAGGCGTGACGGGCCCGAAATATGACGGGCCGCCCCGAGCCCTCAGGCGTGACGGGCCCGATAGTTCCGCATCTTGTTGCGGGCGCCGCAGACCGACATCGAGCACCAGCGGCGCCGCCCGGCCGGGCTCCGGTCGTAGTACGCCCACTGGCAGGTCTCGGCCTCGCACGCCTTGAGCCGCAGCCACGTCCCGTCGAGCGAGGCCCGTGCGACCGACTCCGCGACACGCGACCGCAGGTCGGCGCCGCGCGCCGTGACCGAGGCCGCGCCGTCCGCGCCCACGTTCACGCGCAGGGCCACGTCCGCGAGCAGTACGTCGAGCGCGTGCGCGGAGCCGTGCCCCGCGTGCGCAAGGCACGCCGCACGCAGCGCCTCCCGCAGCTCCTTCGCCGCGGGCACATCGGCGGCCGGGAGCCCGAAGGCCCGGCGCCCCGGCGCCGAGTCGAGGGTGTCGGTGCCGTCCTCGATGTCCCGGGTGTTCACCAGGTCCTGGATCAGCAGCAGCCCCTCGGGCGCGGAGGGTCGGTCGTTCATGGTTGCGACGGTACCGCGTTACCTGTTCAATGGGGATTACCGGTAACACCTGCACAAGGGGCAACGGGCGCCACGAGACGCGCACACCCCGGCGGACGCCCCCCGGCATAGCGCCCGCGCGACGACCGCCCCGACGCCCCTTCCGACAGCCCACCCACCGGAGGTACCCGCCATGCCCATCGCCACACAGCGTGCCATCGTCCTCGACGCGCCCGATCCCGTGGCCCTCGCGGGCTTCTACGCCCGGATCATCGGGGGCGAGGTGAAGGACGGCGGCGACGGCTGGGTCGACCTGGAGGGCGCGGTGGGCACCCGCCTCTCGTTCCAGGCCGCGCCGGGGCTCGTACCACCCGAGTGGCCCTCCGAGGACAAGTCCCAGCAGCTCCACCTGGACTTCACCGTCCCCGACCTGGACACCGGCGAACGCGAGGTACTAGCCCTCGGCGCGACCCCCCTCGACACCGACGCCCCGGGCCGCGACTTCCGCGTCTACCGCGACCCGGCCGGCCACCCGTTCTGCCTCTGCGTCGACTGACGCCGGCGTCGCCTCGTCTCTCCCAGGAGCCCCCGGGGCTAAGGTCTGAGTGCGACACGAAGCCCGGATACCCGAAAGGGGAAGAATGCCGAGAGTTGGCAAAGTGGTCGAGAGCCAGGCCGGCGTCGTCTAACACCCCAGGTCACGAAGAGTACTCCCCGCGCGTGCGGGGGTGGTCCCGGCGGCTCTTTTCCAGTTGACCATCGCCATCGGTGCTCCCCGCGCGTGCGGGGGTGGTCCCGACGAACGCTTCCAGCTTGCCGCCGCCGAAGCAGTGCTCCCCGCGCGTGCGGGGGTGGTCCCGTCACGCACGGGGTGTCATCGTCGTCCGGGTCGTGCTCCCCGCGCGTGCGGGGGTGGTCCCGCCGTGCTCCACGCCCGCGGGGAGCACGTAGAGTGCTCCCCGCGCGTGCGGGGGTGGTCCCGCCGCCCACCGTGGTCCCTGCCGGGGGTCCGGGTGCTCCCCGCGCGTGCGGGGGTGGTCCCCACCCCGTACAGGTCGTAGGGCCCCGCGAGCGGTGCTCCCCGCGCGTGCGGGGGTGGTCCCGACGCGGCGTGCCAGTTCGATGACACGAGGACCGTACTCCCCGCGCACGCGGGGCCGGCGCACTCCCCGCAGCGGGGCGCCCCCACCGTGCGGACACCCCCGCGCGCCCGGCGCCAGGTGCGTGCGCCGAGTAACGCCCTCTGCCTGGGGTGGCGGTGGGGGGCTATCGTCCAAGGGAGGCTCCTGGTAGGGGAGTTGCGCGATTTCGGAGGGGTTGTGGACGTGGGCGGGAATCTGACGTGGCGGCTGGGTGAGCAGGTCGACGGGCTGGGGTGGGGCGACCGTACGGCCTTCCTCGTGGAGGACGACGCCTGGACGTTCCGGGGGGTGTTCGAGGGGGCGGCCCGGGTCGCCCGGGGGTACCGAGGGGCCGGGTTACGGCCCGGCGACCGGGTCCTGCTCGCGCTGCCCGACAGCATCGAGATGGTCTGGTGCCTGCTCGGCGCATGGCAGGCCGGCCTCGTCGCGGTGCCGGTCAACGTCCAGATGAGCCGCGAGGACCTGACGCGCGACATCGGCACCGCCGAACCCGCCCTGATCGTGGCCGACCCCGAGACCGCTGGGTGGCTCGACGGCGCGGCACCCGTACCGGCCACCGGGGCGCGCGCGCTCGTCGCCGGCGAGCCCGACACCGAGTTCACCGGCGGCGGCGAGGACCCGGCGCTCGCCCTCTTCACCTCCGGTACCACCGGCGCCCCCAAGCTCTGCTTCTACCTCCACCGCGACCTCGGCCGGCCCCGTGGCCCGCAACAGGCCATCCGCGCGGGCGCGGTGGGGCTCTCCGTGTCGCGGATGTACTTCCTCGGCGGCCTCGGCGCCTCGCTCTTCACCACCCTGGAAACCGGCCAGGTCGCCGTGTTGTCCCGGCCCCGCGCCACCCCCGCCGCCGCGCTCGCACTCATCGGACGCCACGGGGTGACCAACCTGTTCGCGCAGCCGAGCTTCCTCGCGCGGCTGCTGCTCGAACCCGGCCACGCCGAGGTGTTGGGGCAGCTCCAACAGGTGGTGTGCGCGGGCGAGGTGCTCTCGGCGCGGCTGCGGGAGAAGCTGGTGCCGCTGCTGGGCAAGCGGCTGGTCAACGCGTACGGCGCGACCGAGATCGGCGGCATCGCCGTGGGCCCGCCCGCCGTGTACGACGTGCCGTCTGCGGTCGGGCAGCCGTTCGCCGACCGGCAGGTACGCATCGTCGACGGCGAAGGAAACCCCCTCCCCCTCGGCGCCCGGGGCGAGTTGCACATCCGCGTCCCCCTCGCCACGCGCGGCGTCGCCCGGGGCAGCCTCGGCCCGCGCCAGGAGGCCGACGTGTGGTGGCCCACCGGCGACCTCGCGTCGCTCGACGAGGACGGGGTCGTGCACGCGCACGGCCGGCTCGACGACGTCGAGGTCATCGGCGGGCAGAACGTCGTACCCGGCGAGGTGGAGCGCCTCCTCGAATCCCACCCGCGGGTGCTCGAAGCGGCCGTGAGCGCGGTGCGCCGCACGGCGGGTGACACCAGCCTGCGCGCGTACGTGGTGGCGTCCCCCGCGAACGGGGACGGCGAAGGCCCCGACACCGACGCCCTCGCGGCCGAGTTGGTCGGCCTCGCCCGTGACCGGCTGTCCTGGTACAAGGTCCCCGCCGACGTCGTCTGGCTGGACGCGCTGCCTCGCAACGGCAACGGGAAGGTCCTGCGCAGGAAACTCCGCGCCGAGGGCAACCAGTTCGCGTGAGGCGGGCGGGGGCCGGCCCCGTCAGTCCGGCGCGCGGCCGACCCCACCGATGCTCTAGCTTCTGCGGCATGGCTGACGAAATCTTCACACATCCCCGACTGGCGGCGCTCTACGACCCGTTCGACCCCGACCGCGGTGATCTCGTCCCGTATCTCGACCTCGCCCGGCAGTCGGGGGCCCGGCGCGTGCTGGACATCGGCTGCGGCACGGGCGTGTTCGCGCTCCTGCTGGCGGAACGCGGCATCGACGTCGTCGGCGTGGACCCGAGCCGGGCCTCGCTCGACGTGGCCCGCGCCAAGCCGGGCGCGGTACGCGTGCGTTGGCTCTGCGGGGACGCGACAGCGCTGCCGCCCCTCGCCGTGGACCTCGCCACGATGACGGCGAACGTGGCGCAGGCGATCGCCGCCCCCGACGCCTGGGAGGGCACGCTCAGCGGCGCCCGTGCCGCGCTGCGGCCCGGCGGGCACCTGGTGTTCGAGACGCGCGTCCCGGCGCGCCGCGCCTGGGAGGAGTGGAACCGCGAGGCGTCCCTCCGGGAGGTGGACGTCCCGGGCCTCGGCCGGGTCCGCGGCTGGGTCGAACTCACGGAGGTCGCGGGCCCGTTGGTGAGCTTCCGCTGGACGTACGAGTTCGCGTCGGACGGTCGGACCCTGACCTCCGACTCGACGCTGCGCTTCCGCGAACGCGAGGAGGTCGAGGCGGACCTCGCCACCCACGACTTCACCCTCCAGGAGGTCCGCGACGCCCCGGACCGTCCGGGTCGCGAGTACGTCTTCCTGGCCCGGCGGCCGTGACTCCGGCGGGCCGAGGAACGGCTACGCGCGGGCGGCGAGCGCCCGCAGTCTGGCCTCGGAGTCCGAGCCCGGCTCCGCGGTCCAGCTGAAAAGCTGCTGGCTGGGGACGGCGGTGCTGACCAGGGCCGCCCAGTCGAGGGTCAGCTCGCCGACGCGCGGGTGCCGGATCGTGTGGGTGCCCGCGCCGCGGACGGCCACGTGGTGCGCCGCCCACCAGCGGCGGAAGTCGGGGTCACCGGAGGAGAGGTCGTCGACCAGGGCGGCCAGTTCGGGATCGTCCGGGTGTTGCGCGGCCTCGCGCCGCAGCTGTGCGACACCGGCTGCCGCGACCCGCTCCCACTCGGGGTAGAGCGACCGCACGCCCGGGTCGAGGAAGACCAGCCTGAGGAAGTTCCGCTCGGCCCGCGGCAGTCGGGCGAAGTCGGTGAACAGCGCGGCCGCCGGCGGGTTCCACGCCAGGATGTCGGTGCGCAGGCCGATGACCACCGCGGGGACGGTCGTCAGGCCGTCGAGGATGCGCCGCAGGTGCGGCAGGACCCGCTGCGGCGGACGCGGTCGCCTGGCGGGGCCGAGGCCGGCCAGCTCGAAGGCGTAGTCCCGTTCCTCCTCGCTGAGCCCGAGCACCCGTGCGAGCGTGTCGAGCACCTGCTCGGAGGGCTGGCGGCGGCCCTGTTCGAGGCGGGTGTAGAAGTCCGGGCTGATGGAGGCCAGCGAGGCGACCTCCTCACGGCGCAGGCCGGCGACCCGCCGGCGGTGCCCGGTCTCCGCGAGCCCGAGGTCCGCGGGGCGCAGTTCGCCGCGGCGGGCCCTGAGGAAGTCGCCCAGCTCATTGCTGTGAGCATCGCCGCCCATGGGCGGAGCCTAACAGCGCCAGGACGGCGGCCACCGGGCCCGCGGACGCGGGCCAGGGCGGGCCTGGCCTGGCGGCCCTGCCTGGGACAGCCGTGTCCCAGGACGGCACCGGCCTCTCCCGGGGGCGGAAGGCACGTGCGACCGTGGCCGAGGAGCGCCGCGCGCTGCTCGCGCTCCGCTTCCCGTACATCCAGGAGGTCGCGCCATGCCGTACGACGATCTGCGGCACTTCGTCGAAACGCTCGAAGAGAGCGGGCAGTTGCTGCGAGTCCATGACGAGGTGGCGCTCGAACCCGACCTGGGCGCCGCGGGCAACGCGCTGGGCCGCTTCGGCGAACGCGCCCCCGCGCTCTGGTTCGACAACCTGCGGGGCTTCCCGGGCGCCCGGGTCGTGATGAACGTGCACGGGTCGTGGGCGAACCACGCCCTCGCGCTCGGGCTGCCGCCCGGCACCCCCGTGCGCGAGCAGGTCGAGGAGTTCGGCAGGCGGTGGGACACGTTCCCGGTCCCCGTCGAGCGCCGGGCGGACGCGCCGTTTTTGGAGAACGGCGTCGAGGGCGAGGATGTCGACATCTTCGGGATCCTGCCGCTGTTCCGGCTCAACGACGCCGACGGCGGCTTCTATCTCGACAAGGCGGCCGTCGTGAGCCGGGACCCGGACCGCCCGGACGACTTCGGACAGCAGAACGTCGGCACGTACCGGCTGCAGGTGATCGGCAAGCGGCGGCTGACCGTCATCCCGGTGGCCGTCCACGACCTGGGGCGGCACATCGCCGCCGCGGAGTCGCGAGGCGAGGACCTGCCGATCGCGATCGCGCTCGGCAACGAGCCCTCCATCCCCATCGTGGCGGGCATGCCGATCGCGGGCGGTGACTCGGAGTTCGAGATGTCGGGCGCGCTGCGCGGCGCACCGGCTCCGATCACCGCGGCGCCCGCCACCGGGCTCGACGTGCCCTGGGGCGCCGAGGTCGTCATCGAGGGCGTGGTGGAGGCACGTCAGCGGGTGCACGAGGGCCCGTTCGGCGAGTTCACCGGGCAGTACTCCGGCGGGCGCCGGGTGCCGGTCGTGCGCGTCGACCGGATCTCCTACCGCACCCGGCCGATCTTCGAGGTGCTCTATCTCGGCACGCCCTGGACCGAGATCGACTACCTGATGGGGCCGAGCACCTGCCTGCCGGTGCTCAAGGAGCTTCGCGAGTCGTTCCCCCAGGTGCGCGCGGTCAACGCGATGTACACCCACGGCCTGCTCACGATCGTCTCGACGGGGACGCCCTACGGCGGCTTCGCCCATGCCGTCGGCGTGCGGACCGCCACCACCCGCCACGGGCTCGGGTACTGCAAGGTCGTCGTCGTGGTCGACGACTTCGTCGACCCGTTCGACCTGCCGCGGGTGATGTGGGCGATCTCGACCAAGGTCGATCCGGGACGCGATGTGATCCGGCTGCCGTCGATGTCCATCACGCCCGCGGACCCCGGCTCCTCGCCGCAGGGGATCAGCGACAAGCTGGTCATCGACGCGACTACGCCGGTCTTCCCCGACCAACGCGGGGAGTACGCGACGCCGGTGCGGGACCTCGCCGACGCGGACGCGTGGTTCGAACGGCTCGCGGCGCTGCGCGGCGCCGCGGCAGCCGGGGCACCGGGCGAGGGGAGCCGGCGATGACCGCGCCGGAGAGGACGGTTCCTGAGATGTGCCCGCGCTGCGCCCACGAGGCGGTCGAGCATCTGGCGAGCTCGCCCCTGGCGGGGGTGTGGGAGGTGTACCGGTGCGACCTGTGCAACTACACGTGGCGCGACACCGAGCCGGAGAGCAGGATCCTCCGGTCCCGCTTCCCGGAGAAGTACCGGCTGACCCGGCGCGACGTCGAGCAGGCGCCTCCGTACCCCGGAGTCCCCCCACTGCGCGGCGACGCCTGAACGGGCACCGCCCGGCCGCGAGCACGTCGTCCTCGCCCGCCGGGGGCTACGGTTCCAGGAGGATGCGGAGCATGGGACACCCGGAGGGTGAGCAATGCCGGGACTCGGCGAAGTGGCCGAAACCTGCGTGGGCATCGCGTAGAAACCCAGCTCGCGGAGGGTAGTCCCCGCGCACGCGGGGGTGGTCCTCGACTCCTCTTTTTCGACGGGGCCCGTAGCGGGTAGTCCCCGCGCACGCGGGGGTGGTCCCGGGCCGGTGTCGTCGGCCGTGTCGATCTCGGTGTAGTCCCCGCGCACGCGGGGGTGGTCCCCGCGCCGGGGAGAGCGAGTGAGCCGCCTCACGGTAGTCCCCGCGCACGCGGGGGTGGTCCCGACGTGACGGCCGGGTCGGACCGCGGCGACGCGTTGTCCCCGCAGGCGCGGGGGTGGTCCCGACGCGGAACCTTGGACCGGTGCCGGCGTGTAGTGGGCCCCGCGTGCGGGGTGGCCCCGGGCGCACCCCGGCCGCGCGCGGCCCGTAACGGGGCGCGTACAACCCTTCGGCCCGTGCGGCGGTCTCACAGACACCTTCAACGCACGGCGCCCCCACGCCGGGTCGTTCAGTTGCTCAGTGGAGGAGCCTGTCGTGACCCAGGAACCGAACGTGCCGCAACCGCCGCAGCCGCCGCAGCCCCAGCAACCGCCGCAGTGGGGCGCCGCCTTCGCGGTCGAACCGCCGAAGGACCTTGGGCGGCGGCCGGGTTGGATCCGGAAGCGGGTCATCCTGCCGGTGACGGCTGGGGTGTTCGTCGTGGGCATCGTCATCGGTGCCGCCGCCGGCGGGGGCGGTGGCAGCAGCACGAACGCCAAGACCGCCGCCGACGCCAAGCCGCTCGCCGCACCGACCGTGACCGTGACCGCAGCAGCCGCGCCGGCGGCGAAGGCCGCTGCGAAGGCCGAGCCCGCACCGACCGTGACCGTGACCGCCACGGCGACGAGGACCGTGAAGGCGGAGGCGCCGGCCGCGCCCGCGCCCGCGAAGAAGAAGGCGGAGAGCGCTCCGAAGGGCAGGGTGCTGTTCAGGGTGTGGGGTTCGGCGCCCTCGGGGGCCGACATCACCTACGGGTCCGACAGCGAGAACATCGAGGGGCACGGCCTGCCCCTGAGCAAGACGCTGACGCTCTCGGACGACGCCATGTACTACGACGTCACCGCGCAGTTGTCCGGCGGCGGTGACATCCACTGCTCGGTCACCGTCGACGGGAAGACGAAGACCGGACACGCCTCCGGCGGGTACAACATCTGCTCGGCCCAGCTCTCCGAGGGCATCTTCGGGGGCTGGGAGTAGGAAACGCTCACGCCGCACCCTGCGGGCCCGCCCGCAGGGTGCGGGTGACGCCGGGGGTGGTGGCCGCGCCCACCAGGGTCACGGCGGCCAGGACCGCGACGCCCGCGCCTGTGATGCCGAGAGGAGGCATGAGGGCCGCCGAGCCGCCCAGGGTGATCAGGCACATCGCGGCCTGGAACAGGGCGAGCAGGGCGGTGCGGCCCTGGACCCTGAGGATGCCGAGGTAGAGCTCGACCAGGACGCGGGGCAGGGTGGCGAGCGCGAGGAGGCGCAGGACGGTGGTGCCGTGGGAGGCGTACGCGGTGCCGAAGGGTGCCAGGACCAGCGGGGCGAACGCCACGATCACCGCGACCGCCGGCACCAGCAGGACGGCCATCCTGCGCAGCGCCCCGCGCACGCCCGCGGCGAGTGCGCCGGGTTCGTACGAGGCGTGCGCGGTGAGCGAGGAGGCCATGTTGATGGCCATGAACTCCATGGTGCCGCCCACGGTGTACGCCGCGTAGAAGAACGCGTTGTGCGCCGCGTCGAACCGTACGGCCACCATCACCGGCAGCAGGTTGATCATGGCGAGGCTGAACAGCGAGCCCGCCGAGTCGCCCGCCATGAAGCGCCCGACGTCCGCGTAGCGCAGGGGCGGGTGCTCGCGCTGCTGCGCGGCCTGGCGCGGGATCAGCCTGCGGAAGACCAGCCAGCCCAGGGGCAGCAGGGAGAGCGCGATCGCCGCGGCCCAGGAGACGAACACACCGAGGACGGGCAGGGCCGCCGCGAGCACGGCGAGGAGCACCAGCTTCGCGAGGGAGAAGACCGTGTTGCCCACGGGCACCCAGAACGCTCTGCGCAGCCCCGTCAACACCCCTTCCTGCAAAGTGAGTACGGCCCAGGCTACGCAGGCCGCGGTGAAGACGAGGCCGGGGAGCGGGCCGCCGAGCGGCGCGTACGAGTCGCCCCAGCGGTGCAGTGTCGCGAGGAACACCAGCGACGCGGCGCACACCACCACCGAGCTGAGCCCGTAGACCCGCCACACCAGCGCCGCGGTACCGCGTCCCGCGCGGGGCACGTAGCGGACCACGGCGCCGATCATGGTGGTCGCGGTGATCGACGCGAGCAGCCGCATCGCGGCGATGGCGGCGGAGCCCTGACCGACCGCCTCCTCGGTGTAGTGGCGGGCCGCGACCACCCAGAAGCCGAGGCCGAGCGCGGCCGAGACGCCGGTGGAGAGCATCAGCGCGTAGGCGTTGCGGAACATCGGGCGGGCGTCGGCCTCGGGCGGGGCGCCGCCTGCCGCCGGGGCCCCCGGCAGGCCGGCCGGGTCAGCCACCGTCACGGCCCTCGCGGGCGGGGGCGCTGCGGGGCGGCTGTACGGGGGTGACGGGCAGCGCCGCGAGGACCGGGGCGATCTCCGCCGCCCTGCACGGGTCGACGGGGAGCGCGTGCCGGGCGAACCAGGCGGCGGGGCCGGGTTCGGGCGACGGGTCCGTGAACTCCTCGCCCGCGTAGGCGTCGAGCGGCGGGTCGTAGAGGTATCCGACGGTGATACGGCGGCGGGCGAGCGCGGCGAGCGCCGCGTCCCGGTCGGCGACCAGCAGCGGTACGCGGAAGAGGGGTTGGGGACGCCGGGGGCTCTCTCCCGGTGCGTGGCGAAGACCGGCGGGGATGGCGTTCAGGAGCGCCGCGGTGCCTGCGGCGTGGCGGGCCAGGCGGGCGTCGAGGCGTTCGAGGAGGCGCGTGGTGCGGCGCAGGCGCACGGGGCCGGGGGTGATGCGGTAGGGGTGCATGTCGACGCGTATCCAGGGGTCGAGCGGGTCGAGCCCCGGCACGGCCGCCGGTGCCAGTGCCCGCGCCAACTCGGCCGCGCGCAGCGGCATCCGGATCTCCGCGCGCTCCTCGGCGCCGAGGACGCGCAGTGCGGCGTGGGCCGCGCCGGTCAGCCGCAGGCCGCGCACGCCGGCTTCCGCGTACGGGCGCAGCGCGTAGAGCACCTCGGATGCGAACCGGGCCGGTCGCAGCAACTCGTCGCGTAATGCTTCCAGTCGGGGGCGAAGGGCGGGGTCGGCGAAGGCCAGGAACCCTCCGGTCCCTGCGCCCGCGTGCTTCGAGAGGCTGAACACGGACGCGTCGCCCACGGCCCCGACGTGCCGCCCGTCGGTGTGGACGCTGCCGATCGCGTGCGCCGCGTCCTCGATGAGCGGGATGCCCGACGCGTCGCAGCGGGCGCGGAGTTCGGGGGCGGGGTCGGGGTTCCCGTACAGGTTGGCGGTGAGGACGGCGGACAGGCCGCGCCAGGTCGCCTCGGGTACGGCCCCGAGGTCGATCGTCCCGTCGAGCGGGTTCAACGGCGCCTGTACGGGCCGCAGTCCGGCCGCGAGGACGACGAAGAAGATCACGTCGTCGTTGACGGGCGACATCAGGATCCGCCCGCCGGGCCGGCACCAGTGCCGCAGCGCCACGTACAGGCCGAGCCTGCACGACGGTGTGTACAGGCACTCCCTGCCGAGGCGCCGCCGCATCAGCGCTTCGAGCGCCGCGCGGCCCCCCGGACGGCCTTCCCCACGTGCCATGCGGATTCCCCCCTGCCCCGGCGCCCAATGTGGCTCATACCGGACGGGGCGTCAACACGGCCCCCGCTGGGCCTGTCCCGCGCACACGCCCCCGCAGGACAGGCCGACGCCCCCGCGGGGCGCTTCCCGCGGGGGCGTCCGTGGCGGCGGGCACGGTGCGCCCGGCCGTGCCGCTCGTCGCTACTCGTCCAGCGTCAGGCCCCTGCGGAGCTTGGCCAGGGTCCGCGACAGCAGCCGCGAGACGTGCATCTGCGAGATGCCGAGTTCCTCGCCGATCTCGGACTGCGTCATGTTGGCCACGAAGCGCAGCGAGAGGATCTTTCTGTCCCGGTGCGGGAGGCCGGCGATCAGCGGCTTGAGCGACTCGATGTACTCGATGCCCTCGATGCCGTGGTCCTCGTAGCCGATGCGGTCGGCGAGGGTGGCCTCGCCGCCGTCCTCCTCCTCGGGCTGTGCGTCCAGCGAGCTCGCGGTGTACGCGTTGCTCGCCGTCATGCCCTCGACGACCTCTTCGCGGGTGATGCCGAGCGCGTCGGCGAGCTCGCCGACGCTCGGGGCGCGGTCCAGCCGCTGGGCCAGTTCGTCGCTGGTCTTGGCGAGGTCGAGCCGCAGCTCCTGGAGCCTGCGCGGGACGCGCACCGACCACGACGTGTCGCGGAA
This sequence comes from Streptomyces tremellae, assembly GCF_039540215.1. Classification (NCBI taxonomy): domain Bacteria; kingdom Bacillati; phylum Actinomycetota; class Actinomycetes; order Kitasatosporales; family Streptomycetaceae; genus Streptomyces; species Streptomyces tremellae. The sequence continues at coordinate 15,449 of NZ_BAABEP010000011.1, forward strand.
GAAGCGCTTGATCTCGCCGATGATCGTCGGCATGGCGAAGGTGGGGAACTCGACACCGCGGCTCAGCTCGAACCGGTCGATCGACTTGATCAGACCGATCGTGCCGACCTGGACGATGTCCTCCATCGGCTCGCTGCGGGTACGGAAGCGTGACGCGGCGAACTTCACCAGGGCGAGGTTCAGCTCGACCAGTGTGTTGCGCACGTAGGCGTACTCGTGGGTGCCCTCTTCGAGGGCTTCGAGCCGGGCGAACAGGGTCTTGGACAGGACACGCGCGTCGACCGCGTCCATGTCGGCGAGGGCTTCCTGCGACGGGATGTCGGGCGGCGGAAGCAGTCCTGCGTCCGCGGAAGGAGCCGTGGCGGGCGCGGAGGTGCGCGCCTCGACGGCGGGGGCCGCGGAGGCCTCCGCGTCAGGACCGTACATCCAGGATGTGACGTCGGTCACAGAAAGTTCGTGCGTTGATGCCGACGGCGCGATCGGGGTACGCGGTTCGTCGAGCCGGGGTGACATGGTCTCCTCCATCGTTCTCGGCAATATGGCTGCCGATACCGGTGCGCATTGACTGCGGCGTGCGGCGCCTCCCAGGCCGTGCCGTGTGCGGATGTGTCTTCTTCTAGCCCTACCCGGTAGGCGCAGACCGTTGCAAGTCCCAATTGTCCGCTTTGATAGGCAATGTTGGCTACTTCGGCTACCCCGCGGCCGGTGAAAGGCGTAATGTTCTGCGGGCGTCCGCCGTCGGCCGGGTTCCGGAGCGGACGCCGATCCCCACAGCCCATCGGGCCCGCCGTCGCACGGCGCGGCCTGCGCGCGGGGAGCGACCACGGCACGAAACACCACACGGCAATCACGGCGAAAAGGGGCGGAATGGACCGCCAGACGGTCGGCAGTACGAACCAGGGCCGGCTCAGGGTCGAGGTTCGCACCGAGGGCCGCAGCGAGGTCGTTACGGCGGCGGGTGAACTCGATCACCACACGGCCGAACTGCTGCGAGCCCCGCTGGACGAAGCGCTTGATCAGGGGCGGTCACGGCTGGTGATCGACTGCTCGCAGCTGGAGTTCTGCGACTCGACCGGGCTCAACGTGCTGCTCGGGGCCCGCCTCAGGGCGGACGCGGCCGGCGGCGGTGTCCACCTGGCCGGGATGCGGCCCGTGGTCGCCCGGGTCTTCGAGATCACCGGCGCCGACGCGGTCTTCGGCGTGCACGCGTCGCTGCACGACGCGCTGGCGGAGTGAGCGTGTGAGTCCGGTTCCGGCGGGGTGCTGTGACGGCACCGGGTGTTGTGCCGCGGCGTCGGGTGTTGTCCCGACGCGTTCGGGCAGAAGACTCCCGCAGGCAGCACACTCCCCTGTTATCACTCTCTGTGCAGCAACCATGGCAACTCGGCGAATCGGTGAGGTGAAGCGCTGATGAGCACCACCCGGCAGCCACCGCCGGGCGACCTCGGCCCCGAGCCGGACGCCGGCCAGGTGTCCGTGTCCGAGGGCACGAACCGCACGCTCATGCTGGACAGTGCCAGCGGCGTCGTCCCGCTGGCGCGCGACTTCACCCGCCAGGCGCTCTACGACTGGGGCTGGCTGCCCGCGGCGACCCCGGACGCGCGGGCGGCGGCAGAGGATGTCCTGCTGGTCGTCTCGGAACTGGTCACGAACGCGTGCCTGCACGCCGAGGGCCCCGAGCGGCTGCGGGTGTCGACCGCGGCGAAAGTACTGCGCCTTGAGGTCACCGACCGGGGTGAGGGCAGGCCCGAGCCGCGCACCCCGCACCGGGCAGGGCGGCCCGGCGGCCACGGCATGTTCATCGTCCAGCGCCTCTGCCTCGACTGGGGCGTACGGCACGACCCGGACGTCCCCGGCAAGACGGTGTGGGCGGAACTGGCGGCTCCGGCGTAACGGAGGGCCCCCGGCGGGCCCTGGGACCCGTCGCAGGTCCCGGACCCACCACCACCCGCGCCCCACGCCCCCACGACGCCCCGACGCACGGCGCACGACGGCGCACGGCGCACGACGGCCCCGGCCGGCTCGCAGCCGGTCGGGGCCGTCGGCGCGGGGCCCTCTGCCGGGCGCGGGAGCGGCCTCAGTGGATCTCCCCCATCAGCGCCCGCACGCGGCGCCGGTACATCACCACGGCCACACCGGCGAGCGTGGCGAGGCCGGCTTCCAGCGCCACGACGCCCGCGCCGCTCAGGTCCACCTTGGCGAGGGAGAGGAGGCCGGTCACCGAGTCGCCCGCGGTCACGGCGAGGAACCACACGCCCATCATCTGGCTCGCGTACTTCTCCGGCGCCATCTTCGTCGTCACCGAGAGGCCCACCGGCGAGAGGCACAGCTCACCGACCGTCTGGATCAGATAGATGCCGACCAGCCAGACCGGGCTGACCAGCGTCCCGCCGACCGCCATGGTCAGCGGGATCAGGAAGAAGAAGAACGAGACGCCGACGAAGACCAGCCCGACCGCGAACTTGACGACCGTGCTCGGCTCCTTGCCGCGGCGGTTCATCCAGAGCCAGAACCAGGCAAGCACGGGCGCGAGCGCCATGATGAAGACGGGGTTGAGCGACTGGTACCAGGACGTCGGGAACGACAGGCCGAGCAGCGAGTCGGACGCCTTGCCCGTGCCGAACGCCTGGACCGTGGAACCGCCCTGGTCGTAGATCATCCAGAAGACCGCGGCGGCCACGAAGAACCAGATGTACCCGGACATCTTGGTCTGCTCGCCCGTGGACAGCGACCGGTCCCGCTTGATCCGCCACAGCACCCCGGCCGGTATGACCAGGCCCGCGACGGTCAGCGGGACCATCGCCCAGTTCATCGTGAAGTGGCCGCTCAGTCCGATGATCCCGTACGCGACGACCGCGACGATCAGCCACAGCAGGCCCTTGCGCAGCCATGAGGCGCGTTCCTCGCGGGTCAGCGGCTGAGGCACCCGGCTGCTCTCGGGACTCAGGTGGCGCGTGCCGATGAGGAACTGCGCCAGACCGAGGGCCATGCCGACGGCGGCGAGCGCGAAGCCCAGGTGCCAGCTGTACTTCTCGCCCACAGTGCCGATCGTCAGCGGGGCGAAGAAGGCGCCGATGTTGATCCCCATGTAGAAGATCGTGAAGCCGCCGTCCCTGCGCGGGTCGTTGGGGCCGTCGTAGAGGTGGCCGACCATCGTCGAGATGTTGGCCTTGAGCAGGCCGGAGCCGAGCGCCACGAGGGCGAGCCCGACGAAGAACGTGCCCGAGCCGGGCAGCGCGAGCGTCAGGTGCCCCACCATGATCGTCCCGGCGGCCACGGCCACCGTCCTGCGCGGGCTCCACACCCGGTCGCCGAGCCAGCCGCCCGGCATCGCGAGCAGGTAGACCAGCGAGTTGTAGATCGAGTAGATCGCGGTGGTGGCGGCCAGGTCCATGCCGAGGCCGCCCCCGTGCAGGCCCTTGGACGCGTCCGGGCCTCCGGACAGCAGATAGATGGTGAGCAGCGCCCGCATGCCGTAGAAGCTGAACCGCTCCCACATCTCGGTCATGAAGAGGGTGGCCAGACCGCGCGGGTGGCCGAAGAAGGTCTTGCCGCTGCCGGGTGGGCTCGGCACGTCCTTCGTCAGTGTGGTCGCCATGGTGTTCCTAGCTCGTGGGGGGCGTGCCGGCCGTGGGGGCCGCACGTCGTGGGGGCGTGGCGGCCCGGGGGCCGCACACCGTGGGGGCCGCGGGGATCCGTGGAGGGACGGGGCGCCCCGCGGGAGGCCGCCGCCCGCACGCGGGGCGGGGAGGCCGCCCGCACACGAAAAAGACCTTTGGCAGCGTCATCGCCAAAGGCCCTCCAGTCGTACTACAGGCTCTGCATCACCATACGGCACATCATGGAGCCATATAGAAGGACTTGAGATATCAATCACAGGTTACGAGTGGGGGAAACACCCGATTCGAAGGCCGAACGCTACGTCACCGTCTGTACCGCAGGCGCGCCCGAGGGTTGCCCTACCGCCGTCGCCTGCGGACTACCATCACCACATGACCCGTGTACTGCTCGCCGAGGACGATGCATCCATCTCAGAACCCCTGGCCCGCGCCCTTCGCCGGGAGGGGTACGAGGTCGAGGTCCGCGAGGACGGACCCTCCGCTCTCGACGCGGGCCTTCAGGGTGGTATCGACCTGGTCGTCCTCGATCTCGGCCTGCCCGGCATGGACGGGCTCGAAGTCGCCCGCAGGCTGCGGGCCGAGGGCCACGCGGTGCCGATCCTCGTCCTCACGGCGCGCGCCGACGAGGTCGACACGGTCGTCGGGCTCGACGCGGGCGCCGACGACTACGTGACCAAGCCGTTCCGCCTCGCCGAGCTGCTCGCCCGCGTCCGGGCCCTGCTGCGGCGCGGGGCGAGCGAGCCCCAGCCCGCCCCGGCGACGCACGGTGTGCGGATCGACGTCGAGTCGCACCGGGCGTGGATGGGCGACGACGAGCTGCAGCTCACCGCCAAGGAGTTCGACCTGCTGCGGGTGCTGGTACGGGACGCTGGCCGGGTCGTCACCCGCGACCAGCTGATGCGCGAGGTCTGGGACACGACCTGGTGGTCCTCAACCAAGACGCTCGACATGCACATCTCCTGGCTGCGCAAGAAGCTCGGCGACGACGCGGCGAACCCGCGGTACATCGCCACGGTGCGGGGCGTCGGCTTCCGCTTCGAAAAGAGCTGAGGCCGCCGCCCGCCGGGGCCCGGTGCCGGCGGGCGGCGGCCGGTGGGGCCCGGTGCCGGCGCCGCCCGGCGGGGGCCCGCGCTGACGCCGGGGTCCGCATGGGGGCGGGCGGCCACGGTGTCGGGTTGCGGGGTTGCGGGGTTGCGGGGTTTGTCCCTGTGTGGGGCGCTTGCAGCGCCCCCGCGGTCGCGGGCCCGGTTTCGCCGACGTCCGGTGGGCGCGAGGCCCGGTCGCCGGTGCCGGGCGGCCACGGTGCCCGGAGGCCCGCGCAGCCGGGTGCCGCGCTGCTCCCTGGGTGGGGCACGGACCCTGGACCGGGTGTCGCGGGCGGTCTTGCGGCCGGGCGCCGCGCCCGCGGACGCACGGCCCTGGCAGGCTGGACGCGACCGAGGGAACGGCCCCGTTGCCGTGCCACCCCCACACGGAGGGCCCATTGCGCCGTCGACTGATCAACTCCACGCTGGCCGTGGTGCTCGTCGTCATCGCCGTCTTCGGCGTGTCGCTCGTCATCGTCGAGACGCGGACGATCACGAGCAGTGCCCAGGAGAGCGTGGACTCCGAGGCCCTGCGGGTGGTCAGCATCGTCGACGGACGGCTGCTCGGCGGCGAGTCCATCAGCGCGAGCGTCCTCAAGCAGCAGATCACCGCCAACAGGTACGCGCGCGTCGATGTGCCGGGCCACCGGGACGTGCAGGTCGGCAGCAAACCGAAGGGCTCCGTCATCCGGGGCGAGGCCCGGGGCGAACAGGGCGAGGTCGTCACCGTCGAGGAGCTGAGCTCCTCCGTGACGCGCGAGGTCGGCAGGACGCTGCTGATCATCGGCGCGGTGGCGCTGCTCGCGATCATCGCGGCCGTGCTGCTGGCCGTACGGCAGGCCAACATGCTGGCGTCCCCGCTGGTCGACCTGGCCGAGACTGCGGAGAAGCTGGGTTCGGGCGACCCGCGGCCCCGGCACAAGCGGTACGCGGTGCCCGAGCTCGACCGGGTCGCCGACGTCCTCGACTCCAGCGCCGAGCGCATCGCCCGCATGCTGACCGCGGAACGCAGGCTCGCCGCCGACGCGTCGCACCAGCTCCGCACGCCCCTGACGGCGCTGTCCATGCGGCTTGAGGAGATCACCGTCACCGAGGACCTGGACACGGCACGGGACGAGGCGTCCATCGCGCTCAACCAGGTGGAGCGCCTCACCGACGTGGTGGAACGGCTGCTCACCAACGCGCGGGACCCGCGTACCGGATCGGCGATCCCCCTCGACCTCGACCGGATCATCAAGCAGCAGATAGAGGAGTGGAAACCCGTCTACCGCAGCGCGGGCCGCGCCATCGTGCGGTCGGGACGGCAGGGCGTGTGGGTGATGGCGACACCCGGCGCGATCGCGCAGGTGCTCGCCGCGCTGATCGAGAACTCGCTCATGCACGGCGGCGGCACCGTCGCGCTGCGTACCCGTGTCACCGGCAACCAGGCGGTCATCGAGGTCACCGACGAGGGGGCGGGGGTCTCCCCCGACCTCGGGGCGCGGATCTTCGAGCGGGCCATCAGCGGCCACAACTCGACGGGCATCGGCCTCGCCGTCGCCCGCGACCTGGCGGAGGCCGACGGGGGGCGCCTCGAACTGCTGCAGCCGCATCCGCCGGTGTTCGCGCTGTTCCTCAGCCGCGAGACCCAGGAGCCGCAGGAGCGGGAGCGCCCGGTGCGCTGAGCCGCGCGATCCCCGTCGAGCGGCGGCCGGGTCTCAGCCGAGGCGGCGGGGCGCCGCCTCCAGGGGCTCGGCGTGCTGCCCGGTCCCCTGCGTCCCGGCCGCCCCTGTCCCCGGGCGGTCGAGGAACGGCGTGCCGCCCGGCGGCAGCGCCTTGAACACCCACGACCGGTACGACCAGAACCGGAACAGCGTGGCCACGCCGATCCCGACGAACTTGAACACGTTGCTCTGGAGCGGCGAGTCCCACCCGAAGCCGTAGGTGGCCGTGTAGAGGATGCCGTTCTCGATGACCAGGCCGATGACGCTGAAGAAGAGGAACAGCGTCAGCTCGCGGGTGCGCCCCGTCTTGTCGCGGTCCCGGTACGCGAAGTAGCGGAAGCCGATGTAGTTGAAGACGATCGACACGATCGTCGCCAGCACCGACGCCCGCACGACCGGCAGGCTCGTCACATGCCTGACCAGGTTGAACACCAGCAGGTTCACCAGCAGGCCGGCCCCGCCGACGGCGCCGAACTTGACGACTTCCTTGAGCACCCGGTGCAGCCGCGCCTCAGGCGCCGCGCCCGCTTCCCGTACGCCCATGTGGTCAAGCCCCGTCCGTTCGGTGTCGTGGCGACCCATGCTAACCAGCGAGCCCCTCCCGGGACCGCTCCCGGCGCCGGACGGCCCGAGCGCGGCACCGTACGGCCGGGGCCGCGCACGAGCCGGGACGATGCACGGCCAGGGCGCGCGCAGGCACCGGACACCGTACGGGCAGGGCTCGCGCGAGCGAACCAGAGACCGTACGGGCAGGGCTCGCGCGAGCGGCAGAGGGGGTTCGGGGTACGGGGAGGGGCTCGCGCGAGCGAACCGGACACCGTACGGGCAGGGCTCGCGCGAGCGGCAGAGGGGGTTCGCGGTTCGGGGAGGGGCTCGCGCGAGCGGCCCTCCGTGGTGGGAAACGCGCCGGATACCCTGGTCCGGTGACGTTTCCCGTAGTCGGCATGGTCGGTGGCGGTCAGCTCGCCCGTATGACCCACGAGGCGGGCATCCCCCTCGGCCTGAAGTTCAAGCTCCTCAGTGACACAGCGCAGGACTCCGCGGCGCAGGTGGTGTCCGACGTCGTCGTCGGCGACTACCGCGACCTGGAGACCCTGCGGGCCTTCGCGCGCGACTGCGACGTGATCACCTTCGACCACGAGCACGTGCCGCTCGCGCACCTGCGGGCGCTGGAGGCGGACGGCGTGACCGTGCGTCCCGGCCCCGACGCGCTCGCGCACGCCCAGGACAAGGGCGTGATGCGGGAGCGACTGACGGCGCTCGGTGTGCCGTGCCCCCGCCACCGCGTGGTGAGCGGCCCTGCGGACGTGACGGCCTTCGCCGCCGAGGGCGCGGGCACCGACGGCGGCGACGGCTACCCGGTGGTCCTCAAGACCGTCCGCGGCGGCTACGACGGCAAGGGCGTGTGGGTCGTACGCACCGAGGCCGAGGCCGCCGAGCCCTTCAAGGCGGGCGTCCCGGTGCTCGCGGAGGAGAAGGTCGACTTCGCGCGCGAGCTCGCCGCCAATGTCGTACGGTCCCCGCACGGCCAGGCCGTCGCCTACCCGGTGGTGGAGTCGCAGCAGGTGGACGGGGTCTGCGACACGGTCATCGCCCCCGCGCCCGGCCTGTCCGAAGAGCTGTCGGGCGAGGCACAGGAGCTGGCGCTGCGCATCGCGAAGGAACTCGGCGTCGTCGGCCACCTCGCGGTCGAGCTCTTCGAGACGCGCGACGGCCGCATCCTCGTGAACGAGCTGGCGATGCGCCCCCACAACTCCGGCCACTGGACGCAGGACGGCGCGATCACCTCCCAGTTCGCCAACCATGTCCGCGCCGTGCTCGACCTGCCCCTCGGCGACCCGCGCCCCCGCGCGCGGTGGACGGTGATGGGCAACGTCCTCGGCGGCGACTACCCCGACATGTACGCGGCGTACCTGCACTGCATGGCCCGCGACCCGCAGTTGAAGATCCACATGTACGGCAAGGATGTGAAGCCGGGCCGCAAGGTCGGGCACGTCAACACCTACGGCGACGACCTGGACGACGTGTTGGAGCGCGCCCGCCACGCCGCCGGCTACCTGCGAGGGACGATCACCGAATGACCTCCGACAACGCGCCGCTCATCGGCATCGTGATGGGCTCCGACTCCGACTGGCCCGTGATGGAGGCCGCCGCCAAGGCCCTCGACGAGTTCGGTATCCCGTACGAGGTCGACGTGGTCTCGGCCCACCGCATGCCGCGCGAGATGATCGCGTACGGCGAGGGCGCGGCGGACCGCGGCCTGAAGGCGGTCATCGCGGGCGCCGGCGGCGCGGCGCACCTGCCGGGCATGCTGGCGTCGGTGACGCCGCTGCCGGTGATCGGCGTGCCGGTGCCGCTGAAGTACCTGGACGGCATGGACTCCCTCCTGTCGATCGTGCAGATGCCCGCGGGCGTGCCCGTCGCGACGGTGTCGGTGGGCGGCGCCCGCAACGCGGGCCTCCTGGCCGCCCGCATCCTCGCCACGAGCGACCCCGCGCTGCTGTCCCACATGAAGGACTTCCAGCAGGAGCTGAACGACCAGGCGACGGAGAAGGGCAAGCGACTGCGGGCGAAGGCCCAGGGCGAGGCGTCCTTCGGTTTCGGAAAGTGAGGCGGGGCATGGCGCAGGAGAGCGGCGGCGCGGCGCAGGAGCACCTCGACGAGGTGCGCGAACTGCTCACGGAGTTTCCCGTGGTGGACGGACACAACGACCTCCCGTGGGCGATGCGTGAACAGGCGGGCTACGACCTCGACGCGCTGGACGTGGCGGGCGACCGCACCGGCCAGCTCCACACCGACCTCCCCCGCCTGCGCCGCGGCGGAGTCGGCGGCCAGTTCTGGTCGGTGTACGTGCCGTCCGACATGGGTCCCGGCGAGAACCCGGTCGCCGCGACCCTGGAGCAGATCGACTTCGTGCGCCGGCTCCTGGCCCGCTTCCCCGAGTCCCTGGCACCGGCCCGCACGGCCGACGAGATGGAGGCCGCACGCGCCGAGGGCCGCATCGCGTCACTGATGGGGGCGGAGGGCGGCCAGTCCATCGCCGAGTCGATGGGCACCCTGCGCGCCCTGTACGAGCTGGGTGTGCGCTACATGACGCTCACCCACAACCACAACCTGCGCTGGGCGGACTCGGCGACGGACCAGCCGCGGGCGGGCGGCCTCACCGCCTTCGGCCGTGAGGTCGTGCGGGAGATGAACCGGCTCGGCATGCTGGTCGACCTCTCCCATGTGGCGGCGACGACGATGCGGGACGCGCTCGCGGTGACCGAGGCGCCGGTGATCTTCTCCCACTCGTCGTCCCGGGCGGTCTGCGACCACCCGAGGAACATCCCTGACGACGTACTCGCGCAACTGCCCGCCAACGGCGGTGTCGCGATGGCGACCTTCGTGCCGAAGTTCGTCCTGCCGGAGGCCGTCGCCTGGACCCAGGCCGCCGACGACAACCTGCGCGCCCACGGCCTGCACCATCTCGACACCACTCCGCAGGCGATGCGCCTGCACGAGGAGTTCGAGGCGGCCAGCCCGCGCCCGGTCGCGACCGCGGCCACGGTGGCCGACCACCTGGACCACATGCGCGAGGTGGCGGGCGTGGACCACATCGGCATCGGCGGCGACTTCGACGGCACGGCCTTCACCCCGAGCGACCTCTCCGACGTGGCCGGCTACCCGAACCTGCTGGCCGAGCTGCGCGCCCGCGGCTGGTCCCGCGCGGACCTGGCCAAGCTGACCTGGCAGAACGCCGTGCGCACCCTGCGCGGGGCCGAGGACGCGGCACGGAGCCTGAGCGCCAAGCGCGGCCCGTCGCTGGCCACGATCGACCAGTTGGACGGCCCCGTGCCGACCGCCGGCGGCGCACCGGCCGCGTAGCCCGCCGAACGCGGCCGGTGGCCCGGCCGGACCGGGTGCCCCAGGACAGGCGGCGCAGGGGTCTCGTACCGACCGGGTACGGCCGGGCCCGGGGTCCGGCCGGGCCACTGTGGCCTCTGTGATCCGGCCGTGCGACCAGGGCGTGTCAGCAGGAGGTGTCCAGCGGGGCGTGTCAGCGGGGCGTGTCAGCGGGGCGTGCCGCGGACGCCGCTCGGCAGGGGCTGGTTGAAGTAGGGCGACGCGCCCGCCTTCCGGTAGCCCCGGAGCGCGGGGCCGTGGTCCGCCCGCAGGTCGCAGTTTGGTCCCGGCACGGGGCTGTCCCACTGGACCATGGCCTTCACCGCCGGCAGGTGGCGCGCCGCGTCGGGTATGCGCTCGTACCAGTCCTGCTGCCGGTCCGGGTCGGCCGGGTCGGGGGCCGTGCTGAACTCCGCCAGCATCAGGGGCTTGGTCGCCGAGATGTTCTCCCGCAGCCAGTCGTAGGAGGGCTGCTGGCTCTGCCGGAAGTCCAGCCAGTCCGGCGACTTGTGGCAGAGGTAGTAGTTGTACTGGTCCACGCCGATCCAGTCGACGTAGGCGTCCCCCGGATACAGCTGCCTCATCAGCTCCTTGTGGCCGAGGTAGCCGGACACCGTCCACACCCAGACCGCGTTGTCCACGCCCAACTGCCGGAACCGGTCGTGCACATGGCGGTAGGCGGCGACGAACTCGGCGGGGGTTCCGGCGTCGGGGGTGCGGAAGTCCGCCTCCTGGTCGAAGGTGAAGAAGACCGTCTTCCCGTACGCCTTGATGCGCTCGGCCTGCGGGTCGATGATCGTGCGGTCGAAGTCCCCGGCCGCGACCCGCGCCCAACCGAGCTGTGTCTCCGTGTAGTTCCTGTGGTGCGGCTCCTTCCACACCGTCGATTCCCAGGCGAGCATCAGCATCCGCTCCTTTCCCAGCCCGCGCTCGTCGGACGTCAGCAGCACGCCGTCCCGCCGCGTGTTGGACATGTCGTGGTACGTGTAGACGAGGTCGAGCCTGCGGCCGATCTTCGCCTCGAAGCCGTGTACCGCCTCGGTGAGCGAGCCGTCCTGCGCGTACGGCACATACGCTCCCCACCAGGCACCGCACGGCGGCGCGAGCAGCCGCGTGGGCGAACAGTCCGAGGAGTTGTCCGAGGCGCGGACGATCCACCAGGTGCCGATGCCGGCGAGCAGGACGCCCACGGTCGCCAGCGCCACGAGCAGCCGCGCGTCGGCCGAGCGGCGCACCGGGGGCCTTGCCGAGGGCCACACTCTGAGGCGCCTCATGGTCAGGGCTCTCCGCCCGCGCCGGCCCCCGTGGCGTCGGCGGCCTCGTCACGCCCGCCGCGTATCGCCCCCGGGAGGGGCAGGCCCGGCAACAGCGCGGCCACGGTGCAGAACGCCGCGAGCGAGATCAGGAAGACCGGCGCCGAGAAGCCCCGTACGAGGAAGAGGGCGGTCGCGTCGAGCGCCGCGAGCGACCAGCTCAGCGGTGCCGCGAGGGCCAGGGTCTCAAGCCGGGCCGCCGGGCGCGGCGCCCCCGGTTGGGGGTGGAGGACGGCGAGGCCCGGCCCCAAGGTGACGAACAGCAGGACGGGAGCCCAGCGCAGGACATCGCCGCCGGGCAGCAGGGTCGCGGCGAGCGCGACCCATCCAGAGAGCGCGAGGACGGTTCTGAGCTGCGCCTGAGTGCGATTCATGGCGTGAGGTGCCTCCTTGGCTGGGGACGGCGGGGCGGCGGGGGCGGGGCGGATGGGCGGATGGGGTGTGCCTGCCGGGAAGGCCCGGGTCAGGGCTCGACGTCGGGTGGGAGTGGCTCGGGGGTGGTCGGCACCGGCAGGTGCTGGAGCAGCAGCCCGTGGCTGGTGTCCTCGACGACCTTGAAGTGCGGGGACGCCCTGAGTGCTGCGACCAGCCGGTCGTACCCGCCCGGCGGCAGATAGCCCTCGCCCTGGACCGCGTCGCGCTGGGTCGGGGTGAGGAGGACGAAGGCCGGGCAGCCCGCGGGTATCCCCTCGGCGAGGTAGTCCCCGGGGTCCTTGAGCAGCTGCCGGTTCGCCCTGGCGTCCTGCTCGGTGAAGAACCAGTGGTCGTAGTGGTTGTAGTGGTAGTACGCGCCGGGGAACGAGCCCGTGGCCGCCATCACCAGCGAACCCGTCGGCGCCCGGTCGTAGGCGCGCTCCACGAAGGACACCTCCTGCGGCGGCGCGTACTGCATGGCCTCCTTTCCGTAGTAGGAGGGGAGGAAGCCCGCGAGCAGGACGAGGACTCCGGCGGGCAGCGCGACGACCATCACGCGCTGGGCGATCCTGCGTGCCCTTCCCGCGTAGGCCGCCGAGGGCACCAGCGCCGCGGCGGCGAAGAACGCCGAGCCGGGCAGTCCGAACAGATAGACCCGGAAGACCATTTCGCCGCCGTAGTTGTTCACCGCGAGCAGGGGCGCGGGGGCGATCGCGGCGAGCAGCAGCGGCAGGGCGGACCTGGCGAGCCGGCGGCGCAGCAGGACCGCCGCCACGGCGAGCACCCCGAGCGACACCACCATCACGATGTTGACCAGGCCGACCAGTTCGGCACCCGCGCCGGTCGGGTTGCCGCCGATGCCCGGCTTCGCGTTGCTCAACAGGTCACCGAGTTGCCCGCTGAGGGTCTTCATCGTGTCGACGAACAGCGGCCGGCCCATCGTGAGGTCCCAGATCCCCATGATGACGACGGCCGTCGCGAACAGTCCGATGTTGCGGTAGCGCCGGGTGAGGCAGAACGCGAACAGGGTCACGCACAGCATCACCGGCGTCAGCTGGTGCGCGGAGTTGATCGCGGCGATCAGCGGCACAAGGAGCACGACGCCGACCGCGCGCTGTCGCCAGGTCGTCGACGGCGGCACGGGGGCGGCCGCCGGGTCGAGCCGCTCCCGGTCGCGCAGCGGGCCCGCCGTCCCCGGCCGCACGAAGTGCCGCAGCACCACCGCGAAGATCGCAAGGAACAGCACATAGGCGAACCCCTGCGGTGACAGGTAGTCCTGCCCCACCCAGTTCGCGAGCTGGAAGATCCACACCGCCGTCCACACGAGACGCCAGTCGTCGGTGAACGTGCGGTAGATGAGCACGAGGACCGGCAGCATCAGGGCGCCATAGGTGACGGGGGCCCAGTTGGTGTAGACGGCGGCGCCGTGCACCCCGAAGGCGCGGATGAGGGCGGCGTTGAGGGAGAAGAAGCCGGGCCACTGGTCATAGGCGGACATGCCGCCGTTCAGCTGGTGGTGAGGGTGGACTGTGCCCTCGGTGAGCAGGCGGGCGATGACCGCGTCGTGCTTGGACGCCCACGCGTAGCGCACCGTGTCGTACAGCAGCGCCGTGGGGGCCTTCAGCGCGAACAGCATCCCGAGGCTGTAGGCGCACGGCCACCAGGGGGCCGTGCCCGCCCGGCGCAGCGAGGCGACGAATCCGACGGTGAGGACGGCCAGCGCCCCGTAGAACGCGACGGGGAAGCGGTCGAGCAGCCCGAAGTCGCCCATGTCGTGGAAGCGGATCCTCGGCAGCGACCAGGCCCACAGCGCCGCGGCCACGGGTAACGGCAGCCAGGTCAGCAGCCGGACGGGACCAACCGGGAGGCGTCTCGCGCCCTCCCGGTCGGCCCGCGCGCCGTGCGCGCCGCCCGACGCGGTCATCTCGTGCTGTGCCACCGCCCTGGCCCCCCTGTCGTGTTCGTCGGTCGCGCCTTCGGTGCCGCGCTGTCGGTCTGTCCCTCTGCGGGCCACGTGTGCCTGTCTGTGCGTGTGCCGCCTCGTGTGTGGTGTGCCTGTCCCGCGCCTGCCGGTCGGCGCGCCTCGCCGTGTCTGTGGGCGCTGTGTCTGTGAGCGCTGTGTCTGTGAGCGCTGTGTCTGTGGGCGCTGTCGTGTGTGCTGTGCCTGTCTGTGCGCCCGCCGTCCGTCTGCCGCTCTGCGCGTCTCCCTGTCGGTCCGCGGTGCCTCGTTTCTCTGCCGCCCCGGCCCTGGTGACGCGGGGTCTCGGCGCCGTCCGGCCGGCGCCGCCCGGGACTCGGTGGCGGCTACCCCGCGAACTTGGGGCCGAGGAAGCGCGCCCTGGCCCTGCGGTAGATCCGCCAGCCGACCGTCCTCGCGGCGTCGGGGAACGGCGCCGCGCGGGCGCCCTCCCCCGCCATCCACGCGGCCACGTCCGCCGCGGTGTGGGAGCGGCGCAGGATGAGCCGTGCCATCCGGAACGGCTCGTCGGCCGTGGAGCTGAGGGCGTGCCGCACGGCGGCGGCCGACGTGTATCCGGCGGCGCGCGCCGCGTCGCGCACGGCGCGGCTGTTGTAGCCGTGGGGATAGGCGAGGTGGTCCACCGCGTGTCCGAGGGTGTCCTCCAACACGTCTTTGGAGTCCCGTAGTTCACCACGGAGCGCGGAAGCCGGAAGCGTGTCGAGCTGGGCATGCGTCACGGTGTGCGCCCCGATTTCGACGCCGTGCCCCTCCAGCGACGCCGCCTGGGAGAGCGACATCATCGGCGCGGGCGGCAGCAGGCTGCCGTGTCCCGGGATGCCACGCCCTCGGGCGAGGGCGCCGGTCGTGAGGTAGGCGGTGGCGGGCAGGGAGCGGGCCGCGAGCGCCTCGGCGGTCGGGCCCGGCAGGTCGGCGAACCCGTCGTCGAACGTCAACACCGCGGGTCGGGCCGGGAGTTGCCCCTGCCCGGTGAGCGCGGCGGCGAACGCGCCCGCGGTGACCGGCGTACGGCCGGACGCGACCACGGCGTCCAACTGGGCCGCGAACTGCCGGGGCCCGACCGTGAACTCCGCGATCCAGGCGGGCGGGTCGGCCATCACCGCGTGGTAGAGCAGCACGGGGACCGGGGTCACGACCATCGCCGCCTCCCCCGCCAGGCGGCCCGGGCCCGCAGGTAGCCGACGGGCCCGTACAGCATGCCCCGGCGTTCGAGCCGGGAGAGCGAGCGGGGCCAGGGGTGGCTCTGCGCCCCTGGCGCCCCCGGTGCCGGACCCTGTCCGCCGGGCCGGTGCGCTGTGAGGGCCCTGGCGTGCGCCAGACCGCGCGGCAGCCGGGCGAGCAGCGCGGGCAGCAGGGCGGGCTGTCGCACGAGGACCGCGGTGAGGTACGCCGTGAGGCCCGCTCCGTATCCGAACGCCTGGTTTCTGAGGTCCTGCCAGGTCTCGCGGTGGTGGTGCCAGACCAGCGCGTCCGGTGTGTACCTCAGGCGATGGCCCCCGGCGAGGATGCTGACGAAGCCGTACAGGTCGTCGCCGCCTCTGGCGGGGGTGCCGGTGCCCGTGGCCGGGTCGAAGCCGCCCACGGCCCGCAGGGCGGACACCCGGAACGCCATGTTGGCCCCGGAGCCGAAGC
This sequence comes from Streptomyces tremellae, assembly GCF_039540215.1. Taxonomy (NCBI): domain Bacteria; kingdom Bacillati; phylum Actinomycetota; class Actinomycetes; order Kitasatosporales; family Streptomycetaceae; genus Streptomyces; species Streptomyces tremellae. The sequence goes on from NZ_BAABEP010000011.1 coordinate 31,079, forward strand.
TGCCCGCGGCGAACGGGAACAGCGGCTCGCCGGCGGGCGGCCGCGCCGGTTCGTACAGCCGCGGCACGAATCCCTTGGCGAAGCCGCCGTGGCTCTCCAGGAGTATCTGGGCCGGTGTGCCGAGGCGGGCGGGAAGGATGAGGCCCGTGGTGCAGCCGAGACCGGGGTCGTCGGCGAAGGGCGTGGTGAGCGCCGTCAGCCAGTGCGGGTCAGCGACGACGTCGTCGTCCGTGAACGCGACGGCCACCACGTCGGATGGCAGCGACGCGAGGCCCCTGTTGTGCGCAGCGGCGAGGCCCGGCACCGGCTCCCGCACGTAACCGACACGGCCCGCGAAGGGCCCCGTGACGAGATCGCGGGTGGCCGTCGTCTCGGGGGCGTTGTCCACCACGAGGACCGCGAAGTCCGGATGGTCCTGGGCCAGCAGGGAGGCGAGGGCGCGGCCGAGGCGACCTGCGCGCTCACGGGTACCGACCACCACGGCCGTACGCGGCGGCACGGCTGTCGGGTCGGCGCCGGGGGGTGCCGGTGCGGGAGCTCCGGCACCCGGCGCGGGTCCGGCCCGGTAGGCGGCGGCGATCGCTTCGGCGGGGTCCGTGCCCGGCGGGACACGGGTCAGCACCGCGCCCACCGGTCTTCCGCGCAGGCGGACCAGCGCGTACACATAGCTTCCCGGCCCGGGGTCCTGGCCGCCGGGTGCGGGCACGCAGGACAGCACCGGCCCGTCCGGCCCGGCGAGATCGAGGTCGACGACGGCGACCGCGGCGGGGCGCGGGGGCGCGGGGGCCGCACCCCCGGGTGCGGGGCGGCGGGCGCGGGGCGGTGGCTGCGGTGGCAGATCCCCGTACGGCACGGTCCCCCCTTGGTGCGGTGCCGCCCTCAGGGTCGGCAAGGTCAACGTCCTTGGTCCAGCGCTGTGTTCGGTGCTCTCAACCGGGCCGTCCGGCCCACGGGGCGGCGCGGTGGCGCGCTCCCGTGGTGGCGCTGCGCCAGGGCGGGGCGGCGGTGGTGCGGTGAGGCCGCGTCGCGGGCGGCGCATGAGAAGCGTGCGGCTCTGCTCGGTGTCTTCCATACTCCCTTGGACACACGCCGTGGCCGTTCGTCACGTATCGTTTCGAAGAATCGTCGGCGGACCTCCCCGGCGTGGTGTCCGGCGGGCCGCCGTCCCGCGCGGTCCGCCTCATCGCGCACGCACCCGGCCGATCTGGTTGAGTGTCCGCCGCGCGAGCGAGGCCAGCTCCGGCCTGTCCCTGACGAAGCCGTGGACGCGTCTGCCGGGCTCCCTGCTCAGCCGGTACAGCGCGGCGCGGGGCCCCGGCCGCACCACCGCCCCCTCGTACACCGTCAGTCCGCCCGTCTTCAACGAGTCCTTGTACTCAGCGGCCCCCCGCCCGAGGTCCAGCATCCCGATGCCCTCGGCGGCCGCGGCCCGCGCCATCCGCAGATGGAGCACGAGCCCGGGCGAGTACTTCGCGAACCCGGTGTCGTAGGCGGGGAACCAGCAGGACAGCACCGTCCGGGAGCGCAGCCCGAAGTGCGCGGCGATCGGCCGGTCCGCCGCGTACAGCACGCTCAGGACGCCGGAGCAGCCGGGGCTCCGGGTGCCGGCGAGCAGCCGCACGAGGTCGCGGATCCACTCCTTGGCGAACCGGTCGCGGCGGCCCGTCCTGCGGTACTGCGCGGACTTCCACTCCATGAGCTTCGCCAGCACGGCCGGATCGCGCTCGTCGAAGACGAAGCGGACCTCGCCGACCTGGCGGCCGAGGCGGCGCTCCTTGGCGGTGGTCGTGCGGTAGAACGTGGGCGACCGCTCGCGCAGCGCCGCCTCGTACGCCGCGAAGCCGTTCCCCACATCCACGACAGGCGACTCGAACGCGTCGGCGGCGCCCGCCATGAAGGACGTCTGGCCCTCTTCGAGGTTGTCGAACTCCCAGGCCGCCAGCGAGCACGCGCGCAGCAGCTCATCGGCGGCCAGCCGCAAGCCGGGCCGCAGGACGGCCCCCTGGCTGTCGGACACTCCGAGGCCCAGGGCCCGGCCGCGGCCCAGTGGGTCCGCCTCGAACGGGAAGAACCCGGCGGGCTCCACGGCGGCGCCCGGGCCCTCCGTCCAGTCGGCGCCCTCCCGGGCCTCGGTGATCACGGCGACCCGCGCCGCGGGCCGCACCCGGCCCACCGCGCGGGCGAACTCGGGTTCCATGAACGGATTGCCGGGAGCTCCCGACTTCGCGCGCAGCGCACGCCAGGCGTCCGCCTCGCTCTCGCCCAACCGGCCCGGCGCGACCACCCGTATCCGCACGGCACTGCCCTCGACGCTCAACTCGCCCCCCCCGGTCGCGGTGCGCTGTCCCGGCCCCCCGCGGGCGCCGTCACCAGGAACCCGCATGCGGAACAGGACGTTACCGGCCCAAATCCGCCGAGGACAGGGCCTCTCCTCTCGCGTGGGACCGGTGGGACGCGGGGGGCGAACGGGTCGACTGCGACGGCTCCCAGCAGCGGAGAACCGGCCGGGAGCCGGCGCGGCCCCACAGGAAACGAGCAAGGGAGGAAGGACCGGCGACCACCGCTTTGCACCAGCCGACCGACCGCGCCACACTGGAGTGACACAGATCACACCCACCGGGCCCTGCTGGCGTTCCGCGCCCCGGCGCGCGTGCCCGCCACGACCATCGGCGGGCGACCGCCGCGATCACAGGGGCACGGCTGCGACCGTCGGCCCACGTACCGGGGAAGCGGGCGACCGGACGGACCCGAGAGCCGGATCGACCCCCTCAGGACATCGCGGACCTGCGGACACCGCAGCCCGACGCCGTCCCGGGACCGGCGGGGGTGTCGGGCCATGACGGGAGAATGCGATGCGTACGGCGCTGGCCACCGGGGTCCGCGAGCCCCTGACACTGACGGAGCGCGACGTTCCGGAACCCGGGCCCGGCGAGGTGCTCGTCAGGGTAACGGGCTGCGGAGTGTGTCACTCCGATCTGAACCTCCTCCACGGCGGGTATCCGTTCGCCCGCTTCCCCGTGGTTCCCGGACACGAGATCACCGGCGTGGTGGAGGCGGTGGGCGACGGGGTGTCGCTGCCCGCGGCCGGTACGGCGGTGGCCGGCCAGTTCCTCTTCGACTCGGACGGCACCTGCGACTACTGCGTGAGCGGTGAGCCGATACTCTGCCGGCGCAAGCGGATCACGGGGGTGGTCGTCGACGGCGGCTACGCCGAGTACACGGTCCTCAAGGCCGCTTTCGCGACACCGCTGCCCGAGGGGCTCGATCCGGTGACGGCCGCGCCCCTGGCCTGCGCGGGGCTCACGGCGTACAACGGGCTCCGGCAGGGCGGGGCGCGCCCGAACTCCCGTGTCGCGGTGATCGGAACGGGCGGTATGGGGTCGCTGGCCATCCGGTACGCGGTGGCGCTGGGGGCCAGGGTCGCCGTGGTGGGCCGGTCGCGCCGGGGCGAGGACGCGGCGAAGGAACTGGGCGCGGAACGTTTCGTCGCCTCGGCGGACGAGGACCCGGGCGAGGCCCTCGCGACCTGGGACGGCGGCGCCGACCTCGTCCTCAACACGGCACCGGCGAACGCCACAGCGGCAGCCTCGGTACCGGGCCTGGCGCCCGACGGCACGCTGGTGATGTGCGGTTACGACACGGAGCCGCTGGTGCTGGAGGCGCAGCAGATGGTGCTGAACCGGCTGCACGTGATGGCCTCGCCCTCGGGCTCCCCGCACGCCCTGCGGGACACCCTGGACTTCTCGGCGCGGCACGGCATCGTGCCGGAGGTCCATGTCATCGGCCTCGACGGCGCGGGCGCCGCGCTCGACGCGATGGACGCGCACACCGCGCACGGGCGCAGCGTCATCGCGTTCCCCTGAGGCGGCGGTGCCGCCGCGCCGCGGTCCGCCCACACCGTCCGTCCGGCACCGCTCCCGCTCCGAGCACCGCAGAGGCGGGCCGCGTGCGATCGCACCCGCGCCCCACACGGAGGAGAAGCTCATGTCACAGACCGTCCTCATCAGTGGCGCTTCCAGCGGATTCGGGGCCATGACCGCCCGGGCGCTGGCCGACGCCGGATACACCGCGTACGCCGGAATGCGCGATTCCGGCGGCCACAACGCCTCGGCGGCCCAGGAGGCATCCCAGTACGCGCGGCAGCGCTCCGTCGACCTGCGCGCGGTCGAACTCGACGTGTCGGACCAGCAGTCCGTGGACGGCGCGGTCGGCCGGATCACCGAAGAGACCGGCGGGGTCGACGTCGTCGTCCACAACGCGGGCCACATGTCCCTCGGCCCCACAGAGGCCTTCACACCGGAGCAGTTGCACGAGCTGTACGACACGAACGTCGTCTCCACGCAGCGCCTCAACCGCGCCGTCCTGCCGCAGATGCGCGCACGCGGGGACGGGCTGCTGGTGTGGGTCGGGTCGAGCAGCACCTTCGGCGGTACGCCGCCCTACCTCTCCCCCTACTTCGGCGCCAAGGCGGCCGAGGACCACGTGGCCAAGGGCTACGCCGTGGAACTCGCCCGCTTCGGCGTCGACTCCGCGATCGTCGTGCCGGGTTCCTTCACGTCAGGAACCAACCACTTCGCTCACGCGATGGCACCCGAGGACAAGGAGACGGCTGAGGCGTACGAGGAGCAGTACGCGGGTCTGATGGACGGCGTCGGCCGGCGGCTGGCCGAACTGGCGCCCCCGGACGCCGATCCCGCCGAGGTGGCGGGGGCGGTCGTCGCGATCGTGGACGCGCCCAAAGGGAAGCGGCCGTTCCGCGTCACCGTGGACCCGGCAGACGACGGCTCCCGTGAGGTCAGCGATGTCGCGGACCGCGTCCGCGCGGAGTTCTACGAGCGGATCGGGCTGACCGATCTGCTCACCGCCAGGACCTGAGCGCGCACGGCCGGGTCAGGGCACCCCGCACCCCGGGCGTGCTGCTCAGACCTCCCGGTGTCCGGCCCGCCAGACCGCCGAGACCAGCGGGACGCCCGGCCGGTAGGCGAGGTGGACATGGCTCGGGGCGTCGAGGAGTACGAGGTCGGCGCGGGCCCCGGGGCTGATCCGCCCCACGTCGGTGCGGCGCAGGGCGGCCGCGCCGCCGGCCGTCGCCGCCCACACGGCCTCGTCCGGGGTCATGCCCATGTCGCGTACGGCGAGCGCCACGCAGAAGGGGACGGAGGAGGTGAACGACGAGCCGGGGTTGCAGTCCGAGGCGAGCGCGACCGTGGCACCGGCGTCGAGGAGGCGGCGGGCGTCGGGCCACTCGGCGCGGGTGGAGAACTCGGCGCCCGGCAGCAGCGTCGCGACCGTGTCGCCCTGGGCGAGCGCGTCCACGTCCTCGTCGCTGAGGTGGGTGCAGTGGTCGGCCGAGGCGGCGCCGAGCTCCACCGCGAGCTGCACGCCGGGCCCGTACGTCAGCTGGTTGGCGTGGATGCGCGGCAGCAGTCCCTTCCGCGCCCCCGCGGTCAAGACGGCGCGGGCCTGGTCGCCGTCGAAGGCGCCGCGCTCGCAGAAGACGTCGACCCAGCGGGCGTGCGGGGCGCAGGCGTCGAGGATGGGGCCGGTGACCAGGTCGACGTACGCGCCGGGGTCGTCGGCGTACTCGGGGGCGACGATGTGGGCGCCGAGGTAGGTGACTTCGTCCGTGCGCGCGGCCGCCACGCGCAGCGCGCGGGACTCGTCGGCCGCCGTGAGGCCGTAGCCCGACTTGGTCTCCATCGTCGTGGTGCCCTGGCGCAGGGCCTCGGCGAGGTAGCGGTCGAGGTTCGCGGCCAGCTCGGCGTCGGTGGCGGCGCGGGTCGCCGCCACCGTGGTGCGGATGCCGCCCGCGGAGTACGGGCGGCCGGACATCCGGGCGTTGAACTCGGCGGTGCGGTCGCCCGCGAAGACCAGGTGGGAGTGGGAGTCCACGAAGCCGGGGAGGCCCGCGCGGCCCTCCGCGTCGACCCGGTTGTCAGTGGCGGGTGCTTTGCTTGTCTCACCGACCCAGGCGACGCGGTCGCCGTCGATGACGACGGCCGCGTCCTGGATCAGGCCGAGGGGGGTTCCGTCACCGAGGGAGGGATCGTTGGTGACCAGACGTGCGATGTGGGTGACGAGTGTCGTCATCGCGATGCTGTGTTCCTTCCGGGGACGAGCGGTGGGTGGCGGCCGGTGGTCCAGGCTGTGGCCGTGGGCCGCAGGGCCGGGCGGCCGCGGCGGTGTGGGGGACATGGGCCGCGGCCTGCCACGGGTCAGGGGCGCAGCGCCGCGACGGCTTCGGCGAGCGCGGTGGGCACATCGGGTACGAGGGCGTGGGCCCCGTCCCGTACGACATGGCGGCCGCCGACCACGGTATGGCGCACATCGGCAGCTGTCGCGGCGAATACGGCGGTCTCCGCGCCCAGCGTGGCCCGCGGCCCCGCGGTTCTGACGGAGTCGAGGGCGATGGTCGTCAGGTCCGCGAGCATGCCCTGCTCGATGCGGCCGGCGTCGGGCCGGCCGAGCGCGGCGTGGCCGGTCCCCGAGGCGGCCCGCAGCAGCGCCGCCGCCGTCCAGTGGCCCCGCTTGCGGGTGCGCAGGCGCTCGTCGAGTTCCATGGCGCGGGCCTCTTCGAGCAGGTCGATGACGGCGTGGCTGTCGCTGCCGAGGGAGAGGGGGGAGCCCGCGGCCTCCAGGGCGACGGCGGGGCCGATGCCGTCGGCGAGGTCGCGCTCTGTGGTGGGGCACATGCAGGTGCCGGTGCGTGAGGCGCCGAGGAGGGCGACGTCCTCTTCGGTGAGGTGCGTGGCGTGCACGGCGGTGGTGCGCGGGCCGAGCACGCCGTGGTCGGCGAGGAGCCCGGTCGGGGTGCGGCCGTGCGCGGCGAGGCAGGCGTCGTTCTCCGCGGTCTGCTCGGAGAGGTGGACGTGCAGGGGCGCGGAGCGGGCCTCGGCCCAGGCGGCGACGGCGCCCAACTGCCCCGGGGGCACGGCACGCACGGAGTGCACGGCGGCTCCGACGAGCGCCTGCTCCGGGTCGGGCGTCCGCAGCGCGGAGACGCGTGCGGCCCAGGCGTCGGCGGTGCCGTCGGAGAAACGGAGCTGGTCGGGGGTGGGGGGCTCGCCTGCCGGGTCCGTGGCGGAGAGTCCGGAGGAGAGGTAGAGCGTGTCGAGGAGGGTGATGCGGATGCCCGCTTCCGCGGCGGCGGCGATGAGGGCCTCGCCCATGGCGTTGGGGTCGGAGTAGGGGGTGCCGCCTGGCGCGTGGTGCAGGTAGTGGAACTCGCCGACGGCGGTGATGCCCGCGAGGGCCATCTCCGCGTAGGCGGCCCTGGCGAGGGCGTGGTACGTGTCGGGGGTGAGGCGGCCCGCCGTCCGGTACATGGCGTCGCGCCAGGTCCAGAAGGTGCCGCTGCCGACCTGGACCTCGGAGCGCAGGGCACGGTGGAAGGCGTGGCTGTGTGCGTTGGCGAGGCCCGGGAGGGTGAGGCCGCGCAGCGCGGTCGCGCCGGGCGGCGGGCCCGGTGTCCCGGTGCGTACGGCGGCGATTCGTCCTGCCGCGGTCTCGACCGTGACGCCCGGCTCGACGCGGTCGCCGAGCCAGGCGTGTTCGAGCCAGTAGGCGGCGCCGGCGGTGCTCATGCGCACGCGAGTCCTTCCAGTACGTCGGCGAGGGCGCGCACACCGGCCACGCAGTCGTCCTCGGCCGCGGTCTCGGCCGGGGCGTGCGAGACGCCGGTGGGGTTCCGTACGAACAGCATGGCGGTGGGGACGGACGCGGACAGGATGCCCGCGTCGTGTCCCGCACCCGAGTCGATCACGGGAAGCGGGGTGGCGGAGCGGGCTTCGAGGATCCGGGCGAGTTCGTCGCGCAGCGCGTGGCCGAACTCGACGCTCGGGGTGAAGGACTCGCGTACGACGGCGAGTTCGACGCCGGAGCGGGTGGCGGCTTCGCGGGCCGCCGCCTCGACGGCGGCGACGACGGTGTCGAGGGACGCCGGGTCGGCTGCGCGGGAGTCGAGCCAGGCACTGACGAGGGAGGGGATGGCGTTGACGCCGTTCGGCTGGACGAGGACCTTGCCGAAGGTGGCGAGGGCTCCGGCGAGTTGTGCCTCGCGGCGGGCCGCGAGGACGGTCTCCGCGTAGGGGAGCGTGGGGTCCCTGCGGTCCGCGAGGCGGGTGGTGCCCGCGTGGTTGCCCTCGCCGCGGAAGTCGAACCGCCAGCGGCCGTGCGGCCAGATGGCGGAGGCGAGTCCGACCGGGTCGCCTGTGAGGTCGAGGGCGCGGCCCTGTTCGACGTGGAGCTCCACCAGGGCGCCGATGCGGCCGAGCCGCTCCGGGTCGGCGCCTATGGCGTCGGGGTCCTGTCCCGCGGCCTCCATGGCCTGCGGCAGCGAGGTGCCGTCCGCGGCGCGCAGGGCGTGGGCCTGTTCGCGGGTGAGCTGTCCCGCGGACAGCCGGGAGCCGACGCAGGCGACGCCGAAGCGTGCGCCCTCCTCGTCGCCGAAGGCGGTGATGGCGAGGGGCTTGACGGGCCGGGCGCCCCGGGCGCGCAGTTCGTCGAGGGCCGCGAAGGCGGAGACCACGCCGAGGGGGCCGTCGAAGGCTCCGCCGTCCGGCACGGAGTCGAGGTGGGAGCCGGTGACGACGGCGTCGCCCGCCTCCGGGTCGCCGAGCCAGGCCCAGAGGTTGCCGTTGCGGTCGGTCTCGTGGCGCAGGCCGCGTGCCTCGGCCTGGTCGCGGAACCAGGCGCGGCAGTCGAGGTCGGCACCGGTCCACGCGTAGCGGCGGTAGCCGCCGGTGCCGGGGTCCTTGCCGACGCGGGCGAGCTCCGCCCACATCGTCTGGAAGGAGGGGGCGCTCACTTGGTCTCCTCCGCGGCCTGCTCGCGCATGGGGACGCGGACGCCCTTGGCCTCGGCGACGGCCTCGGCCTCCTCGTAGCCGGCGTCGACATGGCGGATGACGCCCATGCCGGGGTCGTTGGTGAGGACGCGGCGGATCTTCTCGCCCGCGAGCGGGGTGCCGTCCGCGACGGTGACCTGGCCCGCGTGCAGGGAGCGGCCCATGCCGACGCCGCCGCCGTGGTGGATGGAGACCCAGGAGGCACCGGAGGAGACGTTGACCATGGCGTTGAGCAGCGGCCAGTCGGCGATGGCGTCGGAGCCGTCGCGCATGGCCTCGGTCTCGCGGTACGGGGAGGCGACGGAGCCCGTGTCGAGGTGGTCGCGGCCGATGGCGAGCGGGGCGGCGAGTTCGCCGGAGGCGACCATGTCGTTGAAGCGCTCGCCCGCGCGGTCGCGTTCGCCGTAGCCGAGCCAGCAGATACGGGCGGGCAGGCCCTGGAAGTGGACGCGCTCCCGGGCCATGGTGATCCAGCGGTGGAGGGACTCGTTCTCCGGGAAGAGGTCGAGGATCGCCTTGTCCGTCTTGTGGATGTCGGAGGCCTCGCCGGACAGGGCGGCCCAGCGGAAGGGGCCCTTGCCCTCGCAGAACAGCGGGCGGATGTAGGCGGGGACGAAGCCCGGGTAGTCGAAGGCGCGCTCGTAGCCGGCGAGCTTGGCCTCGCCGCGCAGGGAGTTGCCGTAGTCGAAGACCTCGGCGCCGGCGTCCTGGAAGCCGACCATGGCCTCGACGTGGCGGGCCATGGACTCGCGGGCCCTGGTGGTGAAGTCGGCGGGCTTCTCGGCCGCGTAGGCGGCCATGTCGTCGAAGTCGACGCCGACGGGCAGGTAGGAGAGGGGGTCGTGGGCGGAGGTCTGGTCGGTGACGATGTCGATGGGCGCGCCCTCGGCGAGCATCCTCGGCAGCACCTCCGCGGCGTTGCCGAGCAGGCCGATGGAGAGCGGACGGCGGGCGTCGCGGGCCTCGACGGCGAGCTGGAGGGCGTGCTCGACGCTGTCGGCGCGCACGTCGAGGTAGCGGTGCTCGATGCGGCGCTCGATGGCGCGCGGGTCGACGTCGACGCAGACGGCGACGCCGTCGTTCATGGTGACGGCGAGGGGCTGGGCGCCGCCCATGCCGCCGAGTCCCGCGGTCAGGGTGATCGTCCCGGCGAGCGTGCCGCCGAAGCGCTTGGCGGCGACGGCGGCGAAGGTCTCGTAGGTGCCCTGGAGGATGCCCTGGGTGCCGATGTAGATCCAGGAGCCGGCGGTCATCTGCCCGTACATGGTCAGGCCGAGGGCTTCGAGGCGGCGGAACTCCTCCCAGTTCGCCCAGTCGCCGACGAGGTTGGAGTTGGCGATGAGGACGCGCGGGGCCCACTCGTGGGTCTGCATCACGCCGACCGGGCGGCCGGACTGGACGAGCATCGTCTCGTCCTGCTTCAGGGTCCGCAGGGTGCGGACCATGGCGTCGAAGGAGCGCCAGTCGCGGGCGGCCTTGCCGGTGCCGCCGTAGACGACGAGCTTCTCGGGGTGCTCCGCCACCTCGGGGTCGAGGTTGTTCTGGAGCATGCGCAGGGCGGCCTCCTGCTGCCATCCCAGGGCGCTGAGCTGGGGGCCGCGCGGGGCCCTGACGATGCGGGGCTCTGACATGGCGGGTGACTCCTCCGCGAGCGATCCGGCGGGCGTGGTGGACCGGGTGTCCACATCCGGTTATTCACATCCTGACTTGATGAATATTCTTAGTCAACAGGGCCGGTCGGGCCAACCGGGCCATCGAGCATGATGGGCACATGCACATGGGCAGGACGGAGACCGACATGACCGACATACGGGGCTCGGCGGCGGACCGGGGCGCGGCAGCGGCCGGGCGACGGCACCGCGCGGTACGCGCCGCCGTGGCCGGGGGCCTGATCAGCGACGAGCAGCCGGTCGTCGGGCTGCTCGACGTGGCGGGCATCCGGGAGTCCGCCGCCGCGCTGCGCACGGCGTTCGAGGAGGCGCTGCCGCCGGGGACGCCCGTGCTGCACGCGTTCGCGGTGAAGGCGTCGCCGCTGGTGCCGGTGGTGCGGCTGCTGCGCGAGCTGGGGATCGGCGCGGAGGTCGCGAGCCCAGGAGAGCTCGCGCTCGCCCGCGCCGCCGGGGTGCCGGTGGAGGCGACCGTGCTCGACTCGCCCGCGAAGACCACCGCAGAGCTGCGGGAGGCGCTGTCGCTCGGCATCGCGGTCAACGCCGACAACGCGCAGGAGCTGGCCAGGCTCGACGCCCTCGTCGCCGAGCTCGGCACCCGCTCCCCGCTGGGCGTCCGGGTCAACCCGCAGACCGGCACGGGGTCCATCGGCGCGCTGTCCACGGCGACGTCCACGTCGAAGTTCGGCGTGGCGCTGCGGGACCCGGGCGTGCGCGAGTGGGTCGTCGAGGCGTACGCGCGGCGGCCGTGGCTGACCCGGCTGCACGCGCACTCCGGTTCGCAGGGCGTGCCGCTGAAGCTGATCGCCGAGGGCATAGCGGTGCTGTACGGGCTCGCCGAGGAGATCAACGAGGCGGCGGGCCGGCGGCAGGTCGACACGCTCGACATCGGCGGCGGCCTCCCGGTGAACTTCGCCTCCGACGAGCACACCCCGGACTTCGCCGCGTACGTGGACGCGCTGCGGGATGCGGTGCCCGGCCTGTTCGAGGGGCGGTACGGGCTGGTGACGGAGTTCGGCAGGTCGCTGCTGGCCAAGCACGGCACGGTCCTCGCGAAGGTCGAGTACACCAAGTCGGCGGGCGCCAGGCCCATCGCCGTGACGCACGCGGGCGTGCAGGTCGCCACGCGTACGGTGTACGCGCCCGAGTCGTGGCCGCTGCGCATCGCCGCGTACGACGCCGAGGGCGAGCCGCGCACCGGAGAGCCGGTCGCGCAGGACGTGGCGGGCCCCGCCTGCTTCGCGGGCGACCTGCTGGCGACGGACCGGCCGCTGCCGCTGATCCAGCAGGGCGACGTGGTCGCCGCGCTCGACACCGGCGCGTACTACTTCGCCCACCACTACGCGTACAACAGCCTGCCGAGGCCGGGGGTGTACGGCTTCACGGAGGACCCCGCGGGCAGCCAGGACGTGCGTTTCGCCACGGTGCGCACGCCCCAGACGGTCGAGGAGATCGTCACGGAGTCCGGCGCGGCCCACACGGACGCGCTGCTGCCCTAGGACCTCTTGCCGCGTGGATCATGCCGGGCCCGCGTGTCCCGGCACCTCCCCCAGCCCCCGGCCGGGGCCCCCACTCGCGGCGTTGTCGTCGGCCGCCAGGACTCCACCATGACCTCCTCCGCCGTGCGATCCTCCCCAGCCTCCGGCCGGGGGCGCCCCCAGGCACCGGACCCCGCTCCCAGATCCGCCCTGAGCCAAACGAAAACCCTGGCCGCGCGGGCCCGTCGCCCCGGCGCGCACGTCCCGCGGCGCCACGACGCACCCGCCCCCGGCTCCCGCCCGCGGCCCCCCAACCCCGCCCTGACCCCCGGCCCCCGTGCCCCGACCTCCGGTGAAACGGGCGGTCGCGGTCGGGGGCGGTCGGGATCGGACAGGTTTTTGCATATGCCACGTTCATAACTGAATTCCGGTGAAGGAAAAGGCCGGACTTCCCTCCCATGGCGTGTGCTGTGCGTAGTGTCGCCGTCACGGATTCCGCACGACTGTGCGTCAGGACATCCGTCTGGGGGAGGGAGTGCGCGTGCCCGGAATCGACGCATGCCTGGACGAGGCCATGGCCCTGCCGGGGGCGCGCGGCGCGGCGGTCGTCGACTGGACGAGCGGGCTCGCCCTCGGCACCGCGGGCGAGCCGCCCGGCGGCGACCAGGAGGCGGCGGCCGCGGAGACCGCGGAACTGGCGCGCGCGGCGGCCGAGTTGCCGACGTTCACGCCGGACGCCTGGGACGGCGCGGCACCGGGCCCCGGCGTGGGCGGCGGCGCGGGCGCCGGGGCGGGGAGCGGCGGGGGGAACGGCGCGGCAGGAGGCAAGGGGCTGCCCGTCGAGGACGTGATCGTCTCCACCCGCGACGGCTACCACGTGCTGTGCTTCGTGGACACGACGTTCGACAGCAGCGTCTTCCTGCACCTCTGGCTCGACCGGGACACCGGCAACCTCGCGCTGGCCCGCATACGCGTGCGGCAGCTCGCGGAACGGCTGGTGCTCGGATGACCACCGCGCGCTCCGTCTCCCCGATGCTGCTGCGCCTGGCCGAGGAGCGGGCCACCGGCGCCCTGCTGCGCGACCACGGCACCCTGTATCTCGCCGGGGGCCGGGTCGTGCACGCGGAGAGCCCGGCGGCGCCCGGCGTCGACGTGCTGCTCACCGCGGGCGGGCGGCTGGCGCCCACCGCGTGGCAGGAGGCGGTCGACCGCGCGGGGGCCCGCCGCGAGGTGGCGCGCCACCTGGTCGACAGCGGCCGGGTGCGCGGGGGCGAGCTGGAGCTGTGCCACGTGGGCGCGGTGTTCGACGCGGCGTTCTTCGCGCTCGCGCCGGGGAGCGGGCCGACCAGGTTCCGGTACGGAGCGGCGCACTGGTTCGGCACCGTGCGGCCCGTGTCCGCGGCGGCCGTCGAGCGCGAGACGCTCCGCCGCCGCGAACTGCTCGACGACGTCTGGCCGTACGGGAGCGTCGACACCGCGCCGGTCGTCGCCCGCGAGCCCGCTCCCGGGCAGGCCGTGCCGCACAGGCAGCGCGAGGTACTCGCGCTGGCCGACGGCACCAAGTCGCCCGCCGCGATCGCGTGGGCGCTGGGCCGCCCGGCCTTCCACACCCTGCTGGAGATCCGCAGGCTCGCCGCGGCGGGACTCGTGGACACGCCCCGGGAGGCCCTCCCCCCGCCGGGGGCAGCGGGGGCCGTGCCGGCCTGGGTCGCGGCGGTCTCCGACGACCCCGACATCGCGCTGCTGCGCAGGCTGCGCGACGCGCTGGAGGCGACCCTGTGATCCCCCGCTCCCCCGCCCTGACGAGCCCGTCGTGAGGCGCACGCTGCGGCAGCGCGCCGAGAGGAGACAGCTGATGACGGCAGAGGCCGACGTACTCGGCGAGCTGCGGCGCCTGCGGGCGCGCCTGCCCCAGGTGACGGGCGCGCTCGCGGCGAGCGTCGACGGGCTGGTGCTCGCCCGGGAGAGCGCGGGCGCCGAGGCGGAGGGCGTGGCCGCGCTGACCGCGGCGGCGCTCGGGGTGGCGCAGCGGCTGACCGCCAGCACCGGCCAGGGCGCCTTCCGCGAACTGCTCGTACAGGGCGAGCACGGCTACGTCGCCACGTACGCGGCGGGCGCGTCCGCGGTCCTGACCCTGGTGGCCGAACCGAGGACCAACGTGGGCCGCCTGCATCTGGAGGCCCGCAGGTCGAGCGCGCGCATCGGCGAACTGGTGGACGGCGCCCTCGACCGGTTGGAGAACGCCTGAGCGATGACCCCTGCTCGTGCGAAACCCCCCACATCCCCTACGAGACGCGGCCGCAGAGCGCCGAAGGCGGCGGCCGCACCCGACGGCAAAGGAAGTGCGACACCCATGGCCAACACCGAAGCCTCCCTCAAGGAAGCCCTCACCACCATCGACGGCGCGCTCGGCGCGGCACTGGTCGACTACACGAGCGGCATGGCGCTCGGCACGGTCGGCGGCGGCAAGGACCTGGACCTGACGGTCGCGGCGGCGGGCAACACCGACGTCATACGGGCGAAGGTCCGCACGATGGAACTGCTCGGCCTGAAGGACGAGATCGAGGACGTCCTGATCACGCTGGGCACCCAGTACCACCTGATCCGGCTGCTCAGAGGGCGGGGCAACAACGGCCTCTTCCTCTACCTCGCGCTCGACAAGGCCCGCTCGAACCTGGCGATGGCCCGCCACCAGCTGGTCAAGATCGAGGCGGGCCTGGAGATCTGAACCAGGGCCGCCCCCGGCGGCCCGCCGCGAGCGCACCGCGGGCCCCGGCTCAGCGGCGCAGCGCCCCGCCGGGCGCGGCGTCGCCCGCCGCGAGGCCCGTGGTGCGGTAGCCCTTGACCCGCTTGCCCACGGGGCTGCCGGTGCCCGCCCAGTCGGTACGGACCCACAGGGCCCTCTCGTCTTCGCGCTCCCTGCGGCCGATCCACCCCGCCTTGAGCCGGAGCCCGGCCCCCGCGCCCGCGAAGGCGAGGCCGAGGACGGCGGGCGCGGCGAACGAGGAGGCGACGCCGAGCACGAACGCGCCCACGAGCCACCAGCGGTGCGCGCGGCGCCAGGCGCGCAGGGTCACGGCACGGTCCTGGAGGAAGTCGAACTTGCCCGCGCGGGAGGCACGTTCGGCCCAGGCACGGTAGCGGCCGCGGCGCACGAGCGCGACGAAGGCCGCGCAGACGACGAACAGCGCCGCGCCCGCGTACCCGCCCACGCGCCGCCCGCTGAGCCCCGGCAGGAGCAGGCCGATCGCGGCGGAGAGCACCCCCAGCCAGAACAGCGGTGCCCAGCCCGCCCGGACGATCACCGCCACCCGTGCGAGCGACTGCTGCCCTCCGCGCGCCACGATCTGCCTCCTTTGTCCGTGCCGTTGGTGGCCGCACAGTAATCAGCGCATGTGAGGGAGGTATGAGAAAAGCTGAACGCGCGCTGAGAAAACGTACGGAGCGGGCGCGGCGGGCGCCTACTCGGCGAAGAGTCCGCGGGCGACGGCCGCGGCGTCGAACTCCTCAAGGCGCGTGGGCGCGTCCGGCAGTTCGTCGCACATGGCCTCCAGCAGGACGCGTCCGAGCAGCATGGGCGCGCAGACCGTGTCGAAGGCGAGTCCCGTGCCCACGGCCGCGGGGATCAGCAGATCGCTGTGGGCGGCGACCGGCGCGAACGCCGAGTCGGCGACCGTCACCACGGTGAGACCGGCCTTCCGGGCGTGCCCCAGCGCCTCCACCACCTCGCGCGGGTGGCGGGGCAGGGCGAAGCAGATGAGTGCGGTGGCGCCGGCGCGGCGGGCCGCGTCGAGGCGGTCGACGAGCATCGTGCCGCCCTCGTCGAGCAGCCGCACGTCGGGGTGGACCTTGGCGGCGAAGTACGCGAAACCCCGGGCCTGCGAGGAGGCCGCGCGCAGCCCGAGCACGGGCAGCGGCCGGGACGCGGCGAGCAGCCGCCCGGCCCGCTCGACGGGCGACGGGTCGGCGAGCAGCGCGGCGAGCTCGCGCAGATTGTCGATCTCACCGAGGACCGCCTGCTGGTACGCGTTGTACTCGGCCCCCTCGTCCGCCTCCTCGGGCGCGGCGGCGGGCGCGACCTCGCGCAGGTGGCGGCGGAGCGCCGGATAGCCGTCGAAGCCGAGCGCGACCGCGAACCTGGTGACGGACGGCTGGCTGACCCCCGCCAGTTCCGCGAGCTCCACACTGGACAGGAACGGGGCGTCTCCCGCGCGGCGCACCATGCTGTGCGCGATGCGCCGCTGCGCGGGCGTCAGGCGGTGCCCCTCGAAGAGGCGCTGCAACCGCTCTGCGGGGGTGTCGCTCATGCGAGCACGGTATCAGCGATCCATTCACGACCGCACCCGTATGCATACATCCATACAGAACGCCGGAGCGGTCCCTCCGCCGGACCCAGGGCCACGCAGAGTGCCGTTTTGGCGACCGGCCGTGACATCCGTACTGTAGGTCTCCGACGTGGTCGTGCACCCCGGAGGCCTCATGAGCGATGTCGAGAAACTGCTGTCCGCCCTGGAAGAGGAACTCTGGCGGGCCAACCGTGACGGGGACGGGCCGGCGTACGACCGGCTGCTGCGCAGGGACGCCCTTTTGGTGAGCCGCTTCGGAACGGCCGGCAAGGAGCAGATCGTTCCGCTGATCGAGGCCAATCACAACCCGTTCGTACGCAGCGAGTTGAGCGGCCAACAGGTCCGGCTGCTGTCGCCGGACAGCGCTTTGGTCACCTACCGGGTCGACTACACGGCCCGGACGGACCAGGGCGACGTCGACCACGCCGCTCTCGCCACCACCGTCTACAGCCGCGAGGACGACGCCTGGCGTGTCGTCCTCCACCAGCAGACGCCCCTCTAGACCGCACCCGGCCGCACTGCGAGCAGTGCGCGCAGCACCCGGGCGAACGCCGTGGGGTGGGTGACGAACCCCGCGTGGCCGCCCGGGAGGACGGCGGGCTCCCGGCCCAGCCGGACGGCCAGCGCCCGCCCCGCCGCGTGGGCGAGCTGGCCCTCGGAGGCGTCCCCGACCGCGACGGTGACCCGGGCCGGCACCGACGACAGGGCGTCGACGTCCGGTACGTAGTCGGCCGCGGGCCCGACGACGTGGGAGAGGAAGTACTCCAGGTTGCGCTCCATGCGGACGAGCCGCCTCTGCGTGTTCACCGCGGCCCTGGGGCTCTCGGGCGCATGGCGCCCGGGGTGCCGCACCCTGTCGAGGCCGGCCGCCGCGACGAACGCCGCCATGCCCGCCCGCACGCCCTCGCGCGCGTGGACGGCACGGGCCTCGGCGAGCGCGGTGCGGCGCGGGTCGCCGTCGGGGAGGAGGGTGACGGCGGGCGGCTCGTGGGCCACCACGGCGCGGACCAGTTCCGGGTGACGGGCGGTCAGGGACAGCGCGATCTGGCCGCCACTGCTGCTGCCGAACACCTGGGCCGGCCCGTCGCCGACCGCGTGGAGCAGCCGCCGGGCGTCGTCGGCGTGGACCTCGACCGGGACGTCCACCGGATCGCCGTCGAGACGGCTGCGGGAGAGCCCGCGGCAGTCGTAGGCGACGACGGTGAAGGCGTCCTGGAGCAGCGGTACGACCCCCTCGAAGTCGCGCGCGTCGTCCGTCCCTCCGGAGATCAGCAGCAGCACCGGTCCGGCCCCGGACACCTCGTAGTACAGCTCCGCCCCCGGCACACCGAGGTAACTCATCGTGGTCTCCTCCCCGTTGGCACGGCTCGATCAGCGGCCTGACCTGGCCGCCGGCCGGCCCACCGGAGCAGGGGACGCCGTGTCCCCTGCCCCGGTGGGACCGCCCGTCAGGCCGGCACCGCCGCCTCCACGGCACCGGCTCCGTCCTCGGCCGTGTCGTCGCCCCGGATCTCGCCGGCCAGGAAGTCGGCGAGAGCCCGCACGGTCGGACTGCTCCACAGGATCGTGGGAGGCAGGTCGACGCCGAAGCGCCGGTGCAGCCGGACCCTGAGCCCCACCGTCATCACCGAGTCGACCCCCAGCTCGACCAGCGGACGGTCGACCGCGATGTCGGCGGTGGGCAGGCTGAGCTCGGCGGCCACGCTTCCGTGCACCTCGGCCAGGACCCGCTCCGCGATCTCCCCCTCGGACAGCGCCGCCCAGTCGACCGTTTCGGCACCGGCCCCGTACTCCTCCGCCTCGGCCGCCTGCAGCCTTGAGAACACCGGGAGCGACCGTTCCGGCAGCACGCGCAGGATCGCGGCGTACGGCGAGCGGAGCTGGTCGGCGAACGACCAGGCGCGGAACGCCTCGGCCGCGGAGATGCCGCCCAGCCCCCGTGACTCGGCCTCCAGGATGGTGGTGCCGGCCGTGGTCTCGCCCATACCCGTTCCCCACCACTGCGTCCATCCGAGGCTGGTCGTCTCGGTGTGGCCGTCCGCGTGACGGAGCACCGCGAGCGCGTCCAGGAACGAGTTGGCCGCCGCGTAACTGGCCTGCCCGGTGAGCCGGACGAGTTGCCCGCACGACGAGAACATCGTGAAGAAGTCCAGCGTGCCCGCGGGGAACAGCCTGTGCAGCGCCATCGCGCCCCCGGCCTTCGGGGCCAGCGTCGTACGAAGGCCCTGCCGGTTCGTCTTGTCCACCAGCGCGTCCGACACGACACCCGCCGCGTGCACCACCCCGCGGATGGGCGGCAGGTCCAGCGCCGACGGCGACAGGGCTGCGGCCGCCGCGTCGGCGTCCGAGATGTCCAGCGCGAGCACCCGGACGGTCACGCCCCTCGCCTCCAGCGCGAGTACCGCGTCGACCCGGGCCCGCACCGCGGGCTCCCGCACCCGCTCCCACTTTGACCGGGGCGGCAGTCCGCGCCGGCCCGCCAGCACCAGGCGGCGGGCGCCCCGGTCTGCCAGGTGCCGGGCGACCTCCAGACCGATCCCGCCCAGCCCACCGGTGATCAGGTAGGTGCCGTTGGGCCGCAGTTCCGGAGCCTGGTTCCCGGCCGGCCGCTCCACCTGCGTCAGCCGCGCGGCGAACGCGCCGTCCTGTGTGACCGACACGATGTCCTCGGTGCCGTCCAGGCCGCGGAAGAGGTCGAGCAGCAGATCGGCCGTGCCCGCGCCGATCGGGGCCGCCTCGGCCGCGAGGTCGACCACACCGCCCCACAGGTCCGAACGCTCACCGGCGATGATCCTGGAGACCCCCCACAGCGGCGCGTGGGACAGATCCGACTCGCGCCGGGGCGCGCGCACGCCCGTGGTCACGCACCACAGTCTGAGCGGCTGCCCGGTGCCGTCCGCCGTGCGCGACGGGCGCCGGCCCAGGTGCTGAGCGGCGTCGATCAGCGTCCAGGCGCACCTTTCGGCCGCCTCTTCCGGCGTCTCCCCGGCGCGCTGCGGTTCCGGGGCCACCACCAGGACCCCGTTGCCGTTCCCGGGCACGTGGGGCAGGTCCTGGGCCCGCTCCAGTCGCAGGCACGGCACGCCGCGCGCGGCGAACCGCTCGGCCAGCGGCGCGGTGACCGCCTCGGCGCCGAGCAGCACCGCGTGCTCGACGGGGAGGCCGGAGTCCGTCGACGGCCCCACCGGTTCCCAGGCGATCTCGTGCACCAGCCGGCGCGGCGGCAGGGCGCTGCCCGGCTTGTCGTGCACCTGAGTGAAACGGAGGCCGGTCGCCTCGCACACGACGTTGCCGTCCATGTCGGAGACCAGCACGTCGATGGTGGTCTCCGGCGATGCCGCGGACCGTGTTGTGTGCACGACGATCCGCCCTGGCGGATCGCCCCGGAAGGCGATCGCGTCGAGATGGGAGGACGTGCGCAGCGTCCGCGAGTCCTCCTGGGTCACCAGGACGCCGCTCACCGTCAGAGCGCCGTCGATCACGGCTGTCCAGCTGCTCGGGTGCAGCTTCGGCGTGTGGTCGACGGTCACGACGGCGAGTTGCTCCGCCGCGTTGCGCCTCAGCTCCTCGACCACCCAGGGGAACGTGTAGCCGTCCACTCCCATGTTGCGGAAGATCTGGTCGACGCGGGTCCAGGTCCACTCCTCCGGGCAGCGGGCGCGGATCGCCTCGACGTCCTCCATCGGCCGCGACCCCACGACGGCGCCCCGGTCCACGTTCGCCGTGGCGTGGGTGATCCACTCGTGGTCCTGGTCCTCGTCGCCTCCCGCGCCGTCGGCCCGCCGGATGCGGCTGGCGAGCCGCACTTGGTTCTGGTCGAGCACGACCTGCACCACGCGGGGCGGGGTGGCCGCGAGCGGGGTGCGCAGCACGATGTCGGTCAGCCCCGGGGTGCCGCCGTCGCGGGCCGCCGCCGTGACGAACGAGTTGATCACCACGGAGGCGGGCACCGTCTCGACGCCCACCACCTTGTGGTCCTGGTGATACGGGCGGCTCGACATGTCCAGGTGGGTCTGCCACACGCGTTGCGCGGGAGCGCTCGCCACCGTGCTGAGCCCGCCCAGGAGGGTGTGGGTGTCGGGGTCGTGGCCCCGGCCGCGGCTCTCGGCCGACCTCTCCGGGAAGATCCAGTAGGGGCGGTGCTGCCAGTGCACAGCGGGCAGCGCGGCCAGCTCGCCTTCGTACCGCCAGTCCACCTCGACGCCCGCGCAGTGCAGCTGTGCGAGGTTCACCAGCAGCGTGCCCAGCTCGGGCTGGTCGCGGCGGAGGCTCACCGCCACCAGCACGTCCTCCGCACCGGCCGCGTGCGCCGTCTCCGTCACCGAGTGCGCCACGAGGGGGTGCGCGGACACCTCCAGGAAGACGCGGGCACCGTCATCGAGCGCCGCCGCCACCGCTTCGGCGAAGCGCACCGGCGCACGCAGGTTGGTCTCCCAGTACGCCCCCTCCCGCGGCTGCCCGGAGCGCGGGTCCTCCAGGGCCGTGCTGTAGAGCGGCACCCGGGGCTTCCGGGCGGTCAGTTCCCGCGCGGCGGCCGACACCTGCGGCAGCACGGCGTCCATGTGCGGGCTGTGGAAGGCCACGTCGCTGTTGACCCGCCGCACGTCCACTCCCTCCGCCCGGAGCCGGCGTGCCAGCTCCCCGACGGCCTCGGTGTCACCGGAGACGACGGCGGACCGGGCGCCGGCGGAGATGGCGGCGACCACGTCGGCACGGCCCGCGAGACGTTCTGCGGCCTCCGCGAAGGGCAGGCCCACCAGCGCCATGGCTCCTCGCCCGGCCACCGCCTCCAGCGCCTTGGCCCGGCGGCAGGCGAACCGGGCCGCGTCCTTCAGGCCGAGCGCGCCCGCCACCACGGCTGCCGCGATCTCGCCCACCGAGTGCCCGATCACCGCCGCCGGCCGCGCGCCCTGCGCGTGCCAGGTCTCGGCGAGCGCCACCTGCATGGCGAACGTCATGGCCTGGACGGTGGTGACGGTCCACGGGCCGCCCTCGTCGATCACTTCGCGGGGCGTCCACCCCAGCTCGGCCCGGAAGACCTCGGCCAGCTCGTCGACGGTCCTGGCGAAGGCCGGGGCGTCGCGCAGCAGCCCCCGGCCCATGCCGGTCCACTGGGCTCCGTGCCCGGAGAACACCCAGACCGCTCCGGGGGCCCCGGCCACCACCTGCCCGAAGGCCACCTGGGGCGACCTGTCGCCCGCCGCCAGGACGTCCAGTCGCTCGGCCAGCTCCGCCTTGGAGGAGGCGACGACCGCGCCCCGCACCGCCAGGTGCGACCGCCGGCGGGTCAGCGTGTGCGCGACGGAGGAGAGCGACGTGCCGGTGTCCTCACGGACCCACTGGGCCACCGACCCGGCCAGCGAGCGCACCCCCGCCTCGGCGACGGCCGAGAGGGGGAAGACGCGCGGGGTCTCCTCGGGCCCGGCGTCCGGGGTCCGGCCGGCCGGTGCCTCGGGCGCCTCCTCAAGGATCAGGTGCGCGACCGTGCCGCCCACGCCGTAACTGGACACCCCCGCACGACGCGGGCCGTCCCGGCGCGGCCACCGCGTCGTCTCGCCCACCAGGCGGAGCCCCTGCGCGGCCAGATCGAGATCGGGGTTGACCACCTCGTGCGGGCTCGCCGGGATCAGGCCGTGCTCCATCGACAGCACGACCTTGATGGCGCCCGCGATGCCCGAGGCGGCTTCCACGTGCCCGATGTTGGGCTTGAGGGTGCCGAACAGAAGGGGGTCGCCGGCCGGGCGTACCGCGCCGAGCACGGCGCCGAGGGCCCGGCTCTCCGCGACGTCCCCGAGGGGCGTTCCCGTGCCGTGCGCCTCGACGTAGTCGACGGAGGCAGGCTCGATGCCCGCCCGCTCGTAGACCTGGCGCAGCATGTGTTCCTGCGCGTCCCCGTTGGGCGCCATCATGCCGTCGGACCGGCCGTCCTGGAAGACGCCGCTGCCCACGATGACCGCGCGGACGCGGTCGCCGTCGCGGCGGGCGTCGGTCAGGCGCTTGAGCACCATCACTCCGGCGCCCTCGCCGCGGCCGTAGCCGTTGGCGGCCTGGTCGAACGCCTTGCTGCGCCCGTCGGGCGCGGTCGCGCCCGCGGCGTCCAGGGCCACCACCAGGGCGGGCGTTGCCATGATGTTGATGCCGCCGACGATCGCCAGCGGTGTCTCGCCGAGCCGCAGACTCTGCGCGGCGACGTGGAGGGCGGTCAGCGAGCCGGCACACGCGGTGTCGACGGCGATGCTCGGACCGCGCAGATCGAGGAAGTACGAGATGCGGTTGGCCATCCCGTAGTACGTCGTTCCGTTGACCGCCCAGGCGCCCGTCCGCGGTATGTCCTCCAGCAGCCGGCGGCCGTAGTCGTTGGAGTTGGCGGACATGTACACGCCTGCCTCGGTACCGGACAGGGAGAGCGGCGGCACGCCCGCGTCACCGAGCGCCTCCCAGGCGAGTTCGAGGCAGATGCGCTGCTGCGGGTCGAGGAACTCCGCCTCGCGCGGCGTGATCTGGAAGAACTCCGCGTCGAAGCCCTCGATGTCGTCAAGGAAGGCCCCGTGACGGGTGGTCTTGCGCAGGATCGCGGTCGCTTCGGGGCTGCCGGAGGTGTAGGGCTCCCACCGCTTGTCCGGCATGTCGCTGATCCTGCTTGCGCCGTCGGCCAGGAACGACCAGAGCTTCTCCGGCGTGGCGAGGTCCGGGGCGAACCGGCAGCTCATCCCGATGACCGCGATGGCGTCGTCGGCCTCGTCGCGCGGTGTCACCGTCGGTTCCCCCCTTCGGCGGCCGACTGCGCCAGCCGTCTCCGCAGGCTCAGCGGCCGCAGGTCCTTCCACACCTCGGCGATGTGCGACAGGCACGCGTCCTTCGTTCCGTCGAAGCCCGTGGCCGTCCAGCCCTCCGGGATGTCCCGGTCGGCCTGCCAGATCGAATACTGTTCCTCGTGGTTGACCACCACGAGGTAGTTCCGGTTGTCCGTGCTCAATGTCGCTCCTGAATCCGTTCCTTGTACCGGGAGAACCGCAGGGCCGTACACGTGCGTCAGCGGACGAGGTGCTCCGCCGTGGAACCACCGGACCCGGTCAGCGATCCGATGTAGCCGGCCATGTCGGCCGGTGACCGGATGGCGTGGGCGTCGACGAGGCGTGCGACGTCCGGGTCCGGAGCCGGTGAGAAGCGGTGGAGTCGCTGCCGGGGCGCTCCGGTGCCGGGACGCCGCGCGAGACGGGTGGCGATGCCCGCGACCCAGACCTCACGGGCGTCGAGCCGGCCGACCAGGTCATACCACTCCCGGTCGGGCATGGGCCGCGGGTCGTGTCCCGCGGCGCGCAGCCCCTCCAGCAGCAGCCGGGTGCCGCCGACCGTTCGGGGAACGGCGTTGACGATCCGGCAGCCGGGCTCGTCCGTGCTCCGGCTGACGGCGGCGATCGCGCGCGCGGCGATGTCCGCGGGCAGCGCCTGGAAGAGTTCGTTGTCCGGATCGTCGAAGCTGCGTGGGTAGCGGCCGGTGACCAGCATGGCCCTGGTCCAGCTCCAGATCGCGTCGGAGGTGTTGATCTGGAAGAGGCGGCGGTCGCCGAAGACGCTGGGGATGCGCACCACGGCGGCCGGGACCCCGAAGTGACCCGCCTGCTCCGCGTACAGTTCGGCGACCGCTTTGGAGCGCACGTAGCCGCTGCTCTGCCCCGGCAGGCAGCGCACCGGGACCGCCCCGACCTCGCTGCCCTCGGGCAGGTCGGCGGCCTCGAAGACGGCGCTGGTGGAGACCAGCGTGAGGCTCTTGCGCACGGTGGTCGCGGCGAAGGCCAGCAGGGCGGCGGCACTGTGCGCGTTGACCTCGGCGAGCCGGTCGTACGGATAGATGTGGTTGACCCAGGCGGCGGCGTGCACGACACGTCCCACCCGGCCGCACAGGTCCCGGTACGCGTCAGGGGCGAGGCCGAGCAGCGGCCGGCCGATGTCACCGCCCACGACCTCGACACGCGACGCGTACCGCTCCCGCCACAGTCCCAGCTCCCGCAGCCGTGCCACGAGCCCGTCCCTGCGATCCGCCCCGCCACGCAGCAGGCAGACCACGTGCGCGCCGCTCTCGGCGAGTTCGGCGAGGAGGAAGGCGCCGACGAACCCGGTCGCCCCCGTGAGCAGGACCGTACCGGGCTCCCCCGCGGGGAGGCCGGCGCCGCCGGCCGGCGGCCGCACGGCCGCCAGCCGGGAGTCGATCTCGGCCCGCACCGCCCGCAGATCGTTGGACGAGGTCGGCGGGCCGTCACCGAGGGCCCCGGGCGCAGCATGCGCCGCAGCGCCGTCGCTGTCCGTGGCCGCGGGTCCGGGCCCGGCCGTCAGACGGTCCACTTCGTCCGCCATCGCCTGGAGTTCGGGTCGCCGGAAGAGGGTGTCCAGCGGGACCTCGACGCCGAGCCGGGCCCGGATCGTCGACACCAGGTGCACGACCATCAGCGAATGGCCGCCCAGTTCGAAGAAGTCGTCCTCCGCGCCGACGTGGTCGACACCGAGCAGCTCCGCCCAGATCGCGGCCAGAGCGACCGCCGTGGGGCCCTGCGGCGCGGCGGACCGGGTGGGCTCCCGGCCGGCGTCGCGCTGCCGGGCCGCGAGCGCCTGCCGGTCCAGCTTGCCGTTGCGGGTCAGCGGCAACGAGTCCAGGAGCACCACCGAGGACGGGGCGAGCCAGTCCGGCAGAGTGCGCAGCAGCGCACGGCGGACCCGGGTCGGGGTGACGTCCCTGCCGGGCTCGGGCACCACGTAGGCCACGAGGGTCTTCCCGCGGACGCGGTCGTCGGTGACCAGCACCGCGCTCTCCGCGACCTCGTCGAGCCGGCCGAGTGCGGCCTGCACCTCTCCGGTCTCGACCCGGTGACCACGGATCTTGTACTGGTGGTCGAGCCGGCCGAGATGGGCCAGCTCCCCGTCCCTGAGCCGGACGGCCAGGTCCCCGCTCCGGTACATCCGGGCGCCGGGCTGCGGACTGTAGGGGTCGGGCAGCATCCGCTGCGCGGTCAGGGCTGCCGCGCCGTGGTAGCCCGGGGTGACGCCCGCGCCACCGACGAAGATCTCTCCGGGGACACCGGGAGGCACCGGCCGCAGCTCGTCGTCGAGCAGGTACAGCGTGAGATCCGGCAGCGGACGGCCGATCAGGGAGCGGGTGCTCGCCGTGTCCGCCCGGGTGATCCGCCGGAAGGTGACGTGCACCGTCGTCTCGGTGATCCCGTACATGTTGACCAGCCGGGGCGCCTCGTCGCCGTACACGTCCGTCCAGTCGCGCAGGGACGGCAGGTCCAGTGCCTCGCCCCCGAAGACCACATAGCGCAGGGCGAGCGGCCGTGGCGCGTCCAGCAGGACCCGGGAGAGCTGTCCGAACGCGGACGGGGTCTGGTTGAGCACGGTGACGTTCTCCCGCTGAAGCAGCTCGGCGAAGGCGTCCGGTGCCCTGGTGACCCACTGCGGCACCACCACCAGCCGGCCGCCGTGTGCCAGTGCCCCCCACAGCTCCCACACCGAGAAGTCGAAGGAGCAGGAGTGGAAGAGCGTCCACACATCGGTCTCGTCCAGGTCGAACAGCCGCCACGCCGCGGTGAACAGCCGCAGCGCGTTGCCGTGCGAGACGACGACGCCCTTGGGGGCGCCGGTCGATCCGGAGGTGTGGATGACGTACGCCGGCGAGTCCGCGGCCACATCGGCGTCGGCCGGCCCGGCGGGTGCCTCAGCGAGTTCGGGTGTTCCCCCGTCCAGCACCACGGGCTCCGGGAGATCCGCGGGGAGCCGGTCCAGCAGGTCTCCGGTGACCAGCGCGGTCGTCACGGCGCAGTCCGCGAACTGCGCGGCGGTGCGCTCGACGGGGCTGTCGGGGTCGACCGGCAGATAGGCGGCGCCCGTCTTGAGGACTCCCAGGACCGCGGCCGGCAGGTCCACCGTCCGGCCGAGGACCACTCCGACGACCGTGCCGGGGCCGACGCCGCGCCGCCGCAGGACGTGTGCGATCCGGTCGGCCCGCTCGTTCAGCTCCCGGTAGGTGAGCTCGGTGGTGTCGTCCGACACCGCGGGCGCCTCGGGCCTGCGCCGCGCCTGTTCGGCGAAGCGGGCGTGCAGGGTCTGCCCGGTTCCCTCCGGCGGGAGGGGTGCGGGCCCGATCAGCTCCGCCTGCTCCGCCTCGGTGAGCAGGGGCAGGGTGGTGACGGGACGGTCCGGCTCGCACGCCGCGTGCCCCGCCAGCCGCGTCAGCCACTCGGCGTACGAAGCCACCGTCGACGCGTCGAACAGCTCGTCGTCGTAGGGGAGGTAGCCGACAACACGGTCGTCCTCGCACCACAGCTCGGCCATGAGGTCGAAGTGCGTGGCCCCGCCGTCCAGGTCGGCGAAGGCGACGTCGACCCCCGGCAGGTCCGGTGGGGTCGGCGCGCCGTCGCGCAGGCTGAACGACGTCTGGAAGACCGGCGTCACCCCCGGCCGGCGGGCCGGCCGCAGCTCGCTCACCAGCATGTCGAACGGGACGTCCTGGTGGGTCATCGCCCCGGTGAGCGCCTCGGCCGTGCGCCGCACCAGCTGCCTCAGCGACGGGTGGTCCCCCACGTCGACCCGGATGGCCAGCCAGTTGAGGAAGTAGCCCACCATCCGCTGCAGTTCGGGCCGGGACCGCCCGGCGACGGGTACGCCGACCACGATCACGTCCTGTCTGACCAGCCGCGACAGCAGCGCGAAGTACACCGCGAGGAACACCGCGTTGAGGGTCGTGGACTCCTCCTTGGCCAGGTCGCGCAAGCGGGCGACGAGGTCGCCGGGGAACTGGACGTGGTGGAAGGCCCCCTGGCGGGAGCGGATCGCGGGCCGGGGGCGGTCGGTGGGCAGTTCCAGCAGTTCCGGGGCGTCGGCGAGCCGGTCCCGCCAGTACGCGAGGTGCCGGTCGGTGGTCGCCGGGCCCAGGGTGGTGCGCTGCCAGTGGGCGAAGTCCGGATACTGCAGCTCCTGCGGCGGCAGTGCGGTGCGCCGGCCGCTCTCGTCGGCGTAGAGGGCGCCGAGGTCGCCGAGCAGGATGCCCAGGGACCAGTAGTCGGAGACGATGTGGTGCTGCGTCAGCAGGAACAGGTGGTCGTCCGGTGCGATCCGGTACAGCACGCATCGCAGCAGCGGTCCGGTCCGCAGGTCGAACGGTGCGCCGACGGACGCCGAGGCCCGCGTACGGGCCTCCTGTCCCGGATCGGCGGCCCCGGAGCAGTCCTCGAAGGACAGCGGTACCTCGACCGCGTCGCGGACCACCTGGCGGGGCCCGGCGGGCGTGTCACGGAACACGGTCCGCAGCGTCTCGTGCCGCGCTGCGAGACGGCCGAGCGCGCGCCGCAGGGCCGGCACGTCGAGCCCTCCGCGCAACCGCAGCGCCACCGGCACGTGGAAGATCGCGCGGTAGGAGACCAGCTCGTTCATGAACCACAGCCGCTCCTGCTCGAAGGAGAGCGGCACGCCGTCGTCGGTGTCCGGCCGTCGCCGGACCCCGGGGGCGGCGCCGTCGCGCGCCAGGACGCGCTCCAGAAGGGCGCGTTGTGCGGGGGTCAGCGCGGCCAGCCGCCGCTCCAGGGCGTCGTCGGCCGCCGGCCCGGTGCGCTGCTCGGACATTCCACTCCTCTCCGCGCGGGGCGGTGGTAGCAGGGTCGGTGGTCGGTCAGCGTGCGGTGAAGCCACCGTCGACCAGCAGTTCGGTGCCCGTGGTGCCGCCGGACTCCGGGCCGGCCAGCCACAGGCAGGCGGCGGAGACCTCCTGTGCGGTCACGAGGCGCCCGATTGCGTGGTACGACGACGAACTGCGCTCGTAGTCCTCCAGGGAGGAGCCCATCGTCCGGGCCACCGCCCGCGTGCTGTGGCTGCCGAGGCCGTCGTCGGCGGCCACCGTGCTCGGGCACACCGCGTTGACACGGATGCCGTGGCGGCCGTACTCCAGGGCCAGCGCCTTGGTCAGCCCCACCACGCCGTGTTTGGAGGCGACGTAGCTTGAGTACATCTCGAACGCGACCCTGCCCCCGGTGGAGGCCGTGTTCACGATCGTCCCGGAGCGCCGGGCCACCATGTGCGGCAGCACCGCGCGGCAGCACCGCCAGGTGCCGTTGAGATTGACGTCGATGACGAGGTTCCAGTCGTCCTCGCTCAGCTCGTGCGAGCGGACACCGCCGGGGGCGAGCAGGCCGGCGTTGTTCACCAGCACGTCGATCCGTCCGAACTCGGCCAGGCCCGCCGCCACCGCCGCTTCCACGGCCGACCGGTCGCGCACGTCCGCGACCGCCGTCACGACCCTGCTGCCGGTGCGCCGGCACGCGGCCGCGGTCTCCTCCAGTTCCCTGCGCTCCGCCAGCGGGTACGGGCCGTCCTGTCGACAGCGGTCCACCAGCAGCAGGTCGGCGCCCTCCCGCGCGAACGTCAGCGCGTGCGAGCGTCCGAGCGAGCGCGCCGCGCCCGTGATCATCGCCACCTGTCCGTCAAGTCGCATGCGGCGCCCCTATCCCACCGTGGCGCCGACGGCGGCGCCAGGGCCGGTCCGCTCGCGCAGCTGTCCGGAGATCCGCCCCAGCGCCGTCGTGAGCACGTCGGCGGACCGGGTCAGGTCGGTGATCGCGATGTGCTCGTCGCTTGTGTGGTCCAGGTGCGCGTCTCCGGGACCGTACGCCGCCATCGGCACGCCCCACTCCTCCACCACGTTCATGTCCGACGTACCGGACTTGAGCTTCAGCGCGGGCTGTCCGCCGTTGCCCCTGATCGCCGCCCGCAGTGCGCTGACCACCACGTCGCTGCTCGGGCGGCGGACGGCGGGCACCCGCTCGTCGAACCGGACCCGGCCCCCCGCGGACCGCGTGACGTACCGCTCGAACGCCTCGAAGTCGAAGCCCGGCGGGACTCGGCAGGTCAGGAAGGCCTCCGCTGTGCTGAGGTCGCCCGTGAGCCGCACCAGCGTGCCCGTGGCCGTGCCGAACGAGACGGGATCGGCGGACGCGGAGACCGCTCGCAGATAGTCCTTCACGCGCCGGGAGAACTCGACCGCCGCCTCGACCGCCGTCGGCGCGGGGCTGCTGGTGTGCAGCGGCGGAGTGCTGGTCTCGTACTCGACGCCGACCCTGCCCTTGTAGCCGAGGCAGACGCCGTCCCACCCGCTGGGCTCGCCGATCACGACGGCGGCGGGCGGGGCGACGGTCGACATCAGGTGGCGTGCGCCGCGCGACCCGGCGACCTCTTCGCCGACCGCGCCGACCACGTGCACCCGGGCTCCTGTCGCCCGGGCGGCCGCGCAGACCATGGCGGCCATGGGGCCCTTGGCGTCCACAGCGCCCCGGCCGTAGAGCAGGTCGCCCACGTGGCACACCGGGACCCGGCCCGGCACCGTGTCGATGTGGCCGAGCAGCATGATCACCGGCGCGTCCCGCGGGCCGGCCACGCCGTGCGCGTTGCCCGCGGCGTCCACGTGCGCGTCCATGCCGAGCGCCGCCATCTGCTCGGCGAGGAAGGCGGCCAGACGGCCTTCCTGTCCGGACACCGAGGGGATGCACAGCATCGCGCGCAACAGCCAGGCGGGGTACGCGGAGGAGAACGTCATGCCCGGCCCCCGTCCGTCCCGACGGGCCCGGCGGTGCCGGGCGGCGGGCCCGTGACGACCGTACCGCCGCCCGTCAGCGCCGCCGTGACAGGCCGGTCGACCAGGCCGGAGGCGACGACCACCTGCGGGACCCGGGCCCGCGCCCGCAGAGCGGCCCGTACCTTGTGCCGCATCCGTCCGCCGGCTCCCGGCGGTACCTGCGCGAGTTCCCTGATCACTGACGCGGGATCTTCCGGATCGGCGAGGACACCGGGCGCATCCGTCAGGAGCACCAGCGCCGCCGCGTCCAGCGCGACCGCGAGGCTCGCGGCGACCTGGTCGGAGTCGACGTTCAGCAGCCGCCCCCCGCCTTCGGCGGCGGGCGGGGACACGACCGGGACCAGGCCGGCGCCGAGCAGCGTGCGCAGCAGTTCGGGCCGCACCGACGTGATCCGCCCCGACAGGTCGTCGCGGATCAGCAGGACCCGGCCGTCCTCGACCGAGCGGATCACCTGCTTGCGCTCGGCCGTGACCAGGCCGTCGTCGGCTCCGCTCAGGCCGACGGCCCGGACGCCCCGCGCCAGCAGCCCCCCGACGAGGGCCGGTTTCACCCGGCCGAGCAGCGCCATGGTCACGACGTCCATGGCGGCGGCATCGGTCCTGCGGCCCCGGGTGCCGTCCGGTGACCGCACCGTCCGCACCGGCAGACCGACCGCCTCGGCGAGCCTGTCCGCCTCGGTCCCCCCGCCGTGCACCAGCACCACCGGCACGCCCGTCTCCACTCGGGCGGCCACGTCGTCCAGGACCGGCTCGGGCCGTACGCCACCGCCGATCTTGACCACCAGCAGGCCGTTCGCCCGCGTTGCGCTGTCGGACTCCATCGTCACCCCCTCACACCGGATGCAGGCCGGGAAACTCCAGGCCGGTCCGTTCCTCGAACCCCTGCGCGACGTTCAGGCTCTGCACCGCCCCGCCGGCCGCGCCCTTCACCAGGTTGTCCAGCGCGGCCACCACGACGACGCGCAGCCCGTCGTCGTCCACGTCGAACCCGAGGTCGACGAAGTTGCCGCCGCACAGGAACTGCGGGTCGGGCAGCCGGTGCAGCCCGCTGCGGTGCGCGACCAGCCGGACGAACGGCTCGTCGGCGTAGGCGTCCCGGAAGGCCGACCACACCTCGGCCCGTGCGACCGGACGCGGTGGACGCAGATGGGCGACCACCTGCACCCCGCGGACGAGCGGCACGGCGGTCACCGTCATCCGCGCCCGTACACCGCACAGCCGGGCGATCTCCCGTTCGTGACGGTGCCCGGTGGCCTTGTAGATCCGCATCGCGTGCTGTCGCTCCGGGTGATGGGTGGCCGGGCTCGGCTCGGCACCCGCGCCGCTTGAGCCGGTACGGGCGTCGACGACGGCGTCGTCCCGCGTCAGGCCCGCCGCGGCCAGGGGCCGGATCGCAACCGCCGCGGCCGTGGCCATGCACCCCGGCACGCTGATGCGGGTCGCGCCGGCGAGGGCGCTCCGGTACAGCTCGGGCAGCCCGGTGACGTAGTGCGCGCCGCCCGGCCCTTCGGGGTCGCGGAAGTCCGGGCCGAGGTCCACCACGGTCCGCGCCGCGGAGGTGATCCGATCGTGGACACGGGCCAGTTCACCGCGGGGCAGAGCGGAGAACAGGACGTCGACGGGTTCCAGGGTGTCCGGCTCCGTGAAGAGGAGGCCGGCGTGGTGGCGGAGATGAGGGTGGACCAGCCCGACCGGGCGGCCCGCGTGCCGGCGGGAAGTCGCCTGCACGACGTCGAGTTCGGGATGCCCGAGGGCGAGCCGCAGCAGTTCGCCGCCCACGTAGCCGGCGGCACCGAGCACGGTTGCCTTCATGAGGCCGCTCCCGTGGTCGCGTCGAGGAGGTGGTCCACGATCAGATCGGCGACGGGCAGGTCCGGGTGCGCGTCGGCCAGACCGTGGAACTCCACGGCACCGTTGACCTCCAGTACGCGAAGGTTCCCCGCGGCGTCCTCCAGCAGATCCACGCCGAGGACACCGCCGCCGACCGCGGCGGCGGACCGCTCGGCCAGGCGGGCGAGTTCCGGGTCGAGCGCGTGAGCGGTGGACCGCGCGCCGCGAGCGGTGTTGCGCACCCAGTGGTCCGCCTCACGGACGACCGCGGCGACCGCCCGCCCGCCGACGACGAGGACCCGCAGGTCCCGCCCGGACAGGAACTCCTGCGTGTAGCCGAGCTTCTGTACCGGTGAGGCCATTTCGGCGCGCAGCGCGAAGACCGCCTCCGCCGCGTCCGCGTCCCCCACCCGTGCCAGCGCGCGGCCCCATGAGCCGTTGACCGGCTTGACCACCGCCGGGTAGCCGACCTCGGCGACGGCCCGGCCGCCGCCCGCCGCGTCCAGGGCGACCACGGTGTCCGGGGTGGGCACGCCCGCCCGGTGCAACGCCAGTGAAGTGGCGATCTTGTTGTCGCAACATGCCAGCGTCTCGGGTGAGTTGACCACCGGGACGTCCGCCGCCGCACACCACCGGCTCACCTCGGCCCGGCGGATCGCGGACAGCGCGCGGTTGAGCACCGCACGCCAGGGCGGCGGCGGTCCGCCGACCCGGTAGACGATGGAGCGGTCGTCGACGTGCTCATACGCGACACCCCGGCGGCGGAAGGCGTCGAACAGCATCCGTTCCTCGATGCGGACGCGGGTCGCGACGAGCGCGAACGGTCGCGCCGCGCACTGTCCGTCGTCGCTCACTCTCCCCAGTCCTCTTCGACCTCCGGGGCCCGGGCGAGCACGGTCGGCGCCACCGCCACCACCTCCAGCTCGCTGGAGCACTCGCCACACACGACGATTTCGGCGGCCATGACGTCGTCGGGCACGGAAACCGCTCCCCGGCATTCAGGGCATGCAGTCATAAGTTGCCTCCCGTAGAGTCTGCAACTAGGGTCAGGACTCGACAGAGACTCTACAAAGACGCTAACACAATCGGACCGTCACACACTTCAATCGACGAGAGTGGGACCGTGACTGAATCCGCGTCGACCGAGGCCGAGCGCACTCATTCCGTGGTGACCGTCGACTTGACGCCGTATCGGAACAACATCGCCCTCACCACGGACAAGACTCTGCACCGCGGCATGCTGAACGTCTGGGGCAACAGCCTGCCCGCCGAGGTGCTGCCCCACGACGGGCTCACCGTCGGCGGCATCCCCTTCAGGGGAGTCCCCGGCGGCGGCGCCGAGCCGGACAACATCCGCTGCGCCGGCCAGTACCTGGCACTGCCGCGGACGACCGCCGACTGGCTGCATCTGCTCGCCACCTCAGAACGCCGCTGCGAGGAGACGGCGTTCGTGCACTACGCCTCCGGCGCGACCGACCCGGAGTGGCTCCGGGTGTCGGACTTCCTGCCCGCGCGGGCGCACTTCGGGGAGTTGCTCGCCGCCCGCTCCGACGCGCTGCTCTATCCGCACCACCGCCAGGAGAACCTCGGCGGCCGGCTGTGGGCGGTGCGGGTCCCGGTCACCCGCCGGGAACCCGTGTGCGGGCTGCGCCTGCCCGACAACCCCGCGCTGCACGTCTTCGCCGTGTCGCTGGAGTGTGTGCGGTGACGGCGCCGGTCGCCGAACGCGCCGAGTGGTCCGTCGACTGGTACGACGACCTGTGCAGCTGCCTGCAGATCGACATCGGCCACGTGCTGGAGCGGGCGGGCTGGGACCCGGTGCGGGCACTGGGCGCCGGCTGGCGGTTCCGGGCGCCCGCCGGACCGGTCGAACCGGTCGAGTACTACCACCCCGCGGGCGACGCGCTCGAAGACCTCCTCTGCCTCCACCACCCGGTGCGGCTGCGCTGGCACCGCCCCGCAGGGCCGGCCGACGCCCACCGGGAGCTGGTGGCGTCGCTGGCCCGGGGCGTGCCGGTGGTCGCCGCCGTCAACAACTTCCACCTGCCCTTCCGCCCCGCCTACCACGACGTGCACGCGGCCCACCTGCTGGTGGTCACAGGACACGACGCCGAGAGCGACACCTACGACGTCACCGACCCCATGCCGCCGGCGTTTCGCGGCCCCCTGCCCCGCGGAGTGCTGGAGGAGGCGCGGGGCAGCATCAGCGTCGAGGATGCGAGCGATCCGTTCTTCGCGGGCAGCAGTCCGGCCTGGCGCTGGCTCGAAGTGCGCCCGACCGGCCCGCAGCCGCCCCTGACCTGGCCCTGGCTGCGCGAGGTCGTCCACGGCAACACGATCGCGCTGCGGGCGCCAGGGCACGGGCCCTCGGCCCTCACCGCACTGTTGCGCGCCCTGCCGGACCGGGTCGCCGAGCAGGGTCCCGGGGTGCTGCGCGAGGTCTACGTGCTCGGCTGGCCCGCGCAGGCCGAGGCGGCCCTGCACGCCGGGTTCCTGACCCGCGCGGCCCGCGCGCTGCGGCGTCCGGAACTCGCCGAGGCCGGCCGGTGGGTGGACCGGGTGGCCCACGGATGGACGGGACTGCGGATGGCGGCGGCCCACGGGACGGTGGACCGGCTGCCCGACCCGCGGCACCTGCTGGCGCGGGGCGAGAACCTGGTCCTGGCCTGGGAACACTGCCTGACGCACCTGGAGCGGCTCGCCGGAGGTCCGCGATGAGCGCGCTGGCGCTGCTGGGCGGACCGCGCGCGGTCCCGGCGGGCGTGGACGGCGGACCGTGGCCTGTGGTCACGGCGGAGGACGAACAGGCCGTGCTGAACGTGCTGCGCGGCGGCAGGCTCACCTCCACCGCGGCGGGCGAGACCGAGGTGCCCGCGCTGGAACGGGCGTGGGCCGACCAGGTCGGGACCGCCCACTGCGTCGCCGTATCCTCCGGGACGGCGGCCCTGCAGATCGCGCTGGGCGCCCTCGGGATCGGTCCGGGCGACGAGGTGGTGGTGCCCGCGCTCACCATGAACGCGACCGCGCACGCGGTCCGTCAGTGCGGTGGTGTTCCGGTGTTCTCGGACATCGAGCCCGACACGTTCACGATGGACCCGGCGCGGGCCCGCGACGCTCTCGGTCCCCGTACCGCCGCCGTGCTGCCGGTGCACCTGCACGGCCTGCCGGCCGGCATGGGGGCACTGCTTGAGGTGGCCTCCCGGCGGGGACTGCCCGTCGTCGAGGACGCGGCCCAGGCGCACGGCGCGGCCTGGCGGGGCACCGCGACGGGAGCGCTCGGCGCGCTCGGCTGCTTCAGTCTGCACCCCAGCAAGAACCTGCCGACGTGCGGCGAAGGCGGACTCGTCACGACGGACTCGGCGTCGCTGTACCGAGCGGCGGTGGCGCTGCGGAACTTCGGGGAGCGGCCACCCGCGCGCACCCGCAGCTACCTGGCACACCGTCCGGGCCTCAACGCCCGGATCGGCCCGGTGCAGGCCGCCTTCACCCGGTCGCAGCTGGCGCGGCTGCCCGCCTACGCCAAGGCCCGCGAGCACGCCGTCGTCGCGTTCCTCGACCGGCTGGACCGGCTGCCCGGACTGCGGGTGCCGTATGTGCCCGCCGACCGCACCCATGCCTGGCACATCGTCAGGCTGCGGATCGTCCCCGAGGAGCTGGACCTCGCCGGCGTACCGCCCGCCGCCGTGCGTCGGGCGCTGCACCGCGTCCTGCGCGCGGAGGGCGTGCCCGTGTCGCAGTACCAGGTGGCCCCGCTGCCCGCGCATCCGGCGTTCCGCGGCGAGACCTCCCTGGAGCAGGTCGCGGCCACCCACCCCGTCAGCTGCGCCACCGTGGACGGCACGCTCTGCCTGCAGCGGCGCCACCTCGGCCCGAACGCGGCCGCCGCCCTCGCGGCGTATGCCGACGGGTTCGAGAAGGTCTGGGAGCACCTCGGCCTGGTGCGGCGGATGGCCCGGGCGCAACCCGCCCGCGACTGGCGACACGACGTGGCGGGAGACTGACATGCGGCGGGAGACCGACGGGGGGAAGGATCTGCGTGCCGTGGCGCACGGTCTGCGCCGCGAGGTCGTGCGCATGGCCGGCGGCCCGCACGGCGCGCACGTGGGCGGAAGCCTGTCCTGCGTGGACATCCTGACCTCGCTCTACTTCGAGGTGATGGCCGAGCGGGACGCCTTCGTGCTCAGCAAGGGGCACGCGGCACCCGCCCTGTACGCGGCCCTGGCAGCCGCCGGGCGGATCGACGCGGAGGAGCTGGCCGGCTACACGCGGCCGGGCAGCCGCCTGTTCGGGCACCCCCCGCAGGGCCTGCCGGGCGTCGGGTTCGCCACGGGCTCCCTCGGCCATGGCCTGAGTCTCGGCATCGGTCTCGCCCTGGCCGAACGGCTGGGCGACGGCACGGGCCGCGTCTACGTGCTGCTGGGCGACGGCGAACTGCAGGAGGGCAGCGTCTGGGAAGCGGCGATGTACGCCGGGCACCGGGCGCTCGACAACCTGGTCGCCGTCGTGGACCGCAACGCACTGCAGATCACCGGCCCCACGGAGGACTGCGTGGCGCTCGAACCGCTGGCCGACAAGTTCACCGCGTTCGGCTGGCTGGCCCGCACCGTGGACGGACACGACCTCGGCGCCCTGGG
This sequence comes from Streptomyces tremellae, assembly GCF_039540215.1. Classification (NCBI taxonomy): domain Bacteria; kingdom Bacillati; phylum Actinomycetota; class Actinomycetes; order Kitasatosporales; family Streptomycetaceae; genus Streptomyces; species Streptomyces tremellae. The sequence continues at coordinate 67,494 of NZ_BAABEP010000011.1, forward strand.
GAAGGCGCTGGGCGAGCCCGCCGGACGGCCGGTGGCGGTCGTCGCCGAAACGGTCAAGGGCCGTGGCGTGCCCTTCCTTGAGGGCCGGGCCTCCAGCCACTACGCGACCCTGCGCCCCGCGCTCGTACGGCGGGCGCTCGCCGCCCTGGACGCGAAGGCACCGGCGTGACGGCCCCAGCGGCCGGCCCGGAGCCGGACGACCCGAGGCCCGCCGACTCACCGCCCGCGGACCCGCGCAGGCTCTACCGGGAAGCGCTGCTCGCCCTCGCCGCCGTCGACGAGCGGGTGATCTGCCTCGACTCGGACACCGGAGGGCTGGAGTCCACCTTCGGCGCCCGCTTTCCCGACCGGTACGTCAACGTCGGCATCGCCGAAGCCAACATGTTCGGCATCGCGGCGGGCCTCGCCTCGCGCGGCTACCGGCCGTACGCGCACACGATGGCCGCCTTCGCCACCCTGCGGGCCGCCGAGCAGCTCAAGGCGGACATCGTGGGCCACCGGCTGCCGGTCCGGATCGTCGCCACCCACGGCGGTCTGTCCGCGGCGCACTTCGGCAACAGCCACTACGCGCTGGAGGATCTGGCCGTGGCCAGGGCCCTGATGGATCTGGCGGTCGTGGTGCCGGCGGACGCCGCCGAGATCGGGCCCGCCGTGCGCGCCCTGCACGCCGTGGACGGGCCCTCGTACCTGCGGCTGGGCCGTTCGGCCACCCCCTCGGTGCACGGGCTGGGCCGTTCGGCCACCCCCTCGGTGCACGGGCTGGGCCGTTCGGCCACCCCC